>NZ_CP007203.1:2842927-3182252 GCF_000340565.2 Nodularia spumigena CCY9414
AGCTACAGAGTTCAAGAGCGAACTTATCGAGATGGAAGTAATGCCAGATCATGTACACATATTAGTCGAGGTAGATCCTCAATTTGGAATTGCAAAATTAATTCGATATATGAAAGGACGTTCATCTCGGTTTTTGAGACAAGAGTTTCCTTGGCTAAAAAGTCGGCTACCAACACTTTGGACAAATAGCTATTTTGTTTCAACTGTTGGGGGTGCGCCGATTTCAGTTATTAAGCAATACATCGAAAATCAAAAAAATGTCTAATTATGGTTGCCAACAAGTTTTAATCAGTCCAGACAAAGAATTGAGAGCCATCTTAGAGTTTGTTTGCGAACAGTCAAACAAACTTGCTAACTGTGGACTATATTATTCTCGCCAGTTATTCTTTAAAACTGGCAAGATACCGAGCAAAGCTGAGTTGCATCGGCTATTGAAATCTAACGCTCATTTTCAGGCTCTTTATTCCCACGTAGCACAGCAAACTTTAACAACTGTATTTGAGTCATTTCGGTCGTTTATTGGATTGCTCAAAGGCGTTAAAGGTGGAACTGTTGAGCAGCGTCCAAAATTACCAGGGTATAAGAAAAACGCTCTCAAGTTAGTTACTTTCCCTCGCGCAGATGTCAAATTGAAGAATGGGCAATTACGCTTTCCTCTAGGCACTAAAGTTAAAGCATGGTTCGGAATAGATGCCTTCTATTTACCGATGCCGTCAAACTTAAAATATTCTGATCTAAAAGAGATTCGGATTTGTCCTCGCAATGGATGTTTCTATGCTGAGTTTATTTATTCAGTTGAAGAAATAAAAGTAGAATTAGACTTTGAGAAAGTCCTAGGTATAGATCCAGGCTTAAACAATTGGCTAACTTGTGTAAGTAATACAGCCACTAGCTTTATTGTTGATGGATTGCACCTCAAAAGCTTAAATCAATGGTACAACAAACGGGTATCAGTCCTTAAAAAGAATCAACCCCAAGGATTCTGGAGTAAACAATTAGGTGGTATAACCGAGAAACGTAACAGACAAGTTAGAGATGCAGTAAATAAAGCAGCAAGAATTGTAGTCAACCATTGTTTAGAATTTCAGATTGGTAGTATTGTATTTGGTTGGAACAAAGGACACAGACAAGAGATAAATCTGGGTTCAAAAACTAATCAGAAATTTGTCCAAATACCTACTGCACGATTAAAAGACCGTATTGCCCAATTATGTAAGCAATATGGCATCAAGTTTATAGAAACGGAAGAATCTTACACTTCTAAAGCATCCTACGTTGATGGCGATTTTCTACCTGTATTTGGTTCCAAACCAGAAGGGTGGAAAGCGTCAGGAAGAAGAGTTAGTCGTGGTTTGTATCAGGCTTCTAGCGGACTAAAAATAAATGCAGATGCGAATGGGGCTGCCAATATTTTAAGAAAAGTAGCGGTAAAACTGGGATTTAATCTCAGTGGAATCAGTAGCGGCGAATTGATAGCGCCTTTGAAGATCCGTTTGTGGACTCTTCAAGAATCCCCGTCCCTTTAGGGCTGGGGAGTATCAATTGAGATTCAGGCGATCGCACTCTTTGATTTGGGGGTGCATCGCATACAGTATTTATCGGAGTTGGTTAAACTCTTCCTCAGTAATACCCAACTGTTTAAGAATTTCATAAAACAACCATTTACCAATTTCAGCATTGCCATGAATAGGAATTGTGGTTGATCTTCCATCTGGATGTTGCCAACGAGCATGACTGCCTTTCTGTCGCACTTTTTCAAAACCGAGTTTGCGTGCCGTCCGTTCTAATTCACTGGCTTTAGCTGGCATTTGCAATCACCAGTTCAACATCTTGAGGCAAAGAACGCCCTTGTTCTTCGTATTCTTCCTGAATCATTTCAAACACATAAACGAGTTCGGTACGGGCTACATCTGGTGTTTGTCCCCAAGCGTGACAACCAACAATCGCTGGAACATAAGCCACAAATGTGCCATTGTCATCAGGACGAATCACAATGGTGTAGTCTTGCAAAGGCTTCATGGGATGGAAGTTTTAGTTACACTTTATAGTTTACAGCGATCGCCAAGCGCTCCTATGTCAAAATGAAGGTAAAATCGCTCCCCTAGACAAAGGATTGACCTGAGCAATGGCAGAAGAAAAAAATCACAATCAAACCGGAGAAGCGGCTCCCAGCAATGTTGACAAACAAGTTCCCAGCACTAACGAACCAGTAGCAACAAACCTCCCTACTGCCAACACGCCAGATCCCAAAGCAGCGAACCCAGAAGTTAACCCCAACGCCGCTACGACAAAAACAGCACCACCCAAGGCAGAAAAGCCCCCAGCCGCCGCCAAAGCCGCAAAAAAGGAAAAACCCCCGGCGGTAGAAGATAAGCCCTTTGTGGAGTTTATGGAGCAACACTACTTGCCAACTTTGCAAAATGCGATCGCCCAGGAAGGTGTAGAAGATTTGCAGCTGGCTTTTGCGAAACAGAAACTTCCCATCGCTGGCTTTCAGTCAGCCGAAGAATGCTGGCAAGTCATTGGTAGTTGGCAAAATGGTCAACGTCAGTTTAACGTGTATTTCCCAGAGGAAAGTATTACCGGGAAAAAAGGATTTTCTTGTAACGAAGGTAAAAGACCTAGCACACTTGAGTCATTCTTAATTGATGAGCGCAAAATTACACTAGACCTTTTAGTATTTGGTTTAGTGCAACGTTTGAACGGTCAAAAGTGGCTAGGTAGAAATTAGTTAAGTTCGTCAAAGTAATAAGTAACGGCTCCGGTAATGGGGTCGTTACCTATCCTCACATAATCTGATTTCAACATTTCTTTGAGTATAGCTTCCACTTCCGCAAACCCTGCACCTGTAGCAGTTACACCTTGAGTCACAGTCAAACTCCCACCCTTTTTTCTSTGCGGCTTTAAGCAGTGCCATCATCAGTTTGTTACCAGTTGGGCGGTAGACTTGAGTAGCGATCGCCTGTTGATTTACAGGTACACCCAAAGGAGATAAACCTGCCTTGGCTCTGAGGTTTTCTTCGTAATCATCAACCATATTCGGGATTAGCAACAAATCCACAAACTGCCCTATCCCAAACACACCGCCAGTGAACAGCCACAAAAGACCAGTTCCAATTTTGCCATTGTATAAACGATGCAGGCCTCCTAAGCCGAAAAAAAATGCTGCACTCAAGATATAAGAGACAAGAAGGCGGTCTTTATGCTGATTCTTCTCAGGATTCATCTTGTTTTCAACCCTTTGGATTTTCTCTTGTTGTTGAAGATGGATTGTTTATGCTGTTTTCTTACATCAGCATAGTCAGCCAGAGTAATTTAATAGTCTGAATTAATCATGCCATTCATGGAATATTCATTAGTTTTCAGTGAATAACTTTTAAAAAAATCACTTACTGATATTGTACTAAAAACCACAAGAAATTACTGAAAATATAATGATTTTGTCAATTATCATAGGTATGTGCTACTCTAATCAGACTCTAACAAACTTATTAACTGGCATAGGATCATTATGGATCTGACTACAAATTTTTGGTTCTTGGTTCCTTAAACGTTGATATATTGTTGCAACTCTTAACTTTTTCTATACTATTTTCTAGGCAGCAACTTGGTAGACTGAATTTTATACAAATCAATATTCTCGTCTCCTGCGCCTTGTGAGAGCATTACCCTTGTACCAATTGGTCAACAGGATGCCACAGATACAATCATGGGAAACCTAGATGGAGTCTGACTTTCTGAATAATGAATTGGTATAAGCTCTGTTGGTGTACTCAAGATAATAAAAACAAAAGAGCAATTAAGACATGGTAGATTCCCTCAAAAAACCAGGCTTTGAAGAAATGCGGCCAGGTGTGAAAACCCCGGCAAAAGAAACTCTGTTAACACCCCGGTTTTACACCACCGACTTTGATGAAATGGCACGGATGGATATATCCGTCAACGAAGACGAGTTACAAGCCATTCTCGAAGAGTTCCGTGTTGACTACAACCGCCATCACTTCGTCAGAGATGCCGAGTTTGAGCAATCCTGGGATCACATTGACGGAGAAACTCGCCAATTATTTGTAGAATTTCTAGAACGTTCTTGCACCGCCGAATTTTCCGGATTCTTGCTGTATAAAGAACTCGGCCGCCGTTTGAAGGACAAAAGCCCCGTCTTAGCCGAGTGCTTCAACCTCATGTCACGGGATGAAGCTCGTCATGCAGGCTTTTTGAACAAAGCGATGTCAGACTTCAATCTGTCCCTAGATTTAGGCTTTTTGACCAAGAGTCGCGCTTATACCTTCTTTAAGCCAAAATTCATATTCTACGCGACTTATCTTTCAGAAAAAATTGGTTATTGGCGCTATATCACCATTTACCGTCATTTAGAAGCAAATCCCCAAGATAGAATTTATCCAATTTTCCGATTCTTTGAAAACTGGTGTCAAGATGAAAACCGTCATGGAGATTTCTTTGACGCTATTATGAGAACCCAGCCACAAATGTTGAATGATTGGAAAGCGAAGCTGTGGAGTCGCTTCTTCCTACTATCAGTATTTGGAACCATGTATCTCAATGACATTCAGCGTAAGGACTTTTATGCTGCTATTGGACTAGATGCGAGAGAATACGACATCCATGTCATTAAAAAGACCAATGAAAATGCGGGTAGAGTCTTTCCGCTCATGCTGGATGTAGAAAATCCTGAATTTTATCAGCGATTGGATGTGTGTATCCAGAATAACGAAAAATTGTCTGCGATCGCTAACTCTAAAACCCCCAAATTCTTACAAATCTTCCAAAAAGCGCCAATTTATCTCTCTCATGCTTGGCAGTTCCTGCGTTTGTACTTAATGAAACCCATTGATACTGTTGCCACACATGGCGGAGTGCGCTAGCACCGCAAGGCGGAAGTCAAAAGTCAAAAGTCAAAAGTCAAAAAGTTTATTCTATAGACTTTTTATTGACTTGAAATAGTTGGCTGATTTACGCCGTGGTGTACTAGGTTAGACAACTAAATTTTTTGTAAGCTTGAGTGGTTTTGTTATATACAGAACCACTTTTTTATGTGCGTCAAACTCTGCCCTCTCCTTAAAAAACCTTTAAATTGGTAGGGTGTGTTGTCGCATAGCGCAACGCACCATCCTAATTTATTTGCCCAAATTACGCTTCATTTGTTCCAACTCATCTTGAGTTTCCCAACGGCGAAACTTTTCTTCTAAATCGTCTAAACCACTGGTATAACTGCTAGTTGGATTCCACCAAGCATCTGTTTTTAAGCGCTGCTGACTTTGAGCTTGAGTGCGGGCTGTTTCGGCTTCTGTAGCTTTGGCTTGCACCTCCTGTCGCCGCACTTGAATTTTCCGCAGTAGTTCTTCAGATTGGGCTATGCGTTCTTTTAACCCCTGCATCTGTCCCCAGCGCTGATTTCCTTCCCGCAATAGGGCGGCTTCTCTATCCTGTGCGGCGGCTGCTAAATCCTGTTTACCAGCATTTTTAGCCTTTTGAACCCGGATATGCCAACGCTGAATTTCTTGGGCGGTGGAGAGAATTTCGTCTTGCGATCGCTTTTCCTGTAATTTTAACTCTGCAATCAATTTTAAGGTATCTTCCTCTTGCTGCCGCAGCTGTTCTAACAACGCTTCTAGCTCCAAATGCGGATTGTTACGCAAGAATTCTTCTAAACGATTTTCTAGAAACCGACTTAAATCATCAAATAAGCCCACGAAGAGAACTCCAGAGGTTGAGTGTGTAACTATTTTATTATAAGTTTTGAGATATTGTTTAACGAACCGCCAAGTGCGCCAAGTGCGCCAAGTGAAGAAATGAAAGAGAAATGTTTGCTTTGGCAAATTCTGGTGATTTTTTATTAATCCCTGCACTGAATTGGTTAAAATAATTAATAACTATAAACTTGCTTGTCCTGTAAGATGACCATGCACAATTCTGTGGAATTTCAAGACGCTTTTGATGTCATTGTCGTCGGTGCAGGTCACTCCGGTTGCGAAGCGGCTCTTGCTGCTGCCCGCCTCGGTTGTCGGACTCTGCTACTGACACTCAATTTAGATAAAATTGCTTGGCAACCTTGTAATCCAGCTGTGGGGGGGCCAGCTAAATCCCAGTTGACTCATGAGGTGGATGCACTGGGTGGGGAAATTGGCAAGGTTGCAGACCGCACTTATCTACAAAAGCGCATCCTCAACTCTTCACGAGGTCCGGCGGTGTGGGCATTACGCGCTCAAAGTGATAAGCGCGAATATGCGGCGGTGATGAAAACTATTGTGGAAAACCAAGAAAATCTGAGCATTCGCGAAGCAATGGCGACGGACTTGGTGCTGGGTGCTAATGATGAGGTGATTGGTGTTGAAACTTACTTTGGTGTGGCTTTTGGCTGCAAAGCGGTAATCTTGACAACCGGTACTTTTTTGGGTGGTAAGATTTGGGTGGGTAACAAATCTATGCCAGCTGGACGGGCTGGGGAATTTGCGGCTGAGGGTTTGACACAAACTTTAAATCGCTTGGGCTTTGAAACCGGCAGGCTCAAAACTGGTACTCCCGCACGAGTCGATAAGCGCTCAGTTGACTACAGCAAAATGACTATCCAGCCAGGGGATGAAGAAGTACGCTGGTTTAGTTTTGACCCCGATGTGTGGATAAAAAAAGAACAAATTCCTTGCTATATCACCCGCACGACGGCGGAAACTCATCGGCTAATTCGCGATAATTTACATTTATCACCGGTTTATGGTGGTTGGGTGGAAGCTAAGGGACCTCGCTATTGTCCCAGTATTGAAGATAAAATTGTCCGTTTTGCTGATAAACAAAGCCACCAAATATTTATTGAACCGGAAGGAAGAGATATTCCCGAATTATATATCCAAGGGTTTTCTACAGGGTTGCCGGAAACTTTGCAATTGCAAATGTTACGCAGTCTCCCCGGTTTAGAAAATTGTACGATGCTGCGTCCAGCTTATGCTGTGGAATATGACTATTTACCAGCAACTCAGTGTTATCCCACACTGATGACTAAGAAAATTTCTGGTTTATTCTGTGCGGGACAAATTAACGGTACAACTGGTTATGAAGAAGCCGCAGCTCAAGGAATTGTGGCGGGAATTAATGCGGCGCGGTTGGTTCGCGGTGAAGAAATGATTGTTTTCCCCCGTGAACACAGTTATCTTGGCACGCTGGTTGATGATTTGTGTACTAAAGATTTACGGGAACCTTACCGAATGCTTACTAGCCGTTCGGAATATCGCTTACTGCTGCGTTCTGATAATGCTGACCAACGGCTGACACCTCTGGGACGGGAAATCGGTTTGATTGACGATCGCCGATGGAATTTGTTTACTGACAAACAAACACAGATTACCACAGAAAAAGCCAGGCTATATGCTACCAGGATTAAAGAACATGATGAAATTGGCCAGGCGATCGCTTCTGTATCCCAACAAACAATAAAAGGTTCAATTACCCTAGCTGAATTACTGCGCCGTCCAGGATTTCATTATGTTGACCTCGACAGCTACGGACTGGGAAACCCCAACCTCAAGCAAGCAGAAAAAGAAGGCGCAGAAATTGACATCAAGTATTCTGGCTATCTCGCTAGACAACAAAATCAGATAGAACAAATTGCCCGTCAAGCACATCGCCAGCTACCTGCGGACTTGGATTACACCACAATTGATACCCTTTCTAAAGAAGCACGGGAAAAACTTAGTAAAGTAAAACCCCTTACTCTCGGTCAAGCATCGCGCACTGGCGGAGTGAATCCGGCGGATATTAACGCTTTGTTAATATATTTAGAATTACGTAAAACCAATAGCCAGTCAGAATTAAAGGCATTAGCTTAACCTAAAGTTGCTCAAGATTGAGTATAGTAAAACTGAAGGAAGTGGTATGATAGATGACAATAATTAAGTAATGGCATCATCAGCAGTCTCCGGATTAAAGTTGAATTTAATACTACCAAGCCATCAATTCGTCTAATTTTGACGAGGGCTTGGGGGCTTGGTGCAAAAATCTTGATTTCCAGGCATAGGGGCGGCGTTGTCCCGTCCTGGCAGCCACAACCTAAAATGCCTTATGTTACAAGCAGCCAGAACCCATCTGATTATTCCAGAACTATCAGAAGACTTGATCACCAATGAGCCGTGGTCGATAGATTTCTATGCTGATGGTTTGATGGATGAACTCTTTGCCGATATTGACGAAATTTTGAACGTGAGCGAGAATCTGCCTGACCATACTTTAAAGTATGGCAGTCGCACACCACGTTCTATAGAACAAACTGCGGCACGGGATTGGTTTGACAATTCGGGTGAAGCTACCACACCAGTGGGTTCAGAATATGATCATCTGCAAACAATTAATGTGCCGCAGGTGGTTTTAGGAAACTCCCTCACCCGGACTGGAAAAACAATTTCGATAAGTAAGAACGAGCAAGTTGGTACAGTTGTAGTTAATAAATCTGGGGCCATTACTAAGCACCAGAAAACTAGGCTGAATCTGAGAAAATTGCTGATTGCCGGTGCAGCGATCGCAGGCACTATATATATAGTCCAATCTGGATTGCTGACTCTTCTCACTTCCAGATTGACTGAACCAGATATCTATCTACCCCAGACCCAGACACAGCTATCTCCCCCAGTAGATGCTCAGGCAGACTTGGTTAACTATATGCTGGGAGCGCTGGCGATGATCGAGAAGCAAGAAAAAACCAGTAATGGTAAATCTGCTGATTCCAAACTGGCGAATGGGGGAGTTTCCAACTCCTCACCTGTGGCTGGTGATTTAACAGCACCTCTAGCTGCTAACAACACACAACCTATTCCTAGCCGTTCGACAAACGTCGTCGAGCGCATTTACATTCCTGTTTATCAAGCGCCGTCACCAATGCGCTATGCGCCACCACCGACTCCCGTCGCTACTGCAACTCAACCACAGGTAGCAACTAATTCCCCGACCTCTCAACCGGAGTCTGTGCAAACCCCAGCCAAGCCGGTGCGCCCAGAAATTAAACCTGTAACCGTGCAGAGCGCACCAATTACTGTGAAGCCGCCATCTGTGCCAGTGCGGCCACCATCACCGCCAACAGATACCCCACAGCAGGCATATTTACAAACCCCTGCAACATCTGCTACCCATACCTTAGCGGGATTAATGGAGTTAGGCGACAAATCTGCTGCTTTATTTGAATTTGAAGGCGTAACTCGCCGGGTACATATGGGAGAAAGCATCGGTGCTACTGGCTGGACTTTAGTTGATGTTGCCAATGGCGAAGCGATCGTGCGTCGTAACGGTGAAGTACGATCTATTTTTGCTGGGCAGAAGTTGTGAACTACCTACACTCCCCTGACGGGTGAGTGTAGGCTTCCCAACTCATTATACATCTCCGAAAACTATCAAACCCTCGCGGTTATGCTGTTCTTGGGGAGAGATCGCTAACTGCAAAGACCCTGAGATTTTACGCTAGAATAAGGATTAGAAATGCGTATTGTTGGTAATTAGCCAAAAGTAGCATCTCTTCCTTGATAATTTAATTGCGGATAATTTAAATTTTTTATAGCTACAAAATAAATGTGCCAATGCGTAATCTAACAAGTCCACAAATAGTCATAATTATCTGTTTGTATTTAGAGGAATTTAATCTAAATCTTTCTTGAGCTACTCTAAATATCTTCACTAAACGAATTAAATGTTCTACAAATATGCGCTCTGATTCAAGCTGTTTATTTTTAATTTTTTGTTCAGGACAAGCTGTTTATTTTTAATTTTTTGTTCAGGACTTAATTCTTGTTTTTTAGGCTTTTTCTCAGGCGTTTTAATTGATTTCTCTCCTTGGTTGGAGAGGGTTTTTGCGTAAGTCCTGATACAAAATGTTCGTTTCCTCCATGTCCTCTTGCCTGTTTCCCCTGCGGGGAAACAGGCAAGAGGACTGTCGTCAACTCACGCGCAATTCATCATGTAAATTATCTAAAACCCTTGCCGTTGCTTAACTCCGCGTTGCTCCGTATGGCTAACGCCACGCTCCGCGAACGCAATGACAAAGTTATAGATTTTCGCGCCCACCTACTTAACATTCGCTCCTCTGTCTTGGCGGATCTTGATGCATGAGGGGACGCAAGCCATTTAACCCGGCTGCAATTGCTGAACCGTTGTGGACTACTGTCGCCGCTAAGGGATGCAACCCTGTGGTTGTGGCTAGTCCTAATGCTGCTAAATTGGGAAGGACGGCTAAACTGATATTTTGTTTAATTACTGCTTGGGTTTGGCGGGCGATCGCCATTGCTTCTAAAAAACTACTCAGGTTATCATCCATGAGGACAACATCGGCTGTTTCTCTGGCTACCTCGGAACCTCCACCAAAGGAAATCGCTACATCGGCATAAGCTAGGGCGATGGAATCATTCAAGCCGTCGCCAGTAAACGCTACAGTTTTACCAGATTCATGTATTTTTTGGATAATTTCGGCTTTTTGTTCTGGGAATGCTTCAGCATGAACTTGGGATAGGGGTAGATTCAGTTTTTCGGCGACAGCTATCGCCCTTTGCTGATTATCGCCTGTGAGTAGATGTATTTCCATACCGTATTCACTTTGGAGTTTCTCAATTACGGTGGGACTTTCTGGGCGCAGGGGGTCTGTGTAATAAATGACTCCTTGGAACTCCTGATTTACCCCGACATACAGCAAAGCATCATGGGCAGAAATGCGGGAATTTAGATCATGGGGACAGTCGAGGGAAATACCACACTGACGCAAAAAGCGATCGCTCCCCACTATAACTTGTTCACCGTCAATTTCGGCTCGGACACCTAAACCAATTTCATAGACAAATTCTGGCCGGGGGAGAATTTCAATTCCCTGTTTCTCGGCATAGTTTACCACAGCTTCGGCAACTGGATGAGTCAGCCGTTGTTCGGCAGCAGCAGCTAGTGTTAACAGCCTTTGCCTAGAAATTCTCTCACCGACAGTTTCCACTGCCACAACTTCAATCTCACCTTTAGTTAAAGTGCCTGTTTTGTCAAATACCAAAGTATCCACTTGTGCCAATTTTTCCAAAGCTCGACCACTGCGGATGAGAACACCATGTCTAGTGGCGTGGTGTAAGGCTGCTAAGAAAGTTGTGGGTAGGGAAACGCGAATCCCGGTGACAAAATCGAGAGTCAGGATAGATGCAGCCCTGGATGGGTCACGGGTTGCGGCTAACACCAGTCCAGAAAAAATTAGGGACGGCCATATTGCTTTGTCGGCGATGTTTGCGGCATAATTACCCATGCGTGTATCGTACACAGGGGCTTTTTTGACTAACTCTATACTGGCTCCAGCACGAGTGTTTGCGCCTACTCGCTCAGTTTTGATGTAAATTTCTCCTTCCCGCACCAGGGTAGAAGCATAAACCGCTTGTCCCACTTGACGTAAAACCGGCATTGATTCACCAGTCAGCTTTTGCTGGTCAATTAAAGCTTTTCCTTGCAGTATTTGTCCATCAACGGGGATTTGTTCCCCAGGATAGACGATCACGGTGTCTTTTGGTTGTACTTCTGTGGCTAGGATGCGTATTTTCTGCCCATCTGGTTGTTCCACCCAAGCGTAATTTCCCAAAGATTTTAATAAATCGGCGGCGTGATGTTCGGTAACTCTGGCGGTGCGATCGCGAATTTGATCACCAATTTCATGTAGTGTGATTACCAAAGCTGGTGTTAAGAGATTTCCTTGGGCAGATGTTAAGGCGATCGCCATAAAATCTAAGCAATCTATATTTAATTTGCGTTTTTCTGTAATGCTAGTATAAGCACGTTGAGCAACAGGTAAAGCCGCCAGTGCCACTGTTGCGGCAATTATTGCTCTGGGAATGGGAAAACCTAACCCCAATAAAGCGAAAGTAGTAGCCAAAGCCGGCAACTTTAGACCAGAATAATCAGTTTTTTGTGACTTTTTTGCAACTTCTCTATTTTTAGCATCACGGAGCAAATTGACTAAATATGCTGGTATTAACCCATTTTTCGCACTAGATAATTGATATTTAATCGCCACAGAACTGCAAGAGCGATTAACACGAACTGCCACAATCCGACTATCAGATGCTAGTAATTCTTGGAGGCTTTGGGCATAATCGGGGTCATGGGCTAACAGAGGAACACGAAATCTGATTCTACCGGGAATTTTATGTACTATATAATAGTCAATTTTTGATTTCTCAATTACTGGCTGATTGGTTTTTGATTTAGTGGCGATCATGGTATTTTTTCCAAAGTAACATTTCCGATGTAAGTGTTGAGCGATCGCGCAGTTTGGACTAAGAAATTATTTGGATCTACAAGACATGGACTGGAAGCTAAAACTGCTGCTAAAGGAACTGCTACCACTTGTCCATTTTTCCAAGCTACCATCTGTGCAGTTCGTCCATCAGCTAACAAATCTACCGCCGCTTTACCAAAAGCCGAAGCCATCAAACGGTCTAAGGCTGAGGGTATACCACCGCGTTGAATATGTCCTAAAACGGAAACCCGAATATCAATTTGATGCTGAGTGCAATAACCAATCTCATCGGCGATATATTGACCCATACCACAGGATGGATGTTCACAGGATGGATATGTGGCTGAATCTACGGCGATTTGAGCGCCTTCTGCGACAACTATAATGCCAAATCTACGTCCCCAGCGATCGCGCAATTCTGCCAAATGTTCACATACAGCTTTAATTGAATAGGGAATTTCGGGAATTAGAATCACATCTGCACCCCCTGCAATCCCCGATTGTAGTGCTAAATGACCGGCTTTGCGTCCCATCACTTCCACAATCATTACCCGGTCATGACTAGCAGCTGTAAACGTCAAACGATTGAGAGCATCAACAATGGTATTTACCGCAGTATCAAAGCCCACAACTCGTTCCGTCTGACCGACATCATTATCAATGGTTTTCGGAATCGCCACAAACTGCCAATTTCCTAAACTTTGGAGTTGGGTAAGAATTGCTAAACTCCCATCTCCACCAATCCCAATCAAAGCATCTAATTCTAAAGCTTGATAACCAGCAATAATTTCCTCAGCATGAGCTAAAGTATCCCCTTTATTAATACTACCAAGAATCGTGCCTCCCATATTCAGCAAAGGGTCAATCCCACGGAGGTCTAAACTATGTATGCCCAGAGGAATAGTCTTTCTTTCTAAAAGTCCTCTGGTTGCATAAGGAATACCCACTACCTGCCAGTTATAGGTGAGGGTAGCATGACTCACAACTGCCCGAATTACAGCATTTAGTCCCGGACAATCGCCACCACTGGTAAGAATACCCAGTCGTTTTTGCATAGTCATGACACCTCAATCTAAAACTTTGTTCTGTCAATTACAAACCAAAAAATCTATCTAAATGGTGAGGACAAGTAGTTTATAGAAGAATGGAAAAACGAACCACAAAGACGCAAAGGACACAAAGTTAAGAGGTTTCAGAGAGTTCTTGCGTAAGTCCTATATAAATTACCTGGGAATAATTGTATCTATTGCTGTTTTTTCTTGACATTAGTTAAACTTACGCCAAGACCTTTCAAACCCTCATTCCTCTGTGTACTCTGTGCCTCTGTGGTTCGTTTTTTCCTGACTTATTAAATCCTGATTACTGAACTAAACCCCATCAAAAAATTAAGTTTAACTTTCATCACAAGTTTATCAAATTGTTCTTCTATCATCTTAATGGATTGTTAGACTTGGAGCATCGCAACTAAGAGGCGAGAGCGATGGATTTAGCATCTGCTGTTAAAAGTAACAACCAAGCAAAAGCTCCCTCAGCAACAGATATTCACGAGGATAAGCGTTTAAAAATGCTGTCAGCAACTATCAAACGCTATCAGTATCAACAGGATGCATTAATTGAGATATTGCACAAGGCGCAGGAACTTTTTGGCTATTTAAAAAAGGATGTATTAGTTTATATCGCGCATCAATTAAAATTACCACCTAGTACAGTTTATGGCGTTGCGACGTTCTACCATTTTTTTTCACTTGCACCTATTGGTAGGCATAGTTGCATGGTGTGTACAGGTACAGCTTGTTATGTCAAAGGCGCTGAAGAAATCCTGAACAGTCTGGAAAATTCTATACATATCCGCCCTGGTGAAACCTCAGCAGATGGTCAAATTTCACTGCTAACAGCCAGGTGTCTCGGCCCTTGTGGAATTGCGCCTGTTGTAGTATTTGATGATACCGTTTTAGGCGACCAAACTCCGGAATCAGTTGGCGATCGCATCAAAGGATGGCTGCAAAATGGATCTAGCTGAATTAACCGAAATTGCCCGCAAAGAATCTGATTCACACAAACCTGTGCAAATTCGCTGTTGTATTGCAGCTGCTTGTTTAGCTACTAATTCACAAGCAGTCAAACAGAGTCTAGAAGAGGCTGTAACAGCAGAAAATTTGGCGGAACAAGTGGAAGTTTATGGCGTTGGCTGTATGCGTTTGTGCTGTCAAGGACCATTAGTACAAGTAGAAAAAAACACTGAACCAGAAAGTACAAGTACGCTCTACGAAAAAGTTACACCTGATGATGCACCTTCAATTATTACTGCTCTGAATGGGGGAGAAACAACAGTTTCACAGAGTGATTTAACACATCCATTTTTTACATCCCAGATGTCCATTGTGTTAGAAAACAGTGGCAAGGTTGATCCAGAACGCATTCAATCTTATATTGCGGCTCAAGGTTATCAAGTGCTTTACCATGTCTTGCGGGAAATGACTCCTAGCGAGGTAGTAGATGCTATTACCCGCAGTGGTTTACGGGGACGTGGTGGTGCTGGTTATCCGACAGGTTTGAAATGGGCGACTGTGGCGAAAGCCGAGGGCGATCGCAAGTTTGTAATTTGTAACGCCGATGAAGGAGATCCCGGTGCATTTATGGATCGTAGCGTTCTCGAAAGTGATCCGCATCGGGTTTTAGAAGGAATGGCGATCGCAGCTTATGCTGTAGGTGCAAATCAAGGCTATATTTACATTAGAGCCGAATATCCCATAGCGATCAATCGTCTACAAACTGCAATTCGTCAAGCGCAAAGCTTTGGCATTTTGGGAAGTCAAATTTTTGACTCACGCTTTGATTTTAAAATTGATATTCGCATCGGTGCGGGGGCTTATGTTTGTGGTGAAGAAACGGCTTTAATGGCTTCGATTGAGGGTAAACGCGGTACTCCTCATCCCCGTCCTCCCTACCCGGCTGAGTCTGGTTTATGGGGCTATCCGACGTTAATTAATAACGTCGAAACTTACGCCAATGTTGCACCAATTATCCGTAATGGTGCGGAATGGTTCGCCAGTATTGGGACTGAAAAAAGCAAGGGTACAAAGGTTTTCGCTTTAGCTGGGAACATCACTAACACTGGTTTGATTGAAGTGCCAATGGGAACTTCTTTACAGCAGATTGTGGAAGTTATGGGCGGGGGTGTACCGAATGGCGGTGTGGTGAAAGCTGTGCAAACTGGTGGTCCTTCTGGGGGATGTATTCCCGCATCGGCTTTTGATAGTCCTGTGGATTATGAATCTCTGACTGAACTTGGTTCCATTATGGGTTCGGGGGGGATGATTGTCATGGATGAAAGTACGAATATGGTGGATGTCGCCCGCTATTTTATGGAATTTTGCATGGATGAGTCTTGTGGGAAGTGCATTCCTTGTCGGGTGGGAACGGTGCAGTTGTATAAGTTGTTGACGAGGATTAGTGCGGGTGAGGCTTCTCTGGCTGATTTGGAGTTGCTGGAGGAGTTATGCGACATGGTGAAGCATACGAGTTTGTGTGGTCTTGGTCAGTCTGCGCCTAATCCGGTTTTTAGTACTTTGCGGTATTTTCGGGATGAGTATTTGGAGTTGATTTAAACGCAAAGGGGCGCGGAGGTTAACGCAAAGGTACGCGGAGTTTATTTTTTGAGGATGAAGGTGAGATGGTTGTTAAGACTTTAAGTATTAATGAGCGGTTGGTTAGTGGTCGGGAGGAGGAGACTGTTCTGCAAGCGGCTCAGGATGCGGGGATTTATATTCCAACTTTGTGTCATTTGCAGGGGGTGACGGATGTGGGGGCTTGTCGGTTGTGTTTGGTGGAGATTGCTGGGAGTGATAAGCTTCAGCCTGCTTGTGTGACTAAGGTGACTGAGGGGATGGAGGTGAGGACAGATGGCGATCGCCTACACAAATATCGCCGTACAATTATTGAGATGCTGTTTGCTGAGGGTAATCACATTTGCTCGGTTTGTGTCGCTAATGGTAATTGTGAATTGCAAGATTTAGCTATTGAGTTGGGTATGGATCATGTCCGTTTAGATTATCATTTCCCTGATCGCAAAGTTGATGTTTCACATGATCGTTTTGGTGTTGACCATAACCGTTGTATTCTTTGCACTCGTTGTATACGTGTTTGTGATGAAATCGAAGGAGCGCACACTTGGGATATGGCGGGAAGGGGGACAAATTCCCACGTCATCACCGATTTCAATCAACCTTGGGGAACTTCAGATACTTGTACTTCTTGCGGTAAATGCGTTGATGCTTGTCCTACAGGAGCGCTATTTGACAAAGGTTCAAGTGTGGGGGAAATGAAACGCGACCGAGCCAAACTTGATTTCCTAGTTACAGCCAGAGAGAAACACCAATGGAACCTTTAAATAATTAAAACTTACGAAAAAACCTCTGAAACTCTCATAACTCTGTGTCCTCTGCGTCTCTGCGGTAGAGCTTCCAGCACGCTACGCGAACGTTTCCTAAACACTAAAAAAATAGGCGTTGCTGATTTCAAATATGAATAGGCTCACGCAAAGGCGCATCAGCGAAGCGTTCGCGTAGCGTTTCCGAAGGAAATATTACGAATTACAAATTACGAATTATTATGACACGTTTAAAACTAGCAACAGTGTGGTTAGGCGGCTGTTCCGGCTGTCATATGTCCTTTCTCGACTTAGACGAATGGCTAATAGATTTAGCTGCACAAGTAGACTTAGTTTATAGTCCCTTCGCTGATATCAAAGAATATCCCCAAGGAGTAGATGTAGTGTTAGTTGAAGGTGCAGTAGCCAACGAAGATCATTTGCAAATGATACACCAAGTTAGAGAGCGATCGCGCATTCTGGTTTCCTTTGGCGATTGTGCAGTTACAGGTAATGTTACCGCCTTACGTAACCCTTTAGGTAGTGCCGAACCAGTTCTTCAGCGTTGTTACATCGAAGCCGCCGATATTCACGGACAAATTCCCCATGAACCTGGCATTGTTCCCACCTTACTAGACCGGGTAGTTCCAGTCCATAAAATAGTCCCAGTTGATATTTATATGCCAGGATGTCCACCCTCAGCAACTAGAATCAAAGCCACATTAGAACCACTATTAAGAGGAGAAAAACCACAACTAGAAGGACGAGACATGATTAAATTTGGCTAACTTAAACACGCCAGCAAAATGTATCTTAAAGCATAAAATTAATTGTTCTAATCCTGCTCCCTCTCCTTAGTAAGGAGAGGGCTGGGGTGAGGTTCCATAACTCCTCCTCTGGTGCGCCTCAGCGCCTCTGCCTGAAAAAAAATTATCATTAAAACCCCAAAACATTATGCCTAGAAAAATCATTATAGATCCAGTAACCCGCATAGAAGGACACGCCAAAATCAGCATTTATTTAGATGATACAGGACAAGTCAGCGATGCCCGATTTCATGTTACAGAATTTCGGGGATTTGAGAAATTTTGTGAAGGTCGTCCCCTGTGGGAAATGCCAGGAATTACCGCCAGAGTTTGCGGAATTTGTCCAGTCAGCCATTTATTAGCCTCTGCCAAAGCAGGCGATCGCATCCTGTCTGTTACAATTCCTAAAGCAGCCGAAAAACTGCGGCGGTTAATGAATTTAGCCCAAATTATTCAATCCCATTCCTTGAGTTTCTTCCACCTCAGCGCCCCAGATTTATTATTAGGAATGGATAGCGATCCCGCAAAACGCAATATATTTGGGTTAATTGCAGCCGAACCAGAACTAGCCCGTGGAGGTATCCGCTTGCGTCAATTTGGACAAGAGATTATTGAACAATTAGGAGGGCAAAAAATACACCCCTCATGGGCTGTTCCTGGTGGTGTGCGCGAAGCCTTATCCCCAGAAGGACGTACCCATATTCAGAACCGTATTCCCGAAGCACGCACCACAATATTAAATGCACTGAGTAGATTTAAAGAATTACTCAATAATTATCAACAAGAAGCCCAAACCTTTGGAAATTTCCCCAGCTTATTTATGGGTTTAGTAACTCCTGAAGGTTTGTGGGAAAACTACGACGGAAATATTCGTTTTGTAGATAGTGCCGGAAATATTATAGCTGATCAACTCGACCCCACTAATTATCAAGAATTCATTGGTGAAGCAGTTGAATCTCATTCTTATTTAAAATTTCCTTACTATCGCCCTTTGGGTTATCCTGACCAGAGTGACCATTGTAATTTAAATAGTGGAATTTATCGAGTTGGTCCCCTAGCCCGGCTGAATATTTGTAGTCAGATTGGGACACCCTTAGCTGATGTAGAATTACGGGAGTATAGAGACAGAGGCAAAGGCACTGTTAACTCATCATTTTTCTATCACTATGCGCGATTAATTGAAATTTTAGCATCAATTGAGCGCATTGAAATTTTATTAGATGATCCAGATTTACTATCAAATAGACTGCGGGCTGAAGCGGGGATTAATCAATTATCTGGAGTCGGAGTAAGTGAAGCCCCCAGAGGAACATTATTTCATCATTATCAAGTAGATGAAAATGGTTTAATGCAGAAAGTAAACTTAATAATTGCCACAGGTCAAAATAATCTAGGAATGAATCGCACAGTGGCGCAAATTGCCCGACATTTTATTAATGGTGCAGAAATTTCCCAAGGAATATTAAACCGAGTAGAAGCCGGAATCAGAGCCTTTGATCCTTGCTTAAGTTGCTCAACTCATGCAGCCGGACAAATGCCATTACATATTCAATTAATTGATAAAAACGGGAGTATAGTTAACGAAGTTTGGCGAGAATAATTTGTAATTCGTAATTCGTAGTTCGTAGGAACATCCCAAATGTGCAAGTTCAATTTATTTATGGTATTTTGGCTTAAAGAAGAATGGAAAAACGAACCGCCTTCGCGCAGCGTATGCCCGAAGGGCTTTAGACGCATTCGCGTAGCGTCTCCCCTTGGGAGAAGAACGCCAAGGTAAGAGGGTTTAATAGGTTTTTTACATTAGTCTTCTATGTTTTTAGCAAATTGGGATGCTCCTCTCTCAAACTCTCATTCTCTCATTCTCTCTGCGCCTCTGCGTGATATAAATCAATCCAAATAATATGAATTTTCATGCGATCGCTATAGGATATGGTAATGAATTACGTAGTGATGATGGTATTGGTCAAAAAGTAGCCAAAACCTTGCAGCTATCACAGGTAAAATCCATTGCTGTTCACCAACTCACCCCCGAACTAGCTGAGGTTTTAGCCCATGCTGATTTAGCAATATTTATTGATGCTTGTTTAATATCCGAAACTTCTCAAGTACAAATACAATCCCTTTCCCCGACATCTTGCAATATCATCTCTGGACATACAGCCGATCCGCGATCGCTCTTAGCCCTAACTCAAGCCCTGTATAATTATAGTCCGCCCGCTTGGTGGATCAAAATCCCAGGAATCAACTTTGAATTAGGATATAGTCTATCACCAATTGCCGAAACTGGAATGGCGATCGCTTTACAAAAAATTACCCAAATTATAGACGCAAATTCCAGTGCGATCATTTAAAATATTCCTCACCACCACAAAGCAGCAACTCATGGAAAAGCCCATACATGATATTTTGCGAACTCAGAAGCAAAATCCTCTGGATGCTATCTTTGCGCCCAAAAGTGTGGCGGTAATTGGTGCTAGTGAAAGAGCTAACAGTGTAGGACGCACTCTATTATGGAACCTAATCAGTAATCCTTTTGGTGGAACCGTTTTCCCAGTCAATCCCCAACGACACAGCACACTGGGAATCAAAGCCTACCCGACTATCTTTGATGTTCCCGAAGCAGTAGATTTAGCAGTAATTGCTACCCCAGCACCAACAGTCCCAAGTATTATTACTCAATGCGTAGATGCAGGTGTCAAAAGTGCAATTATCCTTAGTGCTGGTTTTAAAGAAACTGGTGCTGAGGGTATCACCTTAGAACAGCAAATCCTAGAACAAGCCCATCGGGGTAAAATGCGGATTATCGGCCCTAACTGCTTAGGTGTAATGAGTCCGCGCACGGGTTTAAATGCGACTTTTGCCAGTGCAATGGCACGTCCTGGGAATGTCGGCTTTATTAGTCAAAGTGGAGCGCTCTGCACGGCTATTCTTGATTGGAGTTTTTCAGAAAACGTCGGATTTAGCGCCTTTGTTTCCCTTGGCTCCATGCTTGATGTCGGTTGGGGGGATTTAATTAACTATCTTGGTGATGACCCGCATACTAAAAGTATTGTTATTTACATGGAAGCCATCGGCGATGGGCGAGCATTTATGTCAGCAGCGCGTCAAGTTGCTTTAACAAAGCCGATTATTGTGATTAAAGCCGGACGTACTGAAGCCGCCGCAAAAGCCGCCGCATCTCATACTGGCGCATTAGCAGGAAGTGATCAAGTTCTCGATGCAGCTTTCCGGCGTTGTGGGGTATTACGCGTCAACAGTATCTCTGATTTGTTCGATATGGCAGAACTATTAGCAAAACAACCCCGTCCCCAAGGGCCACGCTTAACAATTTTGACTAACGCAGGTGGTCCCGGAGTGCTGGCTACTGATGCTCTGATTGCTACAGGTGGAGAAGTTGCCGAAATTTCTGAAGAGACTACCGCATCCCTTAACCAAATATTACCAGCACATTGGAGTCATGGTAATCCCATTGATATTTTAGGTGACGCTGACCCACACAGATATACTCAAGCCTTAGAAATTGCCGCTAAAGACCCCAATAGTGATGGCTTATTGGTGATTCTTACTCCCCAAGCGATGACAGATCCCACCCAAACAGCCGAACAATTGAAACCCTACGCGCAGATGGTTGGTAAACCCATCCTTGCTAGTTGGATGGGAGGAGCCGATGTAGCCGCAGGTGAGATGATTCTCAATAAAAACCACATCCCCACATATCCTTATCCTGATACTGCGGCTCGGATGTTTAGTTATATGTGGCAGTCTACCTATAACCTCCGTGGTATCTACGAAACTCCTGTAATATCTGCAATTGATTCTTCTTCAGGGATACCAGACCGGAACTGTGTTGAGAAAATTATCAAAGCAGCACGTCAGGCAGAGCGAACTATGCTCACAGAGTTTGAATCAAAGCAAATTCTAGCAGCTTATGGTGTTCCGGTGGTGACTACTTGCGTGGCTGAAAGTGAGGATGAAGCGGTTCGATGTGCTGAAAATATGGGCTATCCAGTTGTTTTAAAGGTTTTTTCCCACACCATTACGCATAAAACTGATGTTGGCGGTGTGCAGTTAAATCTCAGAGATGCTGAAGCTGTTAGACTAGCTTACAACGCCATTGCAGAATCAGTGAGTGCGAAAGTAGGTGTTGAGCATTTTTTAGGTGTAACTGTGCAGCCAATGGTAAAAATGGCTGGTTATGAACTGATTATTGGTAGTAGTCTTGATGCACAATTTGGCCCGGTGTTGGTTTTTGGTACAGGAGGAAAACTTGTGGAGATTTTTCGCGATCGCGCGATCGCACTTCCACCCCTAAATACTACCTTAGCCCGACGCATGATGGAGCAAACACAAATTTACAAAGCACTCCAAGGAGTCAGAGGACAAAAAAGTATTGATCTTGCCGCCCTTGAACAATTAATGGTAGTATTTAGTCAATTAGTTGTAGAACAGCCTGGGATTAAAGAAATTGATATAAACCCCTTGCTAGCTTCATCTGAGGAATTAATTGCCCTCGATGCTCGAATTATCCTGAAGCACAAAGAATTCTCATCCGAAGTTCCAGAAATATAATTTTGGCTTAAATTACGTCTTGTAGAACTTGGCGGGTGTTTTTCCAAGCCCAAATCCCCACACCTGCTACTACTATACTCATTCCTACCAAAACAGTTCTTAAGCCGAGAACATCAGTTAAAGGGCCGGTAATTGCTAAGGGTGCAGATAAAGCAATATTCACGATATGATTTTGAAAGCCAAATACTTTCCCGTGCATAGTGGGTGGTGTGCGCTGTTGAATTAAAGTTTGCATCGGTACACCAATTAAAGCCGCACCTATACCCAAAAATGCACTGAGTCCTAAAGCTAGAATTAAATTATGGGTGAAAGTGAACACCCCTAAAACCAACGACATGATCAAAAATCCCATCAGGGGTAAAGGCTTATGATGCAATTTATCACCCCAATGACCCAAAATTGCCGCACCAAATACCATACCCACCCCAGCTGCGGCTAAGAAAAAGCCAAATTGTTTTTCCTTCAAACCAAATTCGGCGGCTAATCTAATCGTCAAAACCATTAATGCGGCAAATACACAATATAAAGTAGTGAGTTGCAGCATGGCATTTAATATCAAACGATTTTGACTCAGATAGCGCAAGCCTGCTTTAAAGTCAGCCCAAGGATTAATTTCTGTACGCAGATCATCGCCAGATAATTTGTTTTCACCTCGAAAGTTAATTGGCTGTACCGCTAATGCCGATAATAAATATAATCCACCAACCACCATTTCTTGACCATAGCCTGCTCCTAACCAACTTTTGGCTAAACTTAATATTGGCTCTCCAATGGCAAAACCCACAATTAATGCTCCCATCATAGTGCTGCTATACAGTGCATTAGCTGCCATAAAATTCTCTTTTCGTACCAAAACAGGAATAGCAGCTTGCTCTGCTGGAGCAAAAAACTGTGCCAAGGTGGAGATTGCAAAGGTTAAGATCAAGAGAATAAAAAACTCTCGTGGTAAAAAGGCTATGAGCAGCATTAATAATGTCTGCAATACATTAGCGCCTACTAAAATGAACTTTTTAGAAAAGCGATCCACAAAGATACCACCCGCAGAACCGAATAAAATCGCCGGTAATGTGAAAGCCAGCATCAAAATTGAGTACATGGAGTTTTGGGCTAAACCCGGAGGCGGTTGGTAATTCTCCAGCAGCACCACCATTAAGACAAAGAATATTTTATCTCCTAACTGGGACAACAGCTGCCCAATCCATAGGAGCATAAAACTACGATTTTTTAGCAGGGCGCTAAATCCGTTATTGACAGCAGCTGGTTCAGTGGGAAACATTTATATACTGGGGATTGGGGATTGGGGATTGGGGATTGGGGAATAAACAAACTAATATTTTCCCTGGGTCTCCTGATCTCCTGCTCTTGTTAATTATTATTTTTGAATTGGAAATTGGAAATTTGCTCTTAATTTGGAATTGTTTAATCTTTACTTCTCCTTAGTCATTCTGGTTTCGGGACTTATTGTGTTCACAGGGTTTTATTAGTAGATGCAAAAATTCAGTTGCAGTCAGGCGCACAGGCGGGGGAGAATCTTTTATAGATGGATCTACCCACCAACCTTTGACTGTTTGGGGCGATCGCCACATGGATAAATGCTCAACTGCTGGTTCTGCATAAAAATTATCATGCCCACCACCCAATAATGAAGAACTCCAATGGGTAAAATAATCATGACTCAGGCGATGAATGGGAAAGTTTCCCGCCAGTGGTACTCCCCAGCCATCTATAGCAATAAAAGCTTTGATATTACCCCCTAACATTTGCCAGGAACAGGCTGCGCCCATTGCACCCACTACACCTGCACTAAAGCTAATGAATACAACTGGCGATTTTAGCTCATTCTGCAAGCGATCGCTTAAAAACTGCAAAATGTGAAGTGATGATAAAGCCAATAAACTTTCACCCGGATAAATCAGGATTTCGCCCCATTCTGACGCGTTTAAACTATCAGCGCCTGAAAAAAAGCATTCTGAGATAAACTTTTTCGTTAACGCTGGCTCATGAATTCCAGGGCAAATGATTATACTCATTCCTCTTCAGTAATAACAGGTTTTTTGTTATTTATCACAACTTTTGTATTCAATCAGACTTGGTTAACAGTAATTCCGAGTAAACAGACTACCAAGATCACTTTACTCAATTACTCAACCCTGCCTTCAGGATATATGAAAATTTACCCTTAACACAAATAAGATGTGAAATACAGAATCCTAAAATATTTATTTTTTCATACTCAGTAACGAGTAATAACCCCAGTATGGCTTTTGATATATTATTGTTAATTTTGTAGCTGTCCTATCCCCCTGGATGGGATAATAAACTACGAGTTAACAGAGCAATAAAGTTATTCCCTAACTTAATCGGCTTTCAACTCTGGTTTATATAGATTAATATTGAGGAAATCATTGTGGTTGCAACCCCAGAAAAACAGCAACACATCCACGAGCAGTTATCAGGTAAAGACAGAGTTGCTGTCTTACTTATGGGCTACGGTGAAGTTGAAAGCTATGAAGATTTTGCTAACTATAACGAACAGGCTTTAAATCTACTGACTGCAAAATTCGCACCAGTACCAACCTGGATTTATCCCCCTTTAGCAAAGCTATTGGCGTTATTTGACCGTCATGAATGGGGACACACTCACCATGATTTTATTTCCCCACACAATGCCATCTTTGAACAGCAACGCGCTGGTATAGAAAAGAACTTACAAGCCAAGTGGGGCGATCGCATCCAAGTTTTCAAAGCCTTTAACTTCTGTGCGCCCTACCTACCTGATCAAGTTTTAGCAGAAATTAAAAACCAAGGGTTCGAGAAAATCCTCATTTACCCCTTATTAGTCGTTGATTCCATCTTTACCAGTGGAATTGCAGTTGAGCAAGTTAACAATGCTTTAGCTGAGATTCCTGATGGAGAAGAACATTGGGTAAAAGCACAGCGTTACATCCCCTCCTTCTATAACGAACCAGCCTACATTGATTTATTGGCTAATCTCGTTGAGGAAAAGATTTCCGCCGAAGTAGGTGCAGCATACCTACCTTCTCAAATCGGTATTATCTTAATGAATCATGGTTGTCCCCACAAAGCCAAAGGATTCACCTCTGGAATTACCGAAAGTCAAACACTATATGATTTAGTCCGGGATAAGTTAATTAACCGCTATCCTTTAATTTCCGTGGGTTGGCTGAACCATGACACACCTTTAATTGAATGGACATTGCCAAATGCCGAACAAGCTGCTAATAACTTGATTCAATTGGGTGCAAAAGCAGTAATATTTATGCCCATTGGCTTTGCGACAGAAAACCACGAAACTCTATTAGATGTACACCACATCATTCATGATTTAGCGAAAAAGCATCCTGATGTGAGTTATGTCCAAATGGCCTGTGTTAACGACAAGCCAGAATTTTTGGAAATGGCTGCTGAATGGGCAAATGCTCATATTGCGGAGTTAATGAATCAGGAAGCTATGGCGGTTAATCCCCAGTTAGCGGGAAGTCACCATCACCATCATCATCATTAGACATCGAGCAAATCTAAATCTGATCTAACCGTTGTAGAGACGTTGTATGCAACGTCTCTACATTTTTTGTCACCCTGAGAGAATATCATCCCCATAGCTCAAGTTTCGTTGTTAATCTGAAAGTAACTAGAAGATTTGGGTGCAACCGTCTTCACAAGCAACAGTTTCAGGAGGGAATGATGACACAACCTAACTTAACCCCAGCTATTGCTGTCAATATCCCAAATACACTCACACTTCAAGTTTCCCATGAGCAATTTGTTGATTTGGCACTGGCTAACCGAGATTTACAATTAGAACGAAATGCTACGGGGGAGTTAATTATTATGCCACCCACCGGAAGTTATACCGGAAAAAGAAACTTTGAAATCGCTGGACAACTGTGGTTGTGGAACCGTCAAACTAAATTAGGGGAAGCCTTTGATTCTTCAACAGGTTTTAGTCTTCCGAATGGTGCTAATCGCTCTCCTGATGCAGCTTGGGTAAGTAAACAAAGATGGGATGCTCTGACTTTAGAACAGCAAGAAACTTTTGCGCCAATTTGTCCTGATTTTGTGCTGGAATTACGTTCTAAAACAGACTCTCTAGAAAAGTTGCAAGCAAAGATGAGAGAATATATAGAAAATGGTGCTGGTTTGGGTTGGTTGATTGACCGCAAAAATCAACGAGTGGAAATTTATCGTCCTGGTAGAAATGTGGAAGTTTTAGATCATCCTGTTAGTTTATCAGGGGAAGATATTTTACCTGGGTTTATGTTGGATTTAACTGAGGTTTGGAGTTGACTGGAATTTAAAGAAGTTGCTGAATTTTATTGACTGCATTGATTATCAGAGAAAATGTCTTTTCTATTTCGGCTCTAGTTGTAAATTTACCAATACCAATTCTTAAAGCTCCTTCAATCAGATTTTCTGCAAGATTCATCGCTTGTAAAACGTGAGAGGGTGTAACAACACCGGAAGAACAAGCCGCACCTGTGGAAATGGCTAATTGATGGCGAACTCTCGCAATAATTGCACTATTAGGAATATTCGGGATAGCAATATGTAAGTTACCTGATAAACGGTTGTTTAAGTCTCCGTTAATGACTAAATCAGGTATTTGTGATTGTAGCAAGTTTTGGAGTTGGTTTCGCATAAGTGCGATCGCCTGTTCATCTTTTTCCATCTCCAACCGTCTCCAGTGACAAGCTTCACCTAAACCAGCAATTCCGGGGACGTTGAGTGTACCTGATCTGATTCCCTGTTGATGTCCACCACCATATATAATTGGTTGCAGGTGTTCACCTTTTTTGATGACTAACGCACCAACTCCTTTGGGCGCATAAAGTTTATGTCCAGAAATAGCTAAATAGGTAATACCCCAGTCTTGAAAGTTGAGAGGAATTTTACCTACGGCTTGGGAAGCGTCACAGAGAAAAGGAATATTGTAGGAAGATGCGATCGCCCCAATTTTTGCAGTAGGATAAATTGTACCCACTTCATTATTAGCAGCCATTACACACAGCAGAGAAGCACCCTCAGCGCAGACTTTTTCCAGATGTTCTAAATCAATTTGAGCTTGTTGATTGACTTTTAACCAAACAATTTCGGCTAACTTTTTTTTCGCTAATGCAGCACAAGTATCTAAAACCGCCTTGTGTTCCACAGGGGAAACAATGATTTTGCATGGGTGATGCTGTTGGGAAACATAACCTTGAATGGCTAAATTAATGCTTTCTGTTGCACCAGAGGTAAAAATAATCTCCTTGGGGGAAGCATTGATTAATTCGGCTATTTGTTGACGGGTTTGTTTAACAACTTTTGCTGCTTCATCTCCATATATATGATCTACACTATTGGCATTACCAAAGGCATTAGTCATATAATACATGACTTTTTCTGCTACTCTCAAATCAACGGGAGTAGTTGCATGATAATCAAGGTAAATTATCGTTTCTTGTCTAGTCATTTTTTTAAACGCAAAGGTACGCAAAGGTAACGCGGAGGTACGCAGAGAATTATCCAAACTCTCTGCGCCTCTGCGCCTGGTGCGTGAGTTTTCATCATAACTCATTCTCTAAAAATCTTCTGGCAACTCTCCCCCAATCAATGCGAGTATCTTGGGCGTTTTCTTTGCGTTTACCATCTAATTCATCTTCATATCTCGCCCATGCCATTAATAGTAATTTTAAACCATCTAAGGAGTTAATCAACCGAGTCCGTAAAGTCTCAATATCGGCTTTATCTACATCCATTTCTAAGATTTCTACTAAATTTTCATAAGCCGGATGATTGGTATTTAAGCTCACAATAATTGCTCCTCCTCTCGATTTCACAGAGAAGAAAGCGGAACTATCAAGGGGAGATTGGGCAAAGGTATATTTTAAACCATCATCTACAGTTGTTGCTGCTAATAATTCTGCTTGTGTTTCAGTTACTCCCTCTGCTTTTAAAGTTTCTTTAATAACTTGTTTTCGTTCTGCTTTTGGTAATTGTTCATCTGCATCACTCTTACCTTTATGACCCTGTATTTTACGTTCTTGGGTAATAGTTGTAGCTACTTTCTCAGGTTTATAAGGGTCGTGGCGTTTTTCACTGGTACGAGTTCCTTTAGTTTGTGCTTTGATTAAACGCCGAATTACACTCAGTTGACTGCTAATTTTATGCGCTAATTCTAATAATGGATATTTGGGATCTTCGTCTTGGAGTAGTTCTTCTTTAAGTTGAGCAACGGTTTTTCCTTCTTCTAATAAAGATTCAATATCTAGTTGGAGAATTTCTGCAAAATTACGGGCTGATTGCTTGTTATTCGTAACTCCAAAAATATCATCAAGAGATGGGGGAAAGTCTACTTCAATGCCCCACCAGCGTTCTGTAGGGTCATAATTATTAACTAAGTTTTGGTCTAATTCTAATTCTCTACCTGCACGCACTACAGAAAGACCAACATTTTTAGAAGCGTGTTTTCCATGAGGTAAATCACCGGGGTTTTTTCCTGGTTCGGCTTGACGGGCTGATTCTTTAGCGTAAGAAAAGCGAATTTTTACATCATGTTCTTTTTCTTTAAAGTTAATCTTATAAGTTGCTTCATAAGATGTATCTCCTTCCCAGGGCTGAAACATTGCTTGATTATCATAAGGTGCGGGACAGGATGTTTTTTCGATTAAATAGCCTGGGTCATTAGGACGAGCATTTTTTGCCAAGATAATATCATATAAGGCATCTAAATCAAAGGCTACCATGCGAATTTTAACTTTTTCATCATTCAGGAATTTGCGGTACATTCTCCCGATCACAAATTCAGAATTATCAATAATTGCTTTTCCAGTTCGCCACATACAACGGTCTATATTTGACCAAACTACTAATGTGCCACTATGACCAAATTCATCTGCGATTTTTGTCCAAATCATCGGAATTGGTTGAGTAGTAGGTTCTGGTACTTCCGTCATCTGACGACTTTTAATTTCATTTAGATCAAGGTAACTATGGAGTGCGTTTTCTACTCCATTTTGCCATGTCCAGACATCAACCCGTTGACATTGGGAAATAGAGGAAGATGGTAAACCCATGCCAAAACGACCGATTCCGGTATGTTTATCTTCAGCTAAATAAGTACCATTACCAAATTGCAGGGCTAGACGTAAAACGTCAGCATCCATACCTTTACCATTATCTAATACTGCGATTTGTTCAATGCGCGATCGCTTTCTTTCTTCTACCTGTTGTTTACGTTCACCACAGAGTAATTCTACCTGAGATGCACCGGCTTGAATGGCATTATCCATTAATTCGGCGATCGCATAAGCCGCATTTTTATAACCATTATCCCGCATTGCTTGCACAGCCAGGTGAGCCGGAACAATATCATGGGGGTTGCTATTCATGGGTTTTTCCTCCAAACGTCTTCCCAATTGTGAAAAGCTGATGCTACAGACCCAAAACCGGGGAGTTGACTATCAACAACGGTGACAATTTCGGCGGTAGCATTTCCGCCAGCTTTGAGTCCTCTGATGGCTCGTCCTACCATTTGGCTGTAGAGTACAAGGGATTTGGTGGGACGGGCGATAACGGCCGCACTGGTTTTTGGTGCAAGGAGAAGCCAGTAGTTAAAACCCCGTAGTTACATAAAATCTTGGTTTGGGGCTGGTCGTCTTTAAAATTTTGGATGATGCGTTCTTGTTCTGATTTGGGGGTGTTACCTGTCACAGCATCAGCATTGAAGCCTCTTAAACGCAAAATTGAAGTGATGAGTTGAGCGTGTTCAACGGAGGTATTAAAAACGATAATGCGGTGATGATGTTGGGCGAGTGCTTCGAGTTCCAGGATAATGCGGAGGTTGCGTTGTTCGTCTTCAGCTAACCAATGGAGAATATATTGGGGAATATCTAACTCTGTATTAATCCGATTCAGGTCTTGGGGACTGAGTTCAATACCACTTTCGTAGAATAAGGAGCGATAGTTAGCTTGAGCTAGGTATTGTTCCTCGACCAGATAATCTATAGGGTTGTCATAACCTGGAATTTCTAAAGTAACTTTCTGTTGGGCGAAGAATTTCGCTAGTTGTGCATCAGTGTTAATATCAGCCCAAGTGCGTCCGGGTGTAGCGGTTAAACCCAGTAAGGCGGTTTTTTCGTAGGGGACAACTAAAGCATCTAATACGAGTTGATAGGTTTGGGCTACAGCTTGATGGGCTTCGTCTATAACTACCAAAGAGGAACGCACACCGAGTTGATTAATAAAGCGAATACTCTTTTTAGCGGCGTTGTATACTTTGGCTAATCCTGCTACTATGAAACCATCTTCAACCTGTTCTAAATCTAAATCATGGCTACCCCAGAAGCGGTAAGTTGAGATGGTGCGATGGCGTAAACGCCCAACATAGCTGAACGCCTACACAGTCCCATGCTTTTTGAAATTCTGTAACCGCTTGCTCACAAAGTTCTTCACTATATGCCAACCAAATCACTAGAGTTGGTTCATTATTTCTCAGCGTAAACCCAATTAGCACTAAAACCCTGAATAGTTGCTAAAGAAATTAAAGGTTTAAGAGTTCTTTCATAAGCATTATTTAGAATTTCTAAATTTAATAAATCATTGGCTTGATTAACTTTCAATTCTGCAACAAAAGATTCGACATCATTTAACCATTTATTTTGAGAAACTTTTTGATGATAAATATCTAAGCCTAAATATTGCAACTTAACAAAATTATCAAAATATTTTTCAGATGGTAGATTATTAGATTTAGAAGAATTAACAGATTTTGTAGTTGGAATTAAATTCCATAATTGATCATGAGCAACAAATGACCAAGGTAGATAATGATCTAATGATATTTCATCCTTATTTAATTGAATTTGAGAATAAATACATTTAATATCCTGATGTTCTAAAATAGTTTTCCAATATTGAGTTTGTTTAATTAAAGAATCTCTTTGTTGTGGCATAAATAGTTTTTTAACCACATTGGGAATACTAGGGTTTCTTTGTTGCATATAATTTAACCATTCCCAAGATACCCAACCCCTAACTATTGTGTAATTTTTCTCTAAATATTCTACCCAATCAGGGTGTATAATAATTGCGTTACAATCTTTTTGATTGTCAGCGTTAAAGCAATATAAAGGCTTATGTCTATAGAATTGATTGTTAGCTAAATTAATGATAGTTGGATTAACATCATAATCTTTTAATCTTCTAGTTTCTTGAGTAAAGAAAGGACGAATTAACCGATAAGAAACATAGCGATTAATAGAGCTAATAATATCTTCAATATTTTGATTATTAATAGTATTACGTAGAATTTTCTTATCCGGCTCTCTAAAATTTAAAAGTGGTTCTTTAAGTTCTAATTCCAAATTATCTAATTTATTAGCGATTTGGTCTATCTTCCCAAAAGAAAGTTTAAAATATTTGTGAGGATACCAAGCATTAGCCAACATCTCAACAATAATTTCCCGAAAACTAATGGCTGATAGATTATCAAAATTTCTTCGTTTAAGAATATCTAATAATGATAAAAAATAAAGATATTTATAAGAGTTAGTCGTTGAATCAAATAGTCCTGCTAATGCTGAAATATTTAAATTATCAGCAATTGGTAAGTTATACATATTCAATTTGCGATCAAATTCTATTTGTGAATACTTTCACGTAACTTTGAAATTAAATCTTTTGGCTTTTCACCAGACATCAGCAAAATTGCCAATAGGTTTAAATCCAAATCTGGTAAAAGTTGACTTTGATTTATTTGCTCAAACTTATTACCATGCAGATAATATAATCAAAATTGATTATTCTGCCAAAACCAAACCTCTGGTACACCCAAACCTTGATAAATTAATAAATCATTAATTCCGCCACTAGTTACAACTATTTCAATCGCCAAATCAGGAACAGGTTTTTCAGCATTAAAACAATAACATTCATCTGGTTCTATACCTCTAGCGACTGCTTCTCTTCTGAAAGTCGTTGAGCCTAAAGGATAAAAATCAATATCAATTTCTAAAAAATAAGTTTCCAACAATAAAGCTATAATTTTTTTATCTAATCCCCAGTCGTGCTTTGATGCGGTCAAGATATTCGTAAGTTTCCGGTAACTCTTTATGGGTATCACAAAAAAAATATTCCATTTCTGGAATTTCCTTATGTAGTAATACTGCTAAAGCGGTACTATCCTTACCCCCGGAGATACCTAATATATGTTTAACCTTTTTCTCTGCCATGCTTATTTTTAGTGCTTTTTGGCAAGTTTATTTATATTTCTCATATTTTAGCAAACATGGAAATCTTTTGTATAGCATTTTGCAAAAACTTTATTAAATACAGTGAAATTACTGGTTAGTTGGATTTTTCTAAACTAGCTACTCTATTTTTTAGTATATGAGTATTGCTGGTATAGCTAATCTTCCAGAGGTAGTCACGCGCATTGTTCAAGTTTCTAACCAGTTATCTAATTTTAAGTTGGCAATATTTTCAAAATCTTTGATATTATTAGTAATCAGAATATCCTCACGAGAACGAGCCACAGATGCAATCAAGGCATCAAATTCTCCAGTTGGTTTGCCAATGTTTCGGAGTTCGCTTTGAATCTTGCCAAATTCCATAGCTGCATCTAAATCAAATTGTTCCACTGGCAACAATTCGATGAACTGTTCTAAGGTCTCTAGATTTTTGGCTACTTGTCGAGAACAATAAACACCTTTGTATAGTTCTGAAACTACAATGATGGACAGATAGCATTGACTAAAAAAGCGATTGAATTTAGTCACAGCTTGGGGATTTTCTTTCAGTAGGGCAATACAAATATTCGTATCTAGTAGATACATTAGCCGTTATCCTGATTATCCAGTGAGTCTATATTTCTGCCTTGATAAATATGGCGTTGTTGGTCAATTTCAGTAAATATTTCTGTTAATTCCGGTTGATTTTTCCAAGCACCAAATAATTGATTGAGTCTAGCTAATCTCTCTTCTTCTGTTAATAGTGGTTTTGGTTCTGTAACTGGATTGGTAATAAATCCTACTTCTATTGTGATTTCGGTTCCATCTGGAATATTACTAAGTTGTCCTAAAATTTCAATATTTTGACCACGTTTTATCCCTCTAACTTTCATGTTTAATTATCTCCTGCGCTAACATACCCATTCATAATCTGATTTGAAAACCCCAAAAATCAAAACAAGACTATCCATAAGAGTTACACTACATACCTCTGTCCCAAAAGCATTACTTATTTTTTAACTTACGCTTCATTTCTAAGTATTGCTGAAACGTGGAATCAGAAATGCACTCATCAATAAACTTCTCCAGTTCATTCCTCATTGTGCTGTCAATAAATTGACAGTAATCCTTAAACAGTTCCCTCTTACCCTCTGGAAGATAGAAACCAAGATATTCTTGTCCTTGACGCTTCTCTATCACAAATAAATTTTGCACATCATCAATACCCATCATAAAGCGTGAAGTTTCAATATATATATTGTACTATACATAAATATGTATGGTACGATTGGATAGGCATTAATCCGACTTGACAATATTAAATTAGGTGAATTATGAATGACACGCTTTATACATGACAAATTTGCTAAAGACTATCTGGAAGAAATACTCAAAGATTATGGAGAAGTCAAGTCATCAGAAAAAGTCTCAGGAGAGATTAAGGAAATAGATGTTTTATTCACTCCTGACAAACAGGAAAATTCTAACTTACAAATACTGGGTTTACTAGGAAGATTTGCTCAAAATCCTGCAATATTGGAACCATTCCGCAATCCAGCCTCCAACGATGAAATCTGCGACTGTATTCTCAAATTATTAGAAATCAAGGCTTGCTTGCGGCGAGAAGCTAAAGCAAATAAAACCAAACTTCAAGACTCAGAAATTCCCCAATTGTGGGTTCTGACACCTACCGTATCTGAAACTAGATTGTCTAGCTTTGGAACCAGACAAAAAGAAGGTTGGTTATCGGGAGTACATTTTCTACCAGATGCTTTGCGAACAGCAATTGTGGCGATACATCAACTACCGCAAACGCCGGAAACATTATGGTTACGACTTTTGGGTAGAGGAAATGTACAATCACAAGCGATTATAGAGTTGCAGGCGTTACCATTAAATCATCCATACCAGAAAGCAACCTTGGAATTAGTTTATAACTTGCGTGAAAACTTGAAAGTAAATCAAGAATTAGAAGCAGATGATAGGGAGTTAGTTATGCGATTAGAACCACTGTATCAAAGAGACAGAGAACAAGCTGTACAGTCTGGAGAACAACGTTTAATTATACGTCAACTCAATCGCCGTATTGGAGAAATCAATGAATCATTAATCGAGAAAATTAAAGGATTATCCATTGAAAAATTAGAAAATCTAGGAGAAGCATTACTAGACTTTTCTAGTGTAGGTGATTTAGAAACTTGGTTAAACCAACAACCAAAATAAATCCCCATCAAATGAAGTTTATCATAGCCCCCTCCTCGCTTGCGGGGAGGGGGTTGGGGGTGGGGTTCTTTTATTTCAATAAACTAAAATTATCCATAAAAAACTAAACAAAGTAAATCTTCTTCTTCCGCTCAAATTTTATTTACGAATACTTTCACGGAACTTGGAAATTAAATCCTTTGGTTTTTCACCAGACATCACTAAAATTGCCAATAGCTTTAAATCTAAATCTGGTAAAAGTTGACTTTGATTTATTTGCTCATACTTATTACCACGCAGATAATATAATGAAAATTGATGATTCTGCCAAAACCAAACCTCTGGTACACCCAAACCTTGATAAATTAACAAATCATTAATTCCCCCACTGGTGACAACTATTTCAATCGCCAAATCAGGAACAGGTTTTTCAGAATTAAAACAATAACATTCATCTGGTTCTATACCTCTAGCGGCTGCTTCTCTTCTAAAAGTCGTTGATCCTAAAGGATAAAAATCAATACCAATTTCTAAAAAATAAGTTTCCAACAATAAAGCTATAATTTTTTTATCAACCTCATGACGGCGACTAGGTGACATTATTTCTAAAGTACCTTCTAAATATTTAAAGCGATAATGAGAATTATTTTGGCAACTTTTTAATAGTGTCTCATATATATCCCAGCTAATGCCATTCATGAGTAAAATTTGGTCAGAATCAACGTTGTTTAATGCTGATTGACTTGTTAATTCTTCCCATTGGCTCAATTTTGCTAGTAAACCTAACATTGTCACTGCTCCAAAATCGCTTTGATTTCTGTGAAAATTAAGAGGTTCAGATCCCCGACTTCTCAAAGAAGTTAGGAATCTTGTTTTTCACGAATGATTTAAGATTCTCTTCCCCCATCATAAAGCCTCTGTTAGCCAAAATTCTTCCCCTGGATATTTTCATCAGGTCGTTTTTCTGCAATCTGAATCACCCCCTCGCTGAAAGCAGGAGTTAAAATCCGTTCATTCAACCTCGCCAAAACCGCTTGTCTTAACTGCAAATCATCCGGTAATTCAGCCAGAATTTTATCAACAATCTTTTCAACCTGCGATTCTCTCCCATGATCTACCCATACCATTTGATGAATTTCTTCACCATCTGGACGAGTCATGGTAATCCGTCTTCCCTCAAAACCTTCACCCTTAGCGGCTACTTCCTTTTGTACAGCTTCCAGATTCTTAAACCGGCGCACCAAATCGGCTAACTTCATCTCAAATGCAGTCACATCCTCATCAGTCCATGATTCTGCCGGTTTATCAGCCACAATCATCACCAAAGCTTCCAACCACTGAGAATCACTGGCTTTTTCATCCGATGCGGCTTGAGTAAAGCGTTTTAATAAAGGTTCAATACATTTTCCCGCCAAATAATTCGCCCTGACCCGTAAATCTTCCCGCAGTTTTGTTTCCTTACTTCTAACACCAAAAGCTTCATATAGCAGTTTTTGACAATCACCCAACAAATGATCATAAGCTGTATGAATATCTCGCAAAGCTTTAACTAACTTAATGCGGAGGGTTTTAGCTGTTATCCCATCATCCCCAGCTTCAGTACCAATTGCAGGTAAATTACAAGCTTGCGGCAAAGCTTTAAATAACAATTCATCAGGTTCAATAGTAGTTTGTAATGCCCTTAAAATCGCTCTCGATTCATTTTCAATTCGTTGGGTCTTTTGAGTATATTTAGGCAGCTTCTTCACAAATTGATAAAGGGGAGTAACCACCGTTAACAAAGTTGCATTACGAACCTTAGTCAATTGTTTTAACTGCGGATTTCGTAAAATTGCTTCTAACTCTTTGAATACTTCCGCCCTTAATCCTAAAACTGCAAAATACTTAACTGCAAAACGTTCAGGATATTTGACTAATAATTCAAAATGTTCTGTTCCTAAAACTGGAATAAATGTTCCATCTTGATACACTCCCAAATCATCAGCGTGATACAACAGAACCGCCGCTATAATCACAGGAATTGCACCTTGCTTAACGCCATAGGGAGGTGCGGCTAAACGTTGATAAACTAAATCAAAAGTTTGGCTTTTTTCCATCGCTGATAAACAAAAATCTTCTACCACATCCCAAAGAGAATTCAAACCCGAATTTTCTGATGGTGGTAAAAAGTCCCAATAATCATCTTCCTGTTGATGAATCCCTGTTTGTTCTAACAGAGAATAATACATACAAACTTCGGGACCATAACCTTCTAACCCTAATCTTTCCTCATTTTGATGTTCCAACATAGCCTGAATCAATTCTCGTCTAGCTTTTGTCCCCTGAGAGGTTAAATCTCGACGGTTAATTAATTCATTCCAGAGAATGGGACTTTGATGATAAACTTGATCGCAAATATCTGAAAGTTTGCCATTAAAATCAGTAACATTATTGAGTTTGGTGAGTTTTCCTTCTACCCAACATTTCTGATTTATCCCAATACTAAAAGATTGACTGAGGTTTTCATCTAAAGATTGTTCAGCTTCTAGTAAACGATAATTTACCTCTTTTCTCGCCACCCCATCAGTTTGTAATTCCTTAGCTGTTTTTTTGATATTATTCAAAGCCACAAATTCTAGGGTGCGAATCCTCAAAATAGCTAAATTCGCTGCACTCAAAATGACCAAGGGTTTACCATCGCTCGTTGTGGAAGGAACAGCATCAGGAATTTCTTCATCTACCCAATACCCCACAAAACCATCCGCATCAACGCTACTACAACTTAATTGCTGCAAATCGTGGGATTTATCTAAATAATGGCGTTCAAAATAACGTAAAGTCCCCTTTTGGTAGCTGTGACGTTGAGCTACTAAAGGTCTGAGAGGACGGTGGAAAGATAGCAGTTTTACTAAAGGCGATCGCTCTTGTTCGATATAATTAGATAACTCACTATCAACATTAAAATCAGAACCTTGCCAAATCCGCAATTCATCTAATTGACGACGATGAGTAATTAAGTTATGATTCAGCAATTGATCAATAATATCTTGCCAATAATTAAGCTGTGCTGTTGAGGGAGAATCGCACATAGCTAAACAGACTAAAGTTCTCGTCGCTCTCATTGAACCCGTAACAGTAATGAGGTTCAAAATCCCAATAGTTTTAAGTACCCTGAGACTATCTTCTTCTAAGCGTTTAGCATCACTAATTAAATCTTGAATTTCCACCCATCTTTGCAAATTAGGACGAGAAGCTAAACCCATCCCAGCCGCTTCAATGAAATAGTCATAAATCCGGTATAATTTCAGAGTCGGAAAGCTATCATCTGCAACCGTGACTTCATCTAAGAAATTCCGAAAAGATAAAGGTTCACTACTGGTTAAAAACGTAAATAAAGAACGGTCATTTTGAGCATAACGTTGGCAAAGTGTTGGTAAAACCAAAGCAGACAAAGGATGTAGCGGATAAACTGCCTCAATTACCTTATCAGTGACTTCTTCACCAATAATCTGTGATTCCAAATATTCAAACCACTCCTGAGCATTACTATGAATAGCACAGCTAATTTTTTCAGATGCTGAAGAGTCAATTGCTTGACCAATTAACCGCATCATTTGCCCAGATGATTCCGCAAAAGGAATATCCTCAAATCTTCCTTGAATCTTCGCCCATTCGTTGCGTTGAACAGATGCTAAACGTTGACCATATTCAGCAAAAGCTTGATGTAAAATCCCTAAAATATAAACAGGAGTTTTGCTATCTTTGGGTAACTCAGCTAACTGTTGTAAAAGATATAAATCTTCAGCCCCTTGTTCATGAGAAGCATACTCTAAATTTTTACCCAGTTCATCAATAACCAGTAAAATACCCGCTTGAGATTCCTGAGCCAGTTCTAAAACCAAACCAGGAATTTCTTTACTGTCAACCGTTCTACCAGCATTAATTTCAGTTTCTAAATCTAGCAATTTTTGAACAACATTAATATTATTTCTCTCAGTCAGATTCCCAAAATTATTAACACCAATTAATAAAGCCCGGATAACAGTATGACTAATTGGTTCTCTTTGTCCCGTAGCAACAGCCCTAATTAATCCTACAGAATTAGTTTTTTCTTGAATTAATTGATAAATATTGTTTTCTGTTCCTAAAGCTTCCTCAGCTATAGATAAAGCTGTCCTGTGCATTCTACTCTCAGAACCAGCAACCAGTGAAATTAAAAAATGAGCAAAAGCAGACTTACCAGTACCATAGACACTGGTTAAAGTCCAAGCCCTATTTCCTGCATCAGAACTAAAAGTATTAATAATCCTTCCTAGAGATTCAACTGCTCTTTGAGTGAGAATATAACCCTCTAAAGCTTCCACACTTTCTAAATCCCGTTCTAAATTAATTGAACGAGTATAGCGACGCTCAAGACTGAAATAATGGGATAATTTTTGGTTAGTCATAAATTTACTTAATTCTTTTATACCATTCCCTAGTCTGTATTCATCTGCGTTCGATCATCATTTATTACCATTTGCTGTATCAAGAATTATAATACTTTCCTAAAACTTCTTGAGTTAAAATATCTGGTTTTTCATTAAAAGATAACTGAATTAACCCTGCCGTATCAGAAAGAATTAGCGTCTTAAAGTTTTGAATAACTATCTCAATAGCTTCACACAAAACATTTTCAGTTAATTTAAACACCATCCCCGGACTACCTTCATCATAAAGTAAACGAGAAATGGCAATTGTTTTTGTACTACCTACCCAAGCGGCATATTCTAAACAAGCAGCAACTATAATCTCTGCTGGTAAATTCGTTTTATTACCAATTTTAAACTGATAATTTTTCCCAAAAGTCCGAATTAAACCCAGTTCATTAAAAGGACAATCAATAGAATCTTCAATTGGACTATTATTGCTCACAAAATCCTGTGAAGCATACATTCTTAAAATACAATTTACATCTTTAATAAACGAAGATTCAGCAATATTTTTATTGAAATTGTCTATATACTCGTTAAGTCCTGCTAAAATGTCTGCCTTTGTAAACTCTGAATCCCGAAATATATTAAATATATAATACCAAGCAGCAGCTTCACAAGTAGGTTTTAACAAATTCCAATGTAACAACCATAATGATGCAGGGTCTTCTAAATAAGGGTCCCATCCATCGTTTCCCAAAAGTTGCTCACCAAAACTTGTTGGAGAATTATTTTTATCAATAATTTTAAAAGCATTACACCAATAGCGCATAGAGCGTACCATATTCTTACCCACACCCAAACGCACAGGTGCATCATCTTGTAAGAAAATTCCGGAATTTGTTTTCACAGCATCAAATCCTTTTTTCAGCCAACCAAAACGAGGGTGAAAAGTTTCATGGTTGGCAAATATTGGATTTACGGGATTTACTGGAGTTTCAATATTTTTTAAGTTCAGTGTAGTTTGCATCACGATAAAATGTATAAATAGCAACTATTTTTGTTATTATGACTCAAAGGAGACAAAATTTAGTTAATTCAGTAAAAAATTTATTTAAATTTAAATGATATTAACCAGTTGATTTTCCTGATATTTGCTTGAATTCAGTGAAAATCAGGAACCCAAATAAAAATCCCCGAATTCTTCAAGAATTCGCGGATCTGAGTCTCTCGGTGTTGACAGTATCTAATCAACTCCGCGCAACTTGCGAGTATTGTCTACTAAACTCTGAGCAAAATTATCAAATCTTTCAGCTAGCTTTTCATCCAGCAACTTCCCTTCAGGACTAAAAGCACTCCAGGCTTTTCCAATAGAAATTTGCTCTGGTATCACCCAGCCATGTACTGCTCTGACAATGATCCGCAGGTCATTGAGTGCATTACTATTAGACTGACCTCCCAATATACTAATCAGTCCGGTGACTTTATCCGAGAGTTCATCAAAACTCATCAAATCTAAAGTATTTTTTAAAACACCACTCACACCGCCATGATATTCTGGTGTTGCTAAAATTAACCCATCAGCACCACTCACGGTATCACGCAACCGTTGCACGTCTGGGTATGCTGAATAATCTTTTCCACCATGACACAATGGTAAATTCAATTGCCGCACATCTAAAATTTCTACTTCTGCACCCAAGGCTTCTACCCGTTGTGCTGCTACTTTTAAAGCGATTTGGGTGTAGGAATCAGGTCTTAAACTACCACCAAGCCCAACAATTTTTACCATAATTCACCCATCAACTCAATATTTTGCTACACCACCAGGATATCTACAAGGCGGAATCATTACGACTATGTTTATAGTAACGATTTATATTTTTATCGTCAATTTACATTGTGAGAATGGGTGGCGATCGCTGTCAAGTAGCTGTAGTTGTATTTTTTATCACTAAAAGTCAAAAATGCCATAGCAAACCAGAGAAACTGGGGAATAGCTTTGTCTAGAAGTTAGACTAGATGAGAAAATAGTGATTTCCAGTTATGGCAATTTTTGCTAGAAGAATAGGCATAAAATCAGCCCTCAGCTGATGCTACTAGACAAAAGGTAATTATTATGCAAAATTTCGGGAAAAAGGCATTGATAAAACAGCGTACAGCAGCTCTAGCAGCCAGTTTACTCATGTTGCCGGGTATTTTTATGGGTACTCCCGCCTTGGCGCAAAAAGCAGAGCGCCAAACCCTAAGTTATGGTGAGTTACTCAGTAAATCTAAGCAAGGGAAAGTAAAAAAAGTAGAGCTTGATGAAACTCAACAGATAGCCAAGGTTTATCTCAAGGGACAAGAGCCAGATGCACCACCAATAGAAGTCAGGCTTTTAAAACAAAACACTGAGTTAATTAACACCCTTATACAACAAGACGTTGATTTTGGTCAGGTTTCCTCTGCTAACGCTACTGTGGCGGTGGGGTTGTTAATTAACCTCATGTGGATTTTACCACTGGTAGCGTTAATGTTATTATTCCTGCGACGCTCTACCAATGCTTCTAACCAAGCGATGAACTTTGGTAAATCTCGCGCTCGTTTTCAAATGGAGGCCAAAACGGGTGTGAAGTTTGACGATGTAGCCGGGGTGGAAGAAGCGAAAGAAGAACTAGGAGAAGTCGTTACCTTCTTGAAGCAGCCAGAAAGATTTACGGCTGTAGGCGCGCGTATTCCCAAAGGAGTTTTATTAATTGGACCTCCAGGGACTGGTAAAACTTTACTTGCAAAAGCGATCGCCGGGGAAGCCGGTGTCCCCTTCTTTAGCATTTCCGGCTCAGAATTTGTCGAAATGTTTGTGGGTGTGGGAGCATCCCGTGTGCGCGATTTGTTTAAAAAAGCCAAAGACAGCGCCCCATGCTTAATCTTTATCGATGAAATCGATGCAGTGGGACGACAACGTGGGACTGGTATCGGTGGCGGTAACGACGAGAGAGAACAAACTCTCAACCAACTGCTCACCGAAATGGATGGTTTTGAAGGTAATACAGGGATTATTATTATTGCAGCCACTAACCGCCCAGATGTCTTAGATTCCGCATTGCTCAGACCAGGACGCTTTGACAGACAAGTGATGGTCGATGCTCCAGACCTCAAAGGACGAGCCGAAATTCTGTCAGTCCACGCACGCAATAAGAAACTTGACTCTAGTGTATCTTTAGAGGCGATCGCACGGCGAACCCCAGGTTTTACAGGTGCAGACTTAGCCAACCTACTCAACGAAGCCGCAATTCTCACAGCCAGAAGACGCAAAGAAGCAATTACCATCCTCGAAATCGATCATGCCATAGATCGAGTCGTAGCCGGTATGGAAGGCACAGCCTTAGTAGATAGCAAGAACAAGCGCTTGATTGCCTACCATGAAGTCGGACACGCCTTAATTGGCACATTACTCAAAGACCATGACCCAGTGCAGAAAGTGACATTGATTCCACGGGGTCAAGCACTCGGTTTAACTTGGTTTACACCCAACGAAGAACAAGGTTTAATTTCCCGTTCTCAAATCAGAGCCAAAATTACCTCTACATTGGGTGGTCGCGCCGCCGAAGAAATCGTTTTCGGTCAGCCAGAAGTCACAACAGGTGCTAGTAATGATTTGCAACACGTTACCAACATGGCACGGCAAATGGTAACACGGTTCGGGATGTCTGATTTAGGACTATTGTCCTTAGAAACTCAGAATAGCGAAGTATTTTTGGGACGCGACTGGATGAATAAACCAGAATATTCCGAAAGAATTGCCGCCAAAATTGATTCCCAAGTCCGCGAAATTATCAACAATTGCTACCTAGAAGCCAAAAAACTGTTGGAAGACAACCGTGCTGCTTTGGAGTATTTAGTCGATTTATTAGCAGACGAAGAAACCATTGAAGGAGAACGATTCCGCGAAATCGTCACAGAATATACCCAGGTGACTGATGAAACACTAGCTGTATCTCATTAACCAAACAAACTCAGCTCGCCCACGCGGGCTGAAATTTATTCGTTTGTGGTGTATGTGAGATCAATTTTGATCAAACATCAACAAAATTGAATTAACTTTTGCCATAACCTCTAAATTAAAAACATCATCCTTCGCGAGTATATAAATCAGAGTTTCAGACTCACCTCTCAAGAAAGAGGAAAGCAAAATATAATTAATAGTAAAATAGTCCACAATTATATATTAATTGTTGTGTAATTCCTGTAAAACTCACCCAGATGTAGTTAGGTTTAGTCTGGTCTTCCCTGCTGCATACGAGGCATAAGATATGCAGTGCAATGACTGTGGAAAACATAACTCAACATCAGAACCTGATATTATCGTTCCTGCACAGATGAGATAAAAACAACCAAACAGGTGTAATTATGACTGTAGCGACAGACGAACAACTGCAAGCTAAAGTTGTAGATAAACTTCACTGGGATGACCGGGTGAATGCAGCAAATGTTGGTGTAACTGTTGATGATGCCAAAGTTACCTTGAGGGGAACAGTACCTAGCTATCGAGCCAAAACTATAGCAGAACAAGATACTAAAGAAATAGAGGGTATTATTGAGGTAATTAATCACTTACAAGTCCAGTATCCTGACTCAATTCCTGTTCCCATAGATGATGAAATCGCCTCAAATGTAGCAAATGCTCTCACTTGGGATACAGATATTGATGCTAACAAAATTGATGTGAGCGTCATGGGCGGCTTGCTGACCTTAAGAGGTACAGTAGACGCTTATTGGAAGAAATTTCAGGTAGAAGATATAGGTTATGGGCTTACCGGGGTAATTGATATTATCAATGAACTAGCAGTTGTGCCTACGAAGAAACCTGAAGATGAGGAAATTGCCAGAAGCATTGAGAACGCCTTAGAGCATAATACCTTTGTAGAAGCTGAAGATGTCAATGTTGTAGTCGAAAATGGCAGAGTCACCCTCACAGGATTTGTTCCTAATTGGGCAGCATGGAGAGCCGCACATAACGCCGCCACCTACACTAAAGGAGTGATTAAGGTAGTTGATGGATTAGCTATTCGTTACCTAGAGGAACAAGAATTTTTAACTGAAGAATAACGTGCTGAGTGCTGTCAAGCCCTGGGGGTATAGCGGCACTCAGCATTTTTACTGGATAATTGGGCAGATTGTATCCTCTTGCTGACCAGGTTTATCGTTCCATCCCGCCAGTAATTCCCCAATTTCCGAGCGCAAAGTCAGTAACTGAGCAATTTGGCTATCAATCTGTGCAAGTTTGTCTTCTAACTTGTCTTTAATATCGCCACAGGGGGGTTTTCCTTGGTCATAGACTTGAAGAATATCTCGAATCTCCTCCAGACTCAGCCCTAAACTTTGCGCCCTTTTAATGAAAGCTAACCGAGTCAGCACATCCATTGAGAATTGGCGAAAACCTCCCTCTGTGCGTCCTGATGATTCTACTAAACCTAAACTTTCGTAATAGCGAATTGTCCTGATCGGAATTCCACTGAGATTTGTGACTTGACCAATTAAAAACAGTTTTTTATCCTGAGTTAACACGGCAGACTTCCCCAACTCTTGTAGTTATTATGACATATTTCCTCAATAGCTAACATATCTTAGAGGTTAGCAAAATACTAGTATCAGTAGTGGAAATTTTGATCTAATTAGAGATTATACTAAGTTTTTATTTTGCAAATCTCTCTCCTGAGTTAATAAGAGTAGAAATCCAAAATTATTTAATTGACAAAAAAATTACATTTTCATCTGTTCTCTTCATGGTTAAATCTAGGGATTTTGATTAATTAGTTCTGCAACCATGTTTCCCAGTAATAAAAGTAACCGTTTCTTGGTGATGATCATGCTAATTCTAGATTAACCGCTTCACTTCAAGTGAAACTCTGAAAATGAATGTTAATTTGCAGAACGTTAACTCAATCCATAAACCGAGAATTTTCAATAATCCTGAACGTTTTGTTGAGGGATGGTACTGGGTTATCCCATCAAAACATCTAGGGGTTGGGAAGGTAAAGGCTGTCACAATTTTGGGGAAAGAATTAGCGATTTACCGTGGTAAAGATAAAAGAGTCGTTATTGTTGATGCCTACTGTCCGCATATGGGCGCTCACCTGGCTGAAGGTAAAGTAGAAGGTAACGAACTGCGTTGTTTTTTCCATCATTGGAAGTTTGATGCTCAAGGATTCTGTGTTGATATCCCATGTTTAGATGAGCCTATTACTGTCAAGTTAAAAACTTGGCCTACGGCTGAAAAGTATGGGATGATTTGGGTTTGGACTGGAGAGATACCCAAGCAACCCCTACCCTTTGTGCTGGAGTTAGAAAACAAAGAATGTGATGTTGCCTTTGGTGATTATTTCTTGATGAACTGTCACCCTAATGCGGTGATGATTAATCCTATCGACTCTCAACACTTTAATACAGTTCACAAACTACCATCAGCAATTCATTTTGATAAACAGGAAATCAATCAGAATGCTATTGTCTTCAGTAATACTACACCTATTAGTAGAAATTCATTTTTATTGCGGCTGATGCGTCCCTTCGGTAAAAATATTGTGAGCAATATTTGCTATTGGTACGGTAGCACTAACATCGTGACAATTGGGACTGATTTCCTCCATGTTCACATTATGTTTGCCGTGCGCCTCCTGGAAGGGGGACAATCTGAAGGTCAGGTAATACTGATTAGTAAGAAACGTCAGGGAATTTTTGGTTGGTTATATAATCGAGTGCTGCTGTGGCTGACTAAAATTGTGGGTAAATATTTGATTCAGGATGACATTAAGATTGTGCAGACCATTAAGTTTGATTTGAAAACCCCAATTAAGGCAGACCAGTCAATTATGCAGTTTGTCAATCATCTGGAACGACAAAAACCCCTAATGTTGAAGAGTTGGCAGTTAGCGCGATCGCAAAATGTGGAGATGAAAGAACCCCGCGAAAAATGGCAGGATACAAAGTCTAATGATTGATAGACATTTGCTCAGAAAAGATAAATAAACAGGACTTACGCAAAATTATGGAAAAACGAACCACGTTCGCGTAGCGTCTCCCTTTGGGAGAAGGACACGTTGGCGCTAGCCTCTCCCCTTGGGAGAAGGACACGAAGTTAAGAAGGTTTCAGAGAGTTCTTGCGTAAGTCCTAATAAAAATGAAGTGGCAAAGCCACTTCATAATTCCCAGGTAGAACCTAAAAATGAGTATAACGACTATCCAAATTATAAATAGTATAAATTAACACTAATTCATAGGAATTTTCTGTTCTCTTTGCCTTCTGGGTGAGGAAATCTTGATTTGGCATCTTTTTAAAACCGCCGTTGAAACTCCACTACAGCCCGACTGTCATCTTCTAAATTTGTGGAAGCACGCAAACGAATTTCGTCGTTGATGCGGTAATTTACACCCCACTGAAATGGATCATTTGCTGTCAAAATTTTGATACTGGAAATAGAAACTTTGGGAGAAACGTCAATTCCCGCTTCAGCAGCCAATTCTAAGGTGGAATTGCTCCTTCCCGCTTCCGGATTATCAGAAACAATTGTGGGAAATATACGTAGTTCACTTAAGCCAAAACTACTACCAATCTGATTAAAGGCTGACTGAAAGTTGCTGAATACAGCTGAACTGGCAATGTTAATCAGTCCCAAAGTGGTATTTCCACCTCCCTCACCACCGGCAAATCCACCCCCCAACAAAGCGACAATTTCTGTTTCCGAGCGAGATGGACTGCTTGTGAGTTCCAGTTTTTCATTGATTTGACTGGCAAAACCTTGGAGATTGGCTTCAACCTGCACACTTTCTAAAGCCGCTAAACCGGCAGTATTTGCTCGTGTGAAATCACTACTCTGAATTACGTCTAGTACCTTAGCGACTAAGCGCACATCTAATTCGGGGTCGCGGGGTTGGTTGGCTTTAAAGGTGGCTGTATGTTTGTAACCACGCGCTAGGTTAAACTGTGTCGTAAACAAATTCACTCCACCTTGCTCTAGCCTGATAGTACCATCGGGTATTGGTTGAGCAAAGGAACCGTTAACTGTGAGATTACCTGTAGCTCGAAAGCTCAAAATAGGTGGATTATTGACTTCTACATTTTTACCCAGTTCTATATTTAAATTATTAAACATAGTTAAGGCATCCTCGCCATCAGGTTGAATCTGCTTATTGGCTGTTGTTTGCGTAACGTTTCGGAAAGAGGATGATAAGCCATTACTATTGGCAGGTGGCTCTGGGTTTCGAGCATCTGCAAGTAAAACCTGACCATCGAATAAATTCACTTGACCGCCAATTTCTGGATTCAGGGCAGAACCTGTAATCTGTAAATTGCCACTAGCGCCTCCTTGGTACAAGCCTTTAAGATTCAAAGTTAGCTGATCAACAGCAACCGTGAGGGGATTCTCAATTCCTTGTCCGTTGTTAAAGATGGGAATTTCTCCAGATGCTACTACATTACCTCGGCTAAACCGACCCTCCAGGTTTTCTACTAAAATCTGGTCAAAATCAAACAGAACTTTCCCTGTGACATCTTTGATTTTTTCTGGTAGAGCCTGGGCTGTAAAGGTAGCATTATTAACGGTGGCTATGCCCTTGACTATCGGCTTTTCTCTGGTTCCGCGCACTTCAATGTCTACTTCTCCTTCTCCCTTCTCAAAGGCTACCTGATTAGTCAAGAGATTTAATATTGCTAATCCCTCATTTTCTACCTGGATATCCAAGCTAATTTGCTCGTTTTCTGGTGCTACAGAAGCAAAAGGTAACTGATAAGGGATACTGCCATTAATATTCACTGGTTGCGTTTCCACAACCGAGACAGTGCTGCCAAAGTTTAAGCGCCCATCAGCATAACTGAAACTGGCTGTGGCTGACTCAACTGGCTGCTGATTCAATCTTCCTTCTGTAATTTTAAAATCCCCTTTGCTTTGGGGGTTGGCAGTAGTACCTGCTAAAACGGCTTTACCACTGAGATTTCCGGAGATAGCAACTGGGAGGTTAACAAAATTATTTAGTAACTCTATAGGAAAATTACTAACTTGCAACTGACCAGATTGATCATCACCGCCAATGTTACCTGTGAAGCCGAGACTGCCATTTTCTAAAGCAATCCGTAATGGTCGTAATTGCAAAATTCCATCTTCAAACCTGCCTTGGGCAACTATATTTTTCAAACTATAGAAACGATTGGGTTCTTTTTCTTGACCCCAGGTAAAATTTTCACCGTTCAAATTAAATTGAACTGATAAGCCCTTAGCTGTGGCAGTATCTACAGCAATTTCCCCGTTAAAAGTCCCTTGTAAGTCTGCTAAATCTGGGATGGGATTAGAATCGCGCCGTTGTTGTTCTTGTGCCGCTTGCAGTGCATCAATTTCATAAAAGCGTTTGAGTTGGGTTAATAAAGGCTGTTGAGGTAATCCACGAGATTTAGTTGCTAGATCCGTGGCTGTGCCGTAGGTTGGCTCTTCTGTACCGCGTTGAAAATCTGGTAATTCAAATATTTGCGCTACTTTCAGCACATCTTGGATATTACCCTGATTGACATTTAATTTCCCCTGTAGTTGCTGCCCTTGGGGAGTTTGACCAAAATTGCCAGCAAAGGTATAACGACTATCGCCTTTGACAAATTCGCTGTTGGTGAGTGTGGCTTTACCATCACTGTAGCGGAATTCAGCCGCCAAGCGATCGCCTGTAATCCGGCCAATTTCTGGAGAGGCGATCGCTAAATTCCCCCTTGCTGCCAATGTCTGCGGATTAATTAGCACATCCCCACTTAACAGCCCAGCCACCGCACCAGCACCTAGACGCAAATTCGGCGGTGGTGTCAAATTGAGAATTTTTAAAGGAAACTTGGCGACTTTGATCGCCAAATCATCCCCTTGTGCTTCACCTGTCGCTAATGCTTCTTGGCGCTTGACTATAAAAGATTGGGGGCGATTTTGGGCATCTAGTTTCAACGCAATGCGATCATCCCTATTCCCTGTCAAATCTAAATTCAAACCTTGTCCCTGTACAGACTGGATATTTCCAGTTAACAAAGGCTCAAAAGCAATATCTTGGACAACCAAATCCCGTAACCCGATTTTCCCAGTGACATTGGGCAAAGGCAGATTACCAGTGATTTGTCCGTCAAAATCCACATTTCCCGCCACAGCCAACTGATTCGGCAAATTGATGGGTAACTGTTCTAAGTTGTAATTCTGGGCTTGGACGTTGAGATTTAACTGAGTAATTTCCGGGATACCTGCGTTATTAGCAGCATTAGTTAATATATCACCACTGACATTTAACCCAGTGGCTACAGCTTGTTCAATAGCGAGTTTTTCCCCATTCCAAGCCAATGCAGCACTCAACGGTCGCTCAATACCGGGGATACCTTGAGACAATTGTACTTGTCCAGCCGCCCGCACATCAGCTAATTTGGCAGAACCCAAGACACCAGCCACCTGCAACTTACCGCCAAAATTTCCCCGTAACTGCTCATTGAACTGATTTAATTCCACCCCCGCCGCATCAACTACAGCCTGATAGCGACCTTTAGCCAGTTGAATATTAGAGGCTGTAATGCTCCCCCCCGCAACATTCAACCGTCCTTGACCAGTGGCTTGGATAGTTTCTGGACTAAAGGACTCAACAGACCCCGCCACATTCAATTCACCAGTTAACCCTCCCTGGAATTGTCGTGGGACTGCTACCAACTCTTGCAAAGGGAGATTATTAGTTTGAACTTGTCCTTGATATCGACCGTTAGCCAATTGGATATTAGAGGCTGTAATGGTTCCCCCGGCAATATTCAACCGTCCCTGACCACTGGCTTGGATAGCTTCTGGACTGAAGGATTCCACAGACCCTGCGACCTGAAATTGACCAGTTAAAGCGCCTTGAAACTGTTTTGGCACTGCTGCCAACTGCTGCACAGCCAGATTATTGGCTTGCACTTGTGCTTGATATCGACCATTAGCTAATTGGATCTTAGAAGCAGTCACAGTTCCACCTGCCACATTCAGCCGTGCTTCACCAGTGCCGCGTAAAGTGCTGAGTCCAAAATTTTCTGTGTTCCCTGCTACCTCAAACGTACCCGCCAAGGAACCAGCCAAAGCCGGCGGGGATGCTTTCAAGATCCGCCCTAGCCTCACACCATTAGCCACCAGTTGAGCCGAAAAGTTTTTGTCTTGCAACTGGATACGAGAAACGGCAATTGTCCCACCACCAATGTTTACTCCTGCGCCTTCACTGCGAATGGTGGCAATTTGAAATGGTTCGGCGCTACCTTCGAGGATGAGACGACCATTGAATTCTGCCCCTGTCAAAGAAATACTTTGCAGTTGATTTGGGTCTACAAAAGGTGTTAACCCGACACCAGAGGCTTGGGTATCGGCTCGCCAACGCCCTTGAGCAAAACTACCAGAACCTCGTACCATCCCACCGCCGACATTCAAAGCCACATTGCGGAAGGTGAGGCTACGGTCTGCGGCGATGACGGTTTCACCAGTACCAGCATAGGTGGCTTCTGGGGCTTGCCATTTGACCACAGTTTGCACATTATTTGCCGCACCAGTTAATTGAGCTGTGGCGGAAACAGTACCGATTTGAATCGGGGGGATGGTTTCGTAAATTTTAGCTAACGCATCTCCGGAAATCTTCTTCGCTGCGAAATTAAAATCTAATTGGGGAGTTTTACCCAGGTTAATTTTACCAACACCGGTAATTTCGCCACCCACTGCGGCTTTGCCTTGAATATCTGTCAAGGTAATTAAATTAGCATGAGGAGCAAATTCAAATTTACTACTAATATTATTAAAATCAATTTGATCAATTTGAGCAGTTTTAATAGTCGCAACTGAGCCTGAAAGTACTGGTTTGGTGATGGAGCCGAGCATTTGCAAGTTAGCTTTTAACTGCCCAGTTACAGGTACTGGGGCTGTGATATTGAGACTTCCTTGGGCATTGGCTACACTTACAGCATTCACACGCCCTGCCAATTTATAGCCTGTTGTCGGGTCAATGATTCCCGTAGCCACCAGAGGAATTTTGCCGTAATTACTAGCAAGATTATTTAGCTGTACTTCCCTTCCCTGGAAACGAATTGCCCCTTGGGTATTGAGAAAAGCCTGGGGTACGTTGGGAATTTGCAGCGTTACCCCTTGTAAGTTAGCATTGCCAAATAATAGGGGTGGCTGTTTTGGTGTGAGTTGAATCTGCAAGTTGCCATTAACTTTACCCGCCTGTAAGTCGAAGGGTAACTTAATTAGGTCGGTAATTTGAGCCGCGAATAAATCTTGCGATCGCAGTTGTAATTTAGCTGCTAATGTTTGAGGAATTACCTCCCCTTGAAGAGCAACATTACCCCCACTATCTGCTTCACCCCTGACTTGAAACTTAATCAGTTGGTTTTCTTTGAGCAGTTGGGCTGTACCGTTGACTTGTGAAAACGCTACAGGGGGAATGGTGGATGAAGAGGATATGACTCCCTCATCGCCTACTTGCCGTAGCAATACCAGTTTACCGTTGCGAAACCTGAGTTTATCTAAATCAGTTTTAATCAGGGCTTGTTTACCTTGTGGGGCAATTTTCGTAGTAATCCACCGCCCTTGATTATCTTGTTCAATGTAAATATCTGGATTAACTAAAGTGACATCCAACTTGAGTTGACGCTGAAAAATTAATTGCCACGGATCAAAACCCACTTCTACAGCATCAACTACTGCCCTGTCTGGGTCTGTGGATGTTGCGGGGATGCTTGAAGCCCCAAATTCTACTCCTCTCAAGGAAAAGCCTGTAACTTCTCCCAAGTTTACCGGACGGTTGAGTGTGTTCGTGAGGCCGCTTGCTGCTAGGGGGGTTAATTCATTTTGGACAAAACTCCACAAGCGCCAAATACCGCCGCCCATTGTCACTAGCATCAGTACGCCCAGAGCAATGCCACCGCGACTCAATAATAGCAACCACAAACGCTTGTTGGGGGAGGAATGGGAATGGTGATCTGTATTGGGAGATTTAGTCATTATGATTTTGCTTATGGCTGGGTGTAGCTTGCTGGCTACTAGCAGTAACTGACAAATATTATTTTGATGCCTATTCCAGGATACAAACCTATTTTAGATTTGGGGATATGCAATTATTTAGATGATTGGGTAAATAATTGTCCAAAGTTCAATTTGCTACTGCTTGCTAACTCAATATATTGATACTGCGAAAAAATCTAAATAAAGTGAAAGTTGTAGCTGTGGGTTTTCCAAATGCACAGTCTCAAACTTTAATAATATAGGTAGATCGCAAAAGAGAAGGATAGATGATTACGCCCATGCGTGTTTTTGTATTAATTTTCAATGCTCACACAGAAAACGAGGGAATTCACTCGATTCGGGTGGGTGATGCCGCAGCCTCGCAGTCCGGGACTGTACGCAATAAAATTTTGATGTTCGAGTCAGAAGACGACGCTCTCCGCTTTGCTTTGTTATTGGAAGCTCAGGATTTCCCTACTCCCACGGTGGAAATGCTCGATGCGGAGGAAATTAAGGAGTTTTGTGAAAGTGCTGGTTATGAATGGGAAATTGTTCCGGCTAATAGCGATTTAATCTTACCTCCGGAAATGAATTTGGAGAATACTGACTGGCAAGCTGAAAAACAGGAGGATACTGATGAGGATAGCTACCGCTCTAACCAAGTACCGCCAGCTGCACCAGAAATGTCTGATTCTGAATTAGAAAATATGCGGCGCAAATTAGAAGGTTTATTGTGAACTGAATGGGGAATGGGGAGTGGGGAGAAGAGGCAGGGGGGCAGGGGGCAGGGTGCAGGGGGGAAGAGGAACGGGGGCAGGGGGGCAGGGGGCAGGGGAGAAGAGGAACGGTTGTTAAGTAAGCAACCGCAAGTTTAAAGTAATTTCTCACTCCCCGGTGCGCCCCTGCCTCTTCTGGGGAGTGGGGAAAGAAAGATTTCTATTTATATTAAGAGTAAACCATGTCAAATTTGCAGTCACGGGGCTATCTTTTAACTGAGCAGGTAAATGCTGATAGTCTTAACTTAGACCAGCTTAGTTCTGTTGAGTTGGTGGATTTGTTTAATCGCGAAGACCAAAAAGCTGTGGCGGCGGTGGCGGCGGCTCAACTTCAGTTGGCTCAAGCAATTGATGTGGCCGCAGAACGTTTGAGCCAGGGAGGTCGTTTATTTTATGTTGGCGCGGGGACAAGTGGCAGGTTAGGGGTATTAGACGCGGCTGAATGTCCACCTACTTTCTGCACATCCCCAGAGTTGGTACAGGGGATTATTGCTGGTGGGGCTGGTGCATTGGTACGCAGTTCTGAAGATTTAGAAGATAGTACCGCAGATGGTGAGGCGGCGATCGCTCAACGCCATATTACTCAGCTAGATGTGGTAGTCGGGATTACTGCCGGTGGCACAACTCCTTTTGTCCACGGAGCGCTCCACGCCTCCCGTCAACGAGGTGCTAGGACTATTTTTATTGCTTGTGTACCTACAGAACAAGTGCGTTTTGATGCTGATGTTGATATTCGCTTATTAACTGGCCCAGAAATCCTGGCTGGTTCAACTCGCTTAAAAGCTGGTACAGCCACCAAGCTGGCTTTAAATATCCTTTCTACTGGGGTAATGGTGAAGCTGGGCAAAGTTTACGGTAATCGTATGGTGGATGTGGCGGTGACAAATCAAAAGTTACGCGATCGCGCTTTACAGATGTTGCAAGACTTAACGGGTTTAAGTCGGGAAGCTGCTGGTTTTTTACTCGAACGTAGTGGGAAGTGGGTGAAGCTGGCGTTGCTGATGCACTGGACTGGTTTAGAAAAAGAAGCAGGCGATCGCTTGCTCGCCCAACACCAAGGTAATCTCCGGGTAGCTGTTGCTAGTTATAAAAACGACAAACAACTTTGAGAATTGCTCATTGCCGCTCATGGTTAATTGGCTAACAATCAATTAGGCGTTGCTGATTTCGAGTATGATAGGACTTACGCAAGAACTCTCTGAAACCCTCTTGACTTTGTGTCCTTTGTGTCCTTCGTGGTTCGTTTTTTCATAAATTTGCGTAAGTCCTGTATGAATTTGCCTCACGCATTAGGCGATCGCGCAGCGTCCCGTTCGCGCAGCGTCCCGAAGGGAAGGGAAGGGTAGGGAAGGGAAGGGAAGAGTAGGAACAAAGAAAAAGAAAGGTAATTTTTGTATTTCATACTTTGATTCAGCAACGCCCAATTGACTATTAGCTATGATGAATATTTTGAATAGTATTTATGAAATTTTATTGATTATATATTTACCTACTTATGGGTGAATAATAAACTAATTGCTCACACTGATTATTGGAAAAATATCCATATGATTATTCAATGTTATTCAATTAGTATGAACATAATTAATAGCAATAGTTTATAATAAATTGATTATGCCAAATTTCACCGGATATGAAAATTTTCTTTGGTATAGTTTATTAGCAATTTAGCTAGTTGTGATGGTGAATCTCATGGTAATGCTCGATATTTAATAGTTAATACTTATTGTTTGTATAAAAATAGGTATATTCTTTTAGGACTTACGCAATAACTCTCTGCAACCCTCTTTCCTTCGTGTCCTTCTCCCAAGGGGAGAGGCTAGCGCCAACGCGTTCTTCTCCCAAGGGGAGACGCTACGCGAATGTGGTTCGTTTTTTCATGATTTTGCGTAAGTCCTGTCTTTGACTAAATTGTACTAAGATTCCGGAATCAATGGCTAGACTATCCCACGAGTTACAACGCTATTTTTTTGACGAAGAACGCACCGCAAAAGTTACTTTGGCAGAGATTCTGCTGTTAGCAAAGGAACGAATTTTTGGGTTTTTGCTGGTGATTCTGTCTCTTCCTTCAGCTTTACCAGTTCCTGCGCCTGGTTACTCGATGCCTTTCGGTGCTTTGATAGTTGTGTTGGCTGTACAGCTGATTTTCGGGGCAGAAATTCCCTGGCTACCCCAAAGAATGCTCAATCATCCCATTAAACTGGAAACAGTCCAGAAGCTTTTGAAGGCGGGAAATCCTTGGTTGCAAAAAATTGAAGCGATCGCTCGGCCGCGTTTGTCCTATATTTGTACTACTCTACCAGGTAAAGTCACCATTGGCAGTGCGATCGCCTTGATGGGAATTTCTATGATTATTCCCATTCCGGGAACCAATACCCTCCCAGCCATAGGAGTTTTCGTGACTAGCTTTGGTTTGCTCGAAGATGATGGTGCGATTAGCTTAGGCGGTTTAGTTATCTGTCTGATAGCGGCAATTTCGAGTATTTCAATTTTGATTGCAGTGTTTTGGGGTGGTTCTAGTCTTCTGGATTTACTTAAGACTTGGCTGGGTCGTTAATCAAAAATACGACTAAAGGCCTATGGCATGAGATTATTAAAGGTAGATAATACTGCCATGACTGCCTTAAACATGAACCTCCACTTATTTCTGGAAAACCTACTGTTTTTCCTATCCGCAACCTGTTTTTTTATAGTTGTGGGTTGGGCGTGGAAACACGCAAAACCCTACAAGATTCCCGAACCGCTTCCAAAATGGTTTAAACTGTGGTTTACCACGGTGCAAATACTGGGAATCTTGCTACCTTTGGCGGTAATGGTCTTATGGGGTGTATTGTGGGGCTACACTTCTGTATTATCAGTACTTGCTTGGTACTTTGTCATGTTAGGATTACAAATACTCTCGGAAAGCATCTCATTAAAACAGTTTCACAACGTAGTTTGGGTAATGGTTCCCTACTTGTAAGTGCCTTACCGCATCTGGCAGATGTATGAAGGTTTAACACTATTGGGTTCTGGAAGTCAACTCTGGTGGATACAAAATTTGTTAATTTTAGAAATCCTGCTATGGAGTGGTAATTATGTCTTAAATGTGTCACAGCTACCAAGATTGTTTCGCTGGAAACTCACCGAAAATTCAGATATTAGTTAGGACTTACGCAAGAACTCTCTGAAACCTTCTTAACTTCCTGTCCTTCTCCCTTGGCGCTAGCCTCTCCCTTTGGGAGAAGGGGAGAGGCTAGCGCCAACGTGTCCTTCTCCCAAAGGGAGACGCTACGCGAACGTGGTTCGTTTTTCCATAATTTTGCGTAAGTCCTGATTAGTCTCAATCAACTGAAGAAAAGTCCCTGATTGCTGCTATAACAATAAAATATCTTCATCTGGGAACAACCCTATATATAGGATTTAAACTTTCAATAGTTATAATCATAACTTTTGCTTTAATTCCATGTTAATTAACCTAAAATTGAATCAGAGGTTGTAAAAAAATAAAAATTAACCAAAGTTAGAAAAATGAAAAAAACTTGCATTTTCCATTTAATTCAGTTAGAGTCAATTTATTAGTCTAAGAAATATTGGAATGTATCTAACTATTATTAGCTTAGATGAGATAAAAGGTTAAAATCAGCTGGGGAAACGCAAACAACACTGAGGCTGTTTTCTCAGTGCACATACTGAGCAAATTCATCCGCCGAAAGTAGCCTTGCTTTCAGCTTGATGTTTTGTTTTTTCTATATTAATTGAGAATTATTAGCAATATGATTTTCTTTTTTGATATATTAAAAGTAAGTAGTGTCATAGAAACCTGGAACAGCCATTGGAATAACAGAGTAGTTTTCAGAGAAAATGACCGGAAAAAACCAGAATTTTCTCTTGTTGGAGCCTTAGTTAATTTCAGGTTAGCTATGTATTGTGATGCTAGTCAGTTGAGAAAAACTGAGTTTGGAAAATTATCTTTTTTTGACCCACGGGATAAAAAACAATACAAAACGAAATTTAAACTGATTGTAATATCTCTCTGGAGGCCAATCAATTTTGGATTTACGATTTTGGATTTTGGATTTACTCCAACCTAAAGGGTGGAGCTTGAGGATTTTAGATTGGCGTTAGCGAAGCGTACGCAGCGCAGCGAGTATTTTGGATTAATTCCGCCCTGAAGAGGCGGGGCTTGTACCGAAAATTCCCAATCCAAAATCTAAAATCCAAAATCTAAAATTTTTCGGTCAGTGAAATCTAATCTGGAGATTTTATTAATCAGAAAGACGTTTATTGAAAATGATGTTATAAAGTGGCTACCTGCTTTTGGCTAGTAAATGCAGATTATTCTCGTTTATTTCTTAGGGTTGAAGTATCGTAGCCAAAATTACATTAGCCTGTTCTCAGAGCCAATTGTCCATAAAATTCACTAATGAGTAAATTTCGATGAATACTTTTTTTTGTTCTGACCATGCACGAGAAGTAGGAGAAGATATTATTAGTAGTGCGACAAATTACGAAACATATATTTTGGTTGAATGTCCTCAACCCTGGACATACGATGCTTTTCAATCTAAATGGGTACCAAATAATTTACAGGTTTTAGTAGAAGAAGTCCGCCGGGCTAAATTATCCGTCAGATTTCTCTTAATTGCTAATAATTATTCACACAAAGTAGACTACACCACCCTGTTGATTTATCAAAAAAAAGAGGGGCTGAGTCATGGATACCAAAAATATGAGTTCAAGTTACCACACATTGAACAAGTAGCGGGGGTAGTCAAAAAATGTTTATGGGGTAAAATACCAGATTATGAAATAGATACAAATATTACCAGAGATATTTTAGTATGTACCCACGGTAGCCATGATCAGTGTTGTGCTAGATATGGAAATCCTTTTTATTTCCAAGCGAGCGATACTATTGCTGATTTGCAATTGGATAATGTCCGTATTTGGAAATCCACTCATTTTGGTGGACATAGATTTGCACCAACAGCAATAGATTTACCAGAGGGCAGATATTATGGTGTTCTCAATCAAGAATCATTTCGGTCAATTTTAACCCGTACAGGTGATATACAATCTCTCAGGAAAGTATACAGAGGCTGGGGAATTCTACCAACTCCGGTGCAAATATTAGAAAGAGAACTTATGCTGCGCTACGGATGGAATTGGTTTAATAACAAAGTCGCGGGAAAAATAATTCAGCAAAGTTTAGATAACAATACAATACTCGCCGAGTTAAGTTTTGAAGAACCCTGTGGTTCTTTGTCTATTTACCAAGCAAAACTCGTCCAAGACAAAACAAAGACATTACAAATAAAAGGTTCTTGTAATGCCGAAGAAAAATCTGTATTTGTCAAATATGCTGTAGATAGTATCGGGCTTGTCTGTCATAAAGTTCCAACTTGCAGTAATTAAAAAGTTGGTTGACAAAAATCATCCCGGAGGTTGCTATCTACCCAACATGGATGACAAAACAAGCCGCTAGGCGAATGCGCCCCTCTGGGTTAAAAAAATCTAGATTCAAGAACCCAACATTTGCAAATTATGTAAAGTAGCATAGAGTCCCTGTTGTTGTATCAATTCATCATGGCTACCTTGTTCTATTAATTCACCTCGTTTCAATACAAAAATTCGATTGACATTGCGAATTGTGGACAGGCGGTGAGCAATAATAATGGCAGTACGTTTGACTAAAAGTTGGTTTAATGCCTCTTGCACTAAAGTTTCTGTACTGACATCTAAACTAGCAGTAGCTTCATCCAGCACCAAAATTTGCGGGTTGCGAATTGCTGCACGAGCAAAGGCTAAAAGTTGCTTTTGACCACTAGACATATTTGTACCACGTTGCCGCAGTTGAGTATCATAGCCTTGGGGTAAATTTTCAATAAACTCAGCCACATTTGTTTTAATAGCAGCTTGTTGAATTTCCTCAAGGGTGTAATAGTCGCCTAAAGTGATATTGCTTTTAACATCACCAGCAAACAAAAAGCCTTCTTGCAAAATTACTGCCATATAGCGCCGTAAATCGGACTGTGGTAACTCCCGGATATCTACACCATCTACTAAAATGCGTCCTTTGCTGGGTTCATAAAGACGGCACAAAAGCCGAATAATCGAACTTTTTCCCGCACCGGTGGGACCTACTAAGGCTACTTTTTCACCAGGATGAATCACGAAATCTAAGTCTTTAATGACATAATCATCGTCTTTGTAGGCAAACCAGACGTGTTCAAACCGAATTTCTCCCAATTCGGGGGTAGGATTGAACTCCTGGGATTCCATATTAGTAGTGATCTCGTCTATATAGCTGAGACTAGAATCAAATATGGAAAATCGCGGATTACTACCGTCGCGGATTTCTATGGGTTCATCCAAAATGTCGGTAATGCGTTCAATGGAAGTAAAACCGGCTTGAATGACGGTGAATTTTTCGGCAAAATCCCTTAAAGGATCAAATAATCGCTGGGCGTATAAAATGAATGCTGCTAATACACCGAAGGTGAGGGTTTGATCTAAAAGTAACCAAGCACCTAGTAAAAGTACTCCAGCGATCGCAATTAGTCCGATCCATTCCAAAGTGGCTGAAACAGCCGAATCATAAAGAATAGTTTGATCTACTTGCTGGGTGTAGCGTTGGTTGGCTTGGCGAAACAAGTTAGCATTAAATCTTTCTCGTCGGAACAACTGCACGACATTAATACCAACTACATTTTCTTGTAACTGGGAATTTAAAGCCGAAAGTTCTTCCCGTGCTTTGTAATTGGCTTTGCGATATTGTTGCTGAAAGTAAATAATCAACCAGGTAATTGGCAACAGCATCACCAGCAGCAAGCAAGCGAGCTTCCATTCAATCGAAAGCATTATACCGATGATTACCAGCATTGTCAACACATTGGACACAATGCCGATCGCCCCAGTGGAAAAGACATCTCCCAATACTTCCACATCGCTGGTGAGTTTAGTAATTATTTTACCTATGGGTGTGCGGTCAAAGAAACGCACGGCTAAAGATGTCACATGATGAAATAAATCCTGGCGAATGGCTGCGGTGATTTTCTGCCCTAGTTTCTGTAATAGATAACCCTGAACACCAGTTAATAGCAGTCGGATCACAATGGCAGTTAGGATTAATACTTGCAGGATATTTAACCCTTGCCATAAGGGGCGATTCCTCAGAAACTCATAGGTACTGGGTTCATTGCGAATCAAAGAAATAACCTGTCCAATTAGCAGTGGTTGGACAGCGTTGGCTAATGCGATTGGTATAAGTAGTACTAGTGCCAGTGTCAACAGTCGTCCACTGCGACGGGCATAAGGCAATAGTCGTAAAAATAACCGCCAGTCACTGTTATTCGCGCGGTTATCTGTGTCGGATTTGTCTAAAGATTGGTAGCTGCTCATAATAAGAGCATTATAGTGAACTACCCCAACCTATAGACCGACGGAGCTTCCCAATTGATCAGGAATAGCCTCCATCCATAGTTCTATTGGTCTGAGATTCCCTCTGTGGGCAGGAGTCCTGATTCCCAAGACCCAAATCTTTTACCCAGAGCTATGCCGTAAAGCCTACGGCATAGCTGCGCTTACCGCGTAGCGTCCCGTAGGGAAGGGTTTTTTGGCAACATATACATAAAACCTTGGTTTTCGCTTATGGCATTGATGGTTACTCTCCCAAAGATTGGGACTGTTCTCAAAATGCCCAAATAATTAACCCCAGCATATAAGCTGAAAAAACCTGATTTTGCACAAAATATTTAAATACAACTCTTGTGGGATGGGCATCTTGCCCGTCCAAATTGTGCAAGTTGAATGCTCAACAGCTTACCTAAAATTTTGTTCCTAAATTATCCGTAAAAAGTTTCTATGCAGCGAAGAAATATCTCAACCCCTATCCCTAGAACAGTTTCATCAAAGTCGAATTGAGGATGATGGTGAGAATAAGACAACCCTTGTTGCAAATTCGCAGAACCTAAAAAGAAATAGCAGCCTGATACTTCTTGGAGATATAAAGCCATATCTTCACCTGCCATCGTTTGGCAGTCAGAGACAACCCTTTGGGGAATTTCAATTGCAGATAAAGCAGCAGAACGAACTATTTCTGCAAAAACTGCATCATTAATAACAGGAGGCGAGATGTGCAGATAGTCAAATTCATAACTAGCCTCGTAGATTTGGCAAACTCCAGCAATCACTTGCTCAATACGCTTTTGCAGAAAATTTGATAAATCGGGATTGAAATAACGTACAGTACCACTGAACTCAGCAGTAGAGGCGATAACATTGCGTTTTGTCCCACTATGAAGTTGACCAACAGTTATTACCACAGACTCTAGTGGATCAACATTGCGAGCCACAATTGTTTGTAAAAGATTGATGGTATTGGTAGCAACTATAATCGCATCAACAGTTTGGTGGGGTAATCCACCGTGTCCTCCCTTACCGAAAATTTTGCAGTTAAAACTCTCGGAAGCCGCCATCAATGCACCACTACGAACACCTACTGTACCAAGTGGCAAGTTGTTCCAAATGTGTAGACCAATAATTCCGTCCACATCTTTTAATACCCCAGCCTCAATCATTGCTTTAGCACCACCCAAACCCTCCTCAGCTGGTTGGAAGATGAGTTTCACCATTCCAGTAAATTCTCGATGTTGAGAAAGGTAATGAGCTAGACCAAGTAATATTGCCGTATGTCCGTCATGACCGCAAGCGTGCATTACTCCTGGGTGAAGAGAACGATAAGGCACATCATTCTCTTCATGGATAGGTAAAGCATCCATATCAGCCCGAATTGCCAGCACTTTTGGTTTTGTCTGCGATTTTTTTGTGGTGTTTTTTCCGTAAATTGTCGCAACAATACCAGTTTGGGCGATACCAGTTTCATGTTCAATGCCCCATTCTTGCAACTTCTGTGAAACGAAAAGAGCAGTGAGTTGTTCTTGGAAACCCAGTTCAGGTCGTTGGTGAAATTTGCGTCGCCAGTCTACTAAGCTTGGTTGCAATGCTTGAATTTCAGGTCGCAATTGGAATAGGTTATTTTCCATCAGTTTTATCCTTCATTTGGTTAGATGAATTTTTTGACTTTCTATATAGCGATTCCCAACTAAATAGGTACTACAAGAATTATTCGACCACAGACAGATGTAGACGCGTTAGCGGCTTGCCGTAGGCTACACAGATGAACACAGATGAATACGTACCTCACTAGATTAGGAAACGCTATAAGGTTGTCACCCATTTTGATGAGAAGTTATGCACTAATGAGTCTACAGAGATTGAGGATTTTGCATAAGTCTGAAAAAACAGAGTGTAGTAATTTATAGCGGATAGCTGAAAAATTTACTTTAGGAACCAAAGATGCTTTCAACTTTTGCACCGTTGGTAATTATTTTGATTGCCATGATCTTCATGTTCAAGCGTGTTGATGTGCGCCTGAGTTTAGGGTTATCTGCAACGGGTTTGTTTTTAATTGCAGGTAAGTTACCTCAACTTTTTGTCACCATTACTCAACAAATGACAAATGAAAAGACGGTTGTGCCGATTTGTACAGCAATGGGGTTTGCCTATGTATTAAGACTAACAGAGTGCGATCGCCACCTCACACATCTATTACTGGCTCCCTTGCGTCATGGAAGATGGTTGTTAATTCCAGGAGGAATTATTGCGGCTTACATCGTCAATATGGCGATTGTCAGTCAGTCAAGCACGGCAGCAATCGTAGGAACTGTATTATTACCTTTACTACTGGCTGTTAATATCACGCCAGTCATAGCAGGTTCGCTGTTATTGCTCGGTTCTTCAATGGGAGGCGAGTTATTCAACCCAGGCGCAGTAGAGATTGTCAAACTAGCAGAACTCACAGGACAACCAGTAGCAAAACTAGTAGCACAGGTATTACCTATTAACCTTTTGGCAAGCATCACCACGCTAATTGTATTTTGCATCCTAGCTGTAATTTTATCTCAGAAGGCGGTATTACTATCACCAGAAATAACTAAAGTTGATTCAGATGTTGCACAGTCAGGCAAACCATTTCATCTGAATCTGATTAAAGCACTAGTGCCACTACTACCATTAGCATTGCTATTTATCATTCCTGCCTTGGTACAGCTTCCCAAGGAGTTTTCTAATAATAGTGTTTCTATCGCTGCTGCCATGTTAATTGCAGTTACAGCCGCAGGATTAACTACTCCCAAAGAGTCAGGCGGTTTGGTAGCAGCATTTTTTGAAGGTGCAGGTTTTGCTTATGCCAACATCATTTCCATCATCATTGTAGCCACCATTTTCACTGACGGTATCAAAGCCAATGGATTGATAGAAGTTCTGAGAAATGCGCTAGCAAACCGTCCAGTTGCAGTCAAGATTACCAGTTTGATTTTACCTTTTACCCTAGCAGGAGTAACAGGCTCTGGAAGTGCGCCTGCCATAGCAGTGATGAATGTACTAGTACCAGTAGCTACAACGATGAATTTAGATCCTGTAAAAATTGGCGCACTAGCAGCAGTAGCAGCACAGTTAGGACGCACCTTGAGTCCAGTAGCCGCCGTTGTAATTATGAGCGCTACGATATCTAAGCAACCACCTCTAAATTTGGTCAAATGCGTGGTATTACCGCTTTTAGCTGGGTTGGCAGCAGTAATTGTAGCAACATTATGTAACTGGGTTTAAGTATCATGTGATTTACTGTTATATAGAGATTGTGAATCAGGTAGCAAAATACTATGGATGAAAATCAAATCGAAGCAGAATTAATGAGATTGTTTAACATAATTCGCCGCTCACAAGTCTTGAATAGAGAGAGAACAAAAGCTCTCAATCACTTTCTCATTCTCTGTCAACAATCTCTCAAATTAATCAAAGATCAGCACCAAGATTATTCCGAAGCCTTAAATAAAACCTGGGTATGGCTTGGTAAAAATATCCAAAATTTTCAACCGAGTTCTAGTTCATTGAGAGAAAGTTTAGAGAGGTGGATTAATGGGTATCTTTATTGGCGTATTAAAGATTTATATATTCCAAATGATGATCAAAAATTTACAACTTTTAGTATAGATAAACCAATTGGTGAGAGAAATTATAGTCTAACGTATAAAGATTTACTGATAGATGATAATCAGGAATCAAGTTTATTAGATAAGCTGATAATTGATGAAGAAGCGGAACACATTAAAAATGTAGTTGAAAAAATTCGTCTTTATGTTGAACAAGATCCAGATAGTATCTTCAGAAATTTTTATCCGAAAAAATATCCTCAATGTAATTGTCAGTTACTGATCACAAGGCTAATTTTCAAAGAACCACCCAATTCACTAGCTGATATTGCCAGAGAGTATGATATTAAATATCAAAACCTCAATACCTGCTGGCAACATACTCAACGTCCCAATTGTCGTAAGCTGCTCAAAGAAATTGCCTACAAAATTTACAAAGATAACTACTATCAATCTGAGGTAAAACTATGAATAGTACCAAATCAAATCTCCCAATTATCCTCATAGATGTAGCCGTCCATCGCCTAGCTGAGAAATTTGCTTCTCAACAAGCAACTCCTGACAAATTAAAAAGAGTTTATTTTAATACTTTGGCTGTTTACGCCGTCAATGAATATTTGAAACGGTTGGACATTCCAGCAAATTTAGAGCGAAGTGACAGTTGGAATGCAGTTTTATATTCTCTCTTTGATGTAGCTGAATTGACGTTAGAAAACATTGATAAAAAAATAGAGTGTCGCCCAGTTTTTCCAGGAAAAACAACGTTTAAATTACCACTGGAAGGAGCAGAAAATCTCATTGGTTATGTTGTCGTACAGTTGAATGAGACTCTCACTCAAGCTGAAATTTTAGGATTTTTACCTATCAATTCTATCAGTAAAAATCCTGTGAAACAAATAGCAATTTCTGATTTAAAATCTATTGATGTACTGATTGACCATATATATGATGCTCAAGAAGCCATATCAGGGCAAAAACTTATCAATATTATTCACCGAGTTCAGCAGGCTTTTCAAGATGTTTTAGAAGAACCTACCCTATCCTATGCACACAGAAGCAGTTCTGAATTAAGAGAACTTAGCGAAAATCATCAAGATTCTGAAAATCACTTAGTTGTAGAAATTGATTTAGGCTTACAAAAGCTTCTCCTCATTGTTGAGATGGCATTTAAAGATGAACAGAGAAAGCTGATACGCTTGCAGTTAGAGTCGATAAACACAAGCGAATTGCCTCCTTTGCAACTATTTATTATCGAGGAATCTGGAGAAATATTTCCTCATGAAATTGAGTCTGAAAATCCTACTCATCTTCAAGTTAAAACCTTTAATGGTCGAGTTGGAGAGCATTTTAGCATCAAAATAGTGCTGGGAGATGTGATTGTCACAGAAAATTTTATTGTAGCTTAAAGTTTGGTATTAAAGAACAAATGAACATAGCTATTCTTACGCTAGATATTGACTATAATCACAATGTGAAAGTTGACTTAAAAATTGGAACTGAAGTTATTCGGCAGGTATTACCTTCTTTTTCCAGAATCAAACTATCCTATGAGCAATGGCAAAAAGCTATCAATCAATCAAATAAACCTTCTAGATTAGAAGCAGAAGAACCAAGTAATAGCTTGCCTATTGATTATATCCAAAAGTGTGCAGAGGATTTAGAAACAGAAATTAATCATTGGCTAGATCATGATGGTTTTAAAAAGGGTAAAGAAAGTCTCTTGCGTTTTTTAGAATCATCGAAAAAATCTCCTAGCCGCATAATTATCAAGACTGATGATTTATTCTTACAACGAGTTCCTTGGTATTGTTGGAACATATTGTCAGAATACAGCAATACTGAAATTACTTTAAGTTCTTATTCATGTACAACTCAAAAAAATTACCTTCCTCCTTATAAAACACAATTAAAATTACTCATCCTCTTAGGCGATCGCACAAATTTTTCTCCGAAACGCGATCAAGATATTATTGAAAACTTAAAAAGAAAAACTCATATAAAAATTGATGTTTTCCCTGCTACCAACCGCAAAAATGAATTATGCAATATAGATAAATTCAAAAAATCTTTAGAAAATATCCTTTCTAATGGATATGATATTATTTTCTTTGTAGGACATGGAGTGGGAGAGAGTGCAAAGCCAACGGATATAATTAGATTTAATATTAATAACACCCACTTAGATATAAAAATATCCGAGTTAAAAAAGCCTCTAAATATGGCAATCAAGAAAGGGTTACGTTTGGCTATATTTAATTCCTGTTTAGGCATGGAAATAGGGCATACTTTAGACCAAAATCATGCTCTAACTACGATTGTGATGCGGGAGAAGATCAGAGATGATTTCGCCATAGAATTTTTAGATAACTTTCTCAAGTATTTTTATTCAGGACAACCATTATGTCTAGCTGTTAAAGAAGCAAGGGAAAAACTTCCAATAAATGGTCATAATTGGCTACCAGTGATTTTTCAAAAGGAGAGTGAAGAATCGATATATCTAAAAGATTGGATACTTCCAAATATTTTAGAATTATTGTTTAATGTCGGCTTGACTGGTTTCAATTTCGGCTTAGTAGCAATATTTATTAGCTCTTGGGTATCTACTATCATGATTAGCCATAGTTATTGGCTTGCAGTATTAATTATCTGTGGTATAATTTCTGGTGTAATATTTGCTTTTTTTCCATATCTAAGCAAGCATAAGTATTTATTAATTTTGGGGATAGTTACACTGGGAACTAGTATAGTTTTTGGATTAATTTATGGTGCTTGGGCTTATGTTTATTCATTCTTAATAGCCTTATTTTCAGTATTTGCTATATCAGTTTTTTGCCTAATTTATTACCTTCGTCACACTTTGTTCACAATAATTGATTCTTACCTCAAGTTATCACAAAAGTAATTGCAAATGTTAAACAGACAATTAAATCGGCGTGAATGGATTTATTTAATTATATCCGTTATCTTAACAGTTAGCATATCTTCAGGATTTGCCAGTCAGATTGCTTCTATTCCAAACAAATTTTTATGTGAAATTGAGGATAGTCCTTTAAATATAAATTGTCAGGAAAAATTAATTAGTTTTGGAGACAAGCAATTGATTCCCACAGATATAGAGAAAAATATAGAAAAAAAGTTAGATAGAAATAATTTTCATGATTATAAACAACAAGGTATAGAACTATTATTTAGGATTAAAGCTCCAGCTAATGCAGTAGACAAATTTCAACAGGCGTTTGCAATCTATCCTGACCCTGAAACACTAATTTATAAAAATAACGCCCAATCTCAAAGTCATTCACATCTCCAGATTGCTGTCAGTGTTCCAATTAGTCATAAATTATATATAGCAGAGGAAATTTTACGCGGTGTCGCTCAGGCTCAAAATGAGATAAATCAGAGTAATGACCGTATAAATGGTAAGTGGTTACAAGTAGGTATTGCAGATGATAAAAATGATATTCCCGTTGCCAAAAAAATAGCTGAACAAGCTATTAGCAATACTAATATTCTTGCGATGGTTGGGCATAATGCTAGTAAAATTTCTACAGAGGTTGCTAAGATTTATAATGATAACAAATTAGTGATGGTAACACCCACTAGTTACGACTTGGATATAACTAATCCTCAATATGAGTATATCTTCAAAATTGTACCTAATGTAAATATTTTAGTTAATCATCTGAGAAAATATTATAATTCACAAAATTATAAACAATTATTTATTTGCTTTGATAGCAAAGAGCAAGTTAGTACCAACTTCAAAAGGCTATTTACAGACATTGAAGCTCAGGTTGTTTCGGAGGATGACGACTGTAATGTGTCAAAAAATAATTTTCAACCAAATACTGCAATTTCAAAAGCTCAAGCTATGCAAGCAGACAGCTTGCTCTTGGCAACATCAGTTACGACAATTAATTCATTTATAGATTTAGCAAAAGCAAGTAAAGGACGACTAGCTTTATTTAGTACTTCCACTCTGTACACAGATGAAATACTATCAAAAGCAAAGGAAGCTCTTAAAAACATGGTGCTAGTTACTCCTTGGCATCCAGATGCTTTTGCAAATAATCCTTTTCCCCTGAAAGCAGAACAAATGTGGCAGAGAAAAGTCAATTGGCGAACTGCTATGGCTTATGATGCCACCAAAGTTATTATCGAAGGACTGAAGCGAAATACAAATCGTGAAGAATTACCAAAAGAACTACACAAAAACATACCAATATGTGGATCAACTGGTGAAATTAGTTTTCAATCAGGTGAACGTCGGCAACCGCAAGCTTTTATCATCAAAGTTGTTGAGGATAATGATACTGGCTATGACTTTATCTTAGATTCAACAGCAGAAAACAATTCTGGAAAAAGTTGCAACAACCAATAGTAAAGAGAAGTGAAGAAAGTTCAAACCTTAAATTTTTTCGATTGAGGTTTGTGTGAATTGAGAAGGCAATTAGAATATACAGCAGTTTTCATTTTGGTAGGTACGTTCGGGCGGGCAGGATGCCCACCCCACAAGAGTTTCACTGTTCCTCCTTGTACCTTATCTACCTGCAACCTACTGTAAATGTAAAAGTAAACACTGTGTTAAAAGTTTTAAATGTCTCGTTATGCAGCCAGTATGTTACGGGTTATCTCCCTCTGGATGGTATCAAATTACTGAGGGTATGAAGCACCGAAGAAAACACCAAAACTATTTAATGTCTGATTTGTCAGTATTTATCAGGTTTTGGGTTTCAGAGCAGCAGAATGCAAACTCTGATTTGATATTCCAACGCTGACCGTCATGAAGTAGCAGTGTTAAATTTTCCGCCATAAAGTTAAAATCTAAGGAACGTTGGACAAATTCTGGCCAAGCAGCTCTAAAATTTTGTTTTGTTAAATCCCGAAATGCAACTGTGAGATGGGGGGTAAAGGGGCGAGTTTGAGATGTTTTATCAACAATTTCTAAATTATTTTCTACATAAGCCATTAATTCAGCTTGCAATGTCAAAAGTGCTTGACTTTTAACTACATCTATGTATATGACGCGGGGAGGAAAAGCTGCATAACCGTTGAGTGTAATTGGTATTGACTGTTGTTTATGAGCAAAGTCTTTCAGGGCTGCTTCTAGCTGTGGAATGTTAGCATCTGACCATTCAAAGGGCGGTTGCAAGGTAATATGAGGCGGCGACTTTTGGGCCCCACAACTGGCATAATGATCAGCGAAGTGCTGTTTAATTTCGTTGGCGTAGTCCTGAATGTGCTGTGGTGGTAGCAGGGCGATGAAAAAACGGCTCATATAAGTTGATGTTGAACAGCGAAGCTTAAAGAATATTACAAATATATATACGATACAAAAATCAAGAGGTTGCCCGCAAATGCCTTTGTTCGTCAAAATTGAAGCTGGTAAAGTCGATAAACCGATTTTTGACCAATACGTACCCGCCCATAAAGCCTATGTTGAAGATTTGATTGCCAAAGGACACAAAGCCAGAACAGGCTATTGGGCAGGAGACAGGGGGGGAATGTTGATCTTTGAGGCGGTTTCTATGGATGAAGCCCAAGCAATTGTGGCTCTTGATCCATTGGTGCAGAACGATTGTGTGAGTTATCAGCTTTATGAATGGAAAATTGTTGTGGAGTAACACACACTTACAGAGTTTTCATGTTATACTGATGTTTAGACCTGGATCTACGCGACTGTAACGCCCAAATCTTGTCAGAACCGGAAGGTGGCAGCAATACGGGATGCTTATGGTAGGCGTAGTCTCCGGGTCGCCCTATTTTGTTAGGAGCGGTCAGCAGCAATGCCTGGTTTTGGAGATTTTGTTCAAAAAGCTTTTTACCTCGGTGTCGGGTTAGCTTCCTACGCAGGTGAGAAAGCAGGCGGAAAGTGGGGCGAACTGCGATCGCAAGTTCAAAAACTGGCGGATGAAATGGTGGCAAAGGGCGAAATGAATACAGAAGAAGCCCGCCGTTTCGTCGAAGATATGATGAAGCAAGCTCAACAGCCGCCCAAACCGAGTGAAACGCCGGAGAAATCATCAGCTTCTGAACCCCGCCGCATTGAAATTTTAGAAGAAGATGAAGCGGGAACTGCCAAAGATTCCCCAAAATCAGCAGATTCTTCAGCAGATAATGTTGATCACTTGCGTGAACAAGTGTTACAACTGCAAAGAGAATTACAAGACCTGCAAAAAGATAAGTAAGCAGTTAGAAGCATATAGACATAGCTTTATGTGCAGAAACTTGATAATATACATTGCCTAGGATGTAGTATAGTGCTATAAGCCTGTTAGCACTAAGCGTCCTGTTTATATTCGGTAAGGGCGTAGGTTTATGGAACAATGGCAAAAAGATTTAGCAGAAGTAGTGGAAACCGTGGCTGATGAAGTAGAACGTTTCTTCCTGGGAATGACTGAAATGGTAGATATATTTTTTGAACTCAGCGAAGAATTTTCTGATCATGTCCAAAATTCTATCGCTACTGAAATTGACCAGTATTTCCAGGAACTGACTGACCCAGTTTTGGAATTATACTGGGACTTGGAAGATGTGGTGGGAGATGGAGATCCTGGTTTTCCTTACGGGGTAGAACCTACTCTAGAAAAAAATCCGGCTTGTGTTGGTTGTCATCATTACCACGGTCAGGTTTATGGTGGTAATCTATTAGTCTGTGGGATGCATCCTCATGGGTGGGATGATGCAAATTGTCCTGATTGGGAAAAGGAGGAGGAGAGGTTTTAAACGCAGAGGGGCGCTAAGGTTAACGCAAAGGTACGCAGAGTTTTTGGATTTAAAAGTTATATATTGAAAGCAGTATGAGCAATTTGTCTCCTGAGATGAAGTATGGTGAACGTGAGATTACTGAGGGTAAGTTAATTACTTTTCCTAATCCGCGTGTGGGTAGGCGTTATGATGTGAGTATTTCTTTGCCGGAATTTACTTGTAAGTGTCCGTTTTCGGGTTATCCTGATTTTGCGACGATTTATATTACCTATGTTCCTGATGAGCGTGTGGTAGAATTGAAGGCTCTGAAGCTGTATATTAATAGTTATCGCGATCGCTATATTTCTCATGAAGAATCTGCCAATCAGATTTTAGATGATTTTGTGGCTGCTTGTGATCCTTTAGAAGTCACAGTCAAGGCAGATTTTACTCCCCGTGGTAATGTCCATACCGTAGTAGAAGTACATCATCAGAAATAGATGTCAACGCAGAGGAAAAACTCCGCGTACCTCTGCGCTAACCTTCGCGTACCTTTGCGTTAAACTCCAGATTTAGAACTCAAATTATCTAATATCTCTAATACTTCTTGTTCAAAAGCAACTTGGGCGCGGTTAGTCTTACCACCAATATACAAGCGATCGCCTGTTTTTAATGCCCAAATTTGGGAGTGAGAGAAATAACTCATGGTTGCGCCTAACATTAATAAGGCGAATCCTGTGTAAACTAGGGGGATACCTGGGTCAGATTTAATTTGTAAACCAGTGCTTCCCAGAACATCGACAATTTTCAGATTTACGCCATTGACTTTGGCTGACATTCCCGTGCGTACTGTGTCTACTAACTTCCCGGTGGAATCATATATTAATACCATTCCTTGCAAGTCTTTGGCAATTACAGAAACGCCATCACTCAAATCTGGTTTAGTGGGTATCCAACTTCCCCAAATGCGTCCTTTGCCGTTGGTGTCTAATGCCGCCATCGGTAACTGAAATATGGGACTATTATTAAATTGAATGCGAACTGCTGAGATTCCCCAATCAGTTTGATAAAATGTTACTCCATTATAACGCAAAGGTTGGTTAACGAAAATCTTTTTCTGGTCAACTTCTTCTCCCTGTTTATCCAAGACTGACATATCTGAATAAAATTGGTCGATTCCACCAGTGGGAGTATAATCAATCCAAAAACGATTTACCCGCACAGACCAATCTTTGAGAATTTGGAAATTTGCCCAGGGACCAGCATCTATAATATTCTTGACTTGAAATGTATCACCACTAGATATCATTTCTTGAGCCATAAATCCAGTCATCGCGCCGAGAATTCCCCCCAGGAGAATAGTTACAATACCCACATGGACAATAATCGGTCCGATACGTCCAATTATTCCCTTGCGCGCGTAGAGAATATGATCTTTTTCTGGTTCTTGAAAGATTTTATAACGGCGATTTTGTAAGAGTTCGTTTAAAGAATTGAGGGAACCGGTATCTAGTTCAGCGCTCAAGGCTAATTTTTGGAATTTCCGGGGTTCTTCGTAATATTTCCAGCGTCTGGCGGTTTTTAAAGCTGGTAACTGACGGGTAAATGTACAAGCTGTGAGACTCGTACCAAATAAAATTAATAAACCGAGAAACCACCAAGTGCGATATACATGGTCTAAACCAATTACCTGAATTACCTTCCAAGTCAGGAAACCAAATAATGCTGGATGTTCGGGGTAGTTAGACTGATAATATGCAGGTGACTGACCTTGCTCAATGACTGTGCCACTGATGCTAAAAACAGCGATAATTAATAAGAGTGCGATCGCTAGTCGTAAATTAGTCAGTACAGGTAAAATCTCCCTGCGTAAAAATCGCCCAGGCACTAACCACCAATTTAATTCTGTGGACGCTGAATTTTCTACAGTCATACAATTTTAGATTTTGGATTTTAGATTTTAGATTTATTCCTGAATCTAGGGACTTGAGAATTTTAAATTTCGGATTTTAGATGTAACACTATTAAAAACTTCCCAAAGGAAATCGAGAAATTAAAGAAAATACCCCAAATGCTACTAATAGCACACCGCTAACGGGATTAATCCAACCAGACCAGCGCCGCAGTTCTAGCAGCTTTTTAATCGAAGCCGTAAAAGTACCTGCTAAAATCAAAGGTGCTACATAACCCGCCGTATAGGATAGTAACAAAATAGCGCCGAGAATTAAATCTTGTGTACTCGCAACCCAACCCAGCAAACTAGCTAAAACCGGGGTACTACAAGGAGACGCGACCAAACCGAAAGTTAACCCCAGGGAATAAGAACGCACACCCGGCGGTAAATCTTGGGAAATCCAATTAGTTTCACCCAGGGAGGGAAATTGTATAGGTAAGGCTTCTAGCAAGTTCAACCCCATGAGAATGGCGATAATACTGACGATAATTGGTAAGCCGATTCCCACTTGACCATAGACTTTTCCTACAAAAGCTGCTATAATACCCATCCCTGCTAAAGTCGTTGCTAAACCCAAAGCAAACCATGTCGATTGTGCGGCTGCTTGGAGGCGACCTTTGGCTTCATAACCCCCGATGTAACCAATGGTAATTGGTAGCATGGACAGCATACAAGGGGTAAGACTGGTGAGTAAGCCGGCGGTGAAAATAATGCCAATACTGAGTAAGCTGAGGTGCGTTAATTGGTTAGATACTAGGGTGTTGGCAAATTGTTCTAGTTCGTAAAGTCGTGTTTGTAGAGTCTCCAGCATGGGAATTTTTAAGCTGCAAATGCTTGTTATATTTAGCATTCTAACTTATTTTTGGCAGATATTTAACCTTGCAACCAATCCTCTAATTTTAAATTAGGTATTCTTAATAAATCCGAATCATGGGAAACTAAAATAAGATTATGAATCATAGCTGTAGCTGCTATAAATACATCTGCGTCTTGGATTGGTAAACCTCTAATTTTTAAATCAGCATGAATTTCGGTGGCTTTTTTAAATATTGCCATATCAGCTAATAGTAAAACAGGGTAGTCATTGCATAATTTCTCGAAATAAAGTAACTTTCTACTAGCTTTTATCGCTAAAAGTCCCCTTTCAATTTCATAGTAAGTCATGCCACTAATGAAAAATTTTTTATTTTGAATACGTATGTTATCTAGCGGTTTGATGACTTTGGGATTATTTTTTAAAATAGCCGATACAATGTTAGTATCTAGGAGATAATTCATCTTTTATCTACCTACGGCTTCATCAAATATTGCCATTTCTTCCGGGGTTAAATCATTTAAAGTTCCTGCTACAGCATGGAGAACTAAAATACTATTAATTCTCTTAGTCAAATCCTCCTGATTAATTTGGTCTATATCTGGTGATGTATCGGCTTGACTAAACAGGTCAAAAATATAATTAATCATCTGCTGTTTATCTAATCTTTCCTGATACAAATCGTTATGAGCAATCAAATCTTCTACAATTGCGGAAATGCGTTTAAAGGCTGGTTCAGTTTGAAAAGAGATATCTTGCATATTTGTACTCCATATTTTTTGAGGGTAAATACTATTTTAGCAAAAATTACTATTTTTAAGGTTTATTTTAATTTGTGTGTTGCTATAAAACTGCTGTTTAATTATGAGTAGAATCCCCAAAATTGACCGTCAACGGGAACATCAAGCCAACGAACGCACATTTTTAGCATGGCTACGTACATCCACCTCATTGATTGGTTTTGGGTTTGCGATCGCCCGATTCGGTTTATTTATGCGACAATTAAATTTGGTTATCACACAACAAGAGCCTTTAGTCAACCCCATATTTAACTCCGAAAACTTGGGGACTGTGTTTGTAATTTTTGGAATTGTAGCGATCGCCTTAGCTGCATGGCGGTACAATCAAGTATTCTGGGAAATTGAACGCGCCGATTATCGACCCCACCGTTTACCAGTGTGGATTATGACCGGAGTAGTAATAATTCTCGGTATTCTCAGTCTTCCTTTACTCTTATTACGAAATACAGACTTTCCGCGCCCTTCTTCTACACCCAATCAACCACCGTCGCGCCATCTTCGTTAAATTCTTAAAGTTTATATCCAGCTTATTTCAGGTTTATGAAGTAGATTAAGAAATAATTAACCACAGATGAATTCTTTCTATTTTCGTTAACGCTTTAAGGTTGATATATCCTCCCAGGTCAATGTTATTAAGTTTTCTTTATTATGTTCACCTATTTTTGCTAATCTATTACTTTGCCTTTTGATTGTGTCGTCAAAAATCTTCCTGGCGAGTCTAGCATTACCAAAATTTTCCTTTCTGTGAGCATACAACTCTGTGAACTGTGTTAATAATTTTTCCTTTCCTCGTTTAGTTAACCTATAATCTCCTGATTTGCAGAACATTTCAAAAATATTTAATAATTCATCTGGTTGATAATCTGCGAAAGTAAAATAGTTATTAAACCTTGACTCTAGACCTGGATTAGAATTGATAAAACGTGACATTTGCTCACTGTAACCAGCCACGATAACGACTAACCTATCTCGATGATCTTCCATTCTTTTCAATAAAGTATCTATAGCTTCTTGTCCAAAATCTTTTCCTGAACTTTCTGGTGCTAAAGCGTAAGCTTCATCAATAAACAATACTCCATCTAAAGCCGAATCAATTACCTCATTTACTTTCATTGCAGTTTGTCCAACATAACCGGCGACCAAACCGGATCTATCAGTTTCAATAATATGTCCGCGCTCAAGAAAACCTAATTCTTTGTATATTTTCCCCATCAAACGAGCTACTGTAGTTTTACCAGTTCCAGGACCACCATAAAAGACAGAATGGAGAGAAAGATTAACTTTATTTAACCCGTGTTCCTGGCGCATTTTTTGAATTTTCAGGAAATTGATCAAAGTATTCAAGTCATCTTTAATATTTCCCATCCCCACAAGATTATTTAATTCTTGTGTCACACTTCCTAAACCTTCAGATGGGGAATTCTTATTAGAAAGATGTAATTCCCGCTTCATCCGTCGGAGTTCAGCATCTATTTCTAAATCTCGAAAAGTCATAATTGATATAGCTTGTGTGTAAATGCAGTATAATCGCATTCAATTATACCTCAATAAACTCAAAAATTCTCCGCGAACCTTTGCGCTTACCTTAGCGAACCTCTGCGTTTAAAAAACACTCATCCCCCCACCCCATAAACCAGAAAAAACCCCCTCAAACCCGCATTAACAGAAGCCGATAAATAATGAGTACATAACTAATATTAAATAGATAGAAATACCTCCCAGAGATAACATATAAAAACTGCCTACAAATTCATATATTTAATTTTATTCTAACCAAGCGATCGCCACAAACAAAGACCCAAAAAACATGAACAAAACCTTTGCAACCATTGACGGGAACGAAGCTGTAGCCCGTGTTGCTTACAAATTAAACGAAGTAATCGCCATATATCCTATCACCCCCTCCTCAGCAATGGGTGAATGGGCAGATACTTGGTCAGCCGCAAACCAGCCCAACCTGTGGAATACTATACCCAGCGTGGTGCAGATGCAAAGTGAAGGAGGCGCTGCTGCTGCGGTACATGGGGCGTTACAAACGGGTTCCCTGAGTACCACCTTCACAGCGTCCCAGGGGTTGTTGTTGATGATACCCAACCTCTACAAAATCGCCGGTGAACTAACTAGCGCTGTGGTTCATGTCGCCGCCCGTTCCCTCGCCACTCACGCCTTATCAATTTTCGGTGATCATAGTGATGTCATGGCATCCCGTGCTACAGGGTTCGCCTTGCTGTGTTCTGCTTCAGTCCAGGAAAGCCATGATTTTGCGCTTATTTCCCAAGCGGCTACTCTAGAAACGCGTGTATCATTTATGCACTTCTTTGATGGTTTCCGCACATCACATGAAGTCCAGAAAATCAAGTTATTGTCAGATGAGCAATTGCGATCGCTCATTGATGAAAATCTAATTTTAGCTCATCGCGATCGCGCCCTCACTCCAGACCGTCCCCTATTGCGAGGAACAGCCCAAAATCCTGATGTATTTTTCCAAGGACGTGAAGCTGCAAACCCCTACTACAACGCCACTCCCGCCATTGTCCAACGCCTCATGGATGAATTTGCAGAAGTCACAGGGAGACATTACCAAATCTATGAATACCACGGCGCGAGTGATGCAGAAAGGGTAATTATTCTCATGGGTTCCGGTTGTGAAACAGTCCACGAAACAGTCGATTATCTCAACACCCAAGGGGAAAAAGTGGGCGTGGTGAAAGTGCGACTTTATCGCCCCTTTGATGTAGACAGATTTATTGCAGTCTTACCAAACAGTGTACAGGCGATCGCCGTCCTTGACCGCACCAAAGAACCAGGAAGCGCCGGCGAACCCTTATATTTAGATGTAGTCGCTGCTATCCATGAAGCAAATCCAAAATCCAAAATCCAAAATCTAAAATCGGTTATTGGTGGGCGTTATGGTCTTTCCTCCAAGGAATTCACCCCAGCAATGGTAAAAAGCATCTTTGATCATCTCGCCCAAACACAACCGCAAAATCACTTTACTGTCGGTATTAATGACGACGTTACTCACACCTCCCTCAAATTTGACCCCAACTTTTCCACCGAACCAGATAACGTAATTCGCGCCATGTTCTATGGCTTAGGTTCCGATGGGACAGTGGGTGCTAATAAAAACTCTATCAAAATTATAGGGGAAGAAACCGACAATTACGCCCAAGGTTATTTTGTCTACGACTCCAAAAAATCCGGTTCAATGACAGTTTCTCACCTGCGTTTTGGTCCCCAGCCAATTCGCTCAACTTACCTAATTAACAAAGCTAACTTTATTGGTTGTCATCACTGGGGTTTTCTGGAACGCATAGATATTTTGAAAGATGCGATTTCTGGGGGAACTTTACTATTAAATAGTCCTCATAATGCGGATACAGTCTGGGAATATTTACCCCCAAAAGTACAACAGCAAATTATTGATAAACAGCTAAAATTCTTTGTAATTAATGCTAACCAAGTCGCCCGTGAAAGTGGTATGGGTGGCAGAATTAACACCATTATGCAAGTGTGCTTTTTCGCCTTAGCAGGTGTTTTACCCGAAGCCGAAGCAATAACCAAAATTAAAAAAGCCATTGAAAAGACTTACGGTAAAAAAGGTGCAGAAGTTGTCCAGAAAAACTTGCAAGCAGTAGACAACACCCTGACAAACTTGCATAAAGTAGACATCCCCCAAACAATTCAAAATCCAAAATCCAAAATCCAAAATCCAAAATTGCTAGACAGTGCGCCGGAATTTATCCGGGATGTTCTAGGTGAAATTATGGTATGGCATGGTGATGATTTACCCGTGAGCGCATTACCGGCTGATGGGACATTTCCCACAGGGACAGCGAAATGGGAAAAACGTAATGTTGCAGAAGAGATACCTGTATGGGAAGGTGATGTCTGCGTTCAGTGTGGTAAGTGCGTCATGGTTTGTCCCCACGCTGCTATCCGCGCTAAGGCTTATCAACCAGATGAGTTAATTAATGCACCCAGTAGCTTTAAATATGTGGATGCTAAAGACAAGAGTTTTAGCAATCAAAAATTTACGATTCAAGTCGCCCCAGAAGATTGTACAGGATGCGCTATCTGTGTAAATATTTGCCCGGCTAAAAATAAATCTCAGCCATCCCAGAAAGCGATTAATATGGCGCAGCAGCTACCTTTGCGGGAACAAGAGCGCCAAAACTGGGATTTCTTCTTGAGTTTACCCAATCCTGACCGCAGACTGTTAAAAGTCAACCAAATTCGCCAACAACAACTGCAAGAACCATTATTTGAATTTTCCGGTGCTTGTGCTGGTTGTGGTGAGACACCCTATTTAAAATTATTAACACAATTGTTTGGCGATCGCTCTGTAATTGCCAATGCTACCGGTTGTTCTTCAATTTACGGCGGAAACCTCCCCACCACTCCTTGGACAACCAACGCCGAAGGACGTGGACCCGCATGGTCAAATAGTTTATTTGAAGATAACGCCGAATTTGGTTTTGGCTATCGTTTATCGTTGGATAAACAAGCTGAATTTGCGGCGGAATTATTACTGGGGAGTAGGGAGTGGGGAGTAGGGAGTGGGGATATTTCTGATGAGTTGGTAAAATCTATCCTGACTGCTGAACAAAAATCGGAAGCCGATATCTGGGAACAACGGGAAAGGGTAGAATTACTCAAACAAGAGTTAGATAAAATACTCACTCCTGACCCTAATCTCAAATCCCAAATTCAAAATCTCAAATCCCTGGCTGATTATTTAGTCAGAAAAAGCGTCTGGATTGTCGGTGGTGACGGTTGGGCGTATGATATTGACTTTCATGGTATTGACCATTTGTTAGCCAGTGGGCGCAACGTGAATATCTTAGTCATGGACACAGAAGTATATTCTAATACGGGCGGGCAATCATCCAAAGCCACACCCAAAGCCGCCGTAGCAAAATTTGCCGCTAGTGGTAAACCCGCACCCAAGAAAGATTTAGGTTTAATGGCTATGACCTACGGTAATGTTTATGTAGCCAGTGTAGCTTTGGGTGCAAAAGATGAACATACCCTAAAGGCATTTTTGGAAGCCGAGGCTTTTGATGGCCCTTCATTAATTATTGCTTATAGTCATTGCATAGCTCACGGTATTAACATGACTACAGGGATGAAACATCAACAATCTCTGGTAGAATCAGGACGTTGGTTGTTGTATCGCCACAATCCAGAGTTGCAAAATCAAGGTAAAAATCCTTTGCAATTGGATATGCGATCGCCTACGCAATCAGTAGAACAATCAATGTATCAAGAAAATCGCTTCAAAATGTTGACTAAAAGTAAGCCAGAAGTTGCTCAACATCTCTTAGAACAAGCCCAAGCCGAAGTTAACGCCCGTTGGCAAATGTATCAATATTTAGCCAATAGGTAATGCTTTGGCGTTGCTAATTTGAAGTATGAACAGGATTTGTGATGATGTCAAAACCTCTGTAGAGACGTTTCATGGAACGTCTCTACACATAAATTCATACTTGGTTTCAGCAACGCTAATGCTATAATTGTCCACCTGCTATATAAAACCTAGACAAAACTAGACTTTACTTTCTACTTCAACGGGAGCATGGGAGCAGTTATCCCTCAGTAGACTTTCACGCCTTAGCCAGACGCGATTGTGTTCCAATTAAGTTTCTGAAAAAGACTACCACCATCATTGCTTGGTTTTCGCGTCGGCAATAGTCTCAATTCAATACTTGATATCACCGTATTATATATCAAGTAGTTGATTTTTTCCTAAAATATATATTGATTTTTGTCAATATAAGTATAGTTTTGTCTATGAAATTGTCAACTTAGGACTTGCTCTATCGATAATCATCCCTTTGAATATCACGCAGACGAGCCGCATTACGGATATCATATTCGGGACGAGTGAAGCGATTTAATTGAGCCTCATAAAAGTCTCTATTCGCTTGTAAATGCTCAGGGTTGGGGTCATCTAAAGGATGACAAAGGGCAGTGCGTAATGCTTGAATAACCGCAGAAGTGACATTATACATTGAGCGTTGAAAACTAATTCCCAACTGAATCAACATATCTTCTTCGCCTCGACAATAACCTTTGTAGTAATCCACAAGATAGTCTGGTAAAAAGTGTAACATATCTTGCATCAGCAATGTGGGTGGAATACCCGCAGTACCGACTGGAAAAACATCTGCATAGAGAATTCCATAGTGGAAATCTTTTTGGTCTGTTGGTACTTGTCCGGCTTGAGCATTATAAGATTTTGTCCCTCGGAAGGGAGCGGTACGATAAAAAACAGCTTCTACGTAAGGTAAAGCCGCTTCATAAAGCCAGACAAAACCTTTAGATTTCGGAACGATTTCGTAGCATTCACCACGGATATAAACATGATGGTAAATCGGACGACTTGCTACTGCAAAAATTCCATTTACGAGAAAATCCATTGCTTCTGGAACAGTGGTAATTTTCCCTTCATCATACAAATCAGACATCTCAAAAAATACCGGAGCCATAACTTCCCAGAATAGCCCCAAATTAGAATAGTAGGACATTTGACGGCACTGTTCTATAAACATATCTGGGAACAGTTTATAAAGTCCCAACATTACGGGGTTTCCTTGGAAATAAGCTTTGATAGCCCTATCAGCATTAGCTTTATATTCTTCGGTGTCCAAGTAAGGGTCAAATTTACCACCCATACCTCTATGCCAAAGCATAGCCCGCATACAGGCTTCAGCAAATTCCATGTTGATGCGGTCATGGAATAAGTGATGCAATAACTTGGGCATTTTCGTGGTTTCACCCTTTTCTATAAATGCCAAAAGTTCAGGATGTGCAGTTGCTTCACCGCGCCAAACTCTCAACTCGGCATCATCGCCAGCATAATGATTATGCAGTTCTAAATATTCTTTGGGTAAGAAGTATTTAAAGAAGGGTAAGGGGTCTAAAAATACGTTTTCAGCAATATAGAGCAAGTCACGCCAGTAGAAATCCATTGGGACGGCGTAAGCTTTATAAATGCCGATAATTTGCATTAAGTTTTCTGGGGTATCTGGCAACATCGAACCACCAGCTTCTAGGCGATGAATTATATCAGCAAATTCGTGTTGGGAAGGAGGTAGTTTTGTGGTATAATTTTCTGGTGCTTGTACCATTTTGCCTCTGAATTTTGATTTTAATTTTCTGCTAATTACTGTTGATTTGGAAGAGATAATCAACCACAGATGTACACAGATGAAAGTTGATAATTATTTGAGAGCAATTTCAGCAACTATGGTTTTTTCTATTGGGGTAATTGTCGCTATCATTGCTGTGGTTGTCGGTTCACTCCAACGCACTAACCAAGTGGGTTGTATGCCTAAAAAGATAATCAGAACTGCTAAAACTATAGCGGGGATTTTTTCAGCCCAGACGACTTTGGGGTAGTAAGCTAAATTATTATCCAACTTGCCAAAGCAGGTGCGGTTGAGGAGGATAACGAAATATACTGCTGTTAAACCGCTAGAGGCGACACATAAAAGTGTGGGTAAGGGAAAGGCTGAGAAACTACCTTGAAATACAATAAATTCCGCCACAAATCCTGTTAAACCGGGAATTCCGGCACTAGCCATCCCACTGAGAACCAGTAAAGCACTAATGAAAGGTAAACCGCGAATAGGACTCATTAAACCATTGAGTTTGTCTAATTCACGAGTTCCCACTTTCGCTTCTATGACTCCGACTAGGTGGAAGAGAATGGCGAGAATTAAACCGTGGCTAAACATTTGAGCAACTGCACCCACCAGTGCTAAGGATGTGCTGGAGGCGCTAGCTAGTAATACATAACCCATGTGACCGATAGAGCTATATGCTACCATGCGTTTGATATCTGTTTGAGCGATCGCAATTACCGCCCCATAAATCGCACTAATAGCCCCCCAAATTGCCAAGGTGGGAGCTACCACACTCCAAGCTTCAGGAAACATCCCCATTCCAAATCGTAACAGTCCATAGGTTCCCAGCTTCGCCAACACCCCACCCAACAAAATCGCAATGGGTGCGGAAGCTTCAACATAAGCATCAGGTAGCCAAGTATGAAAGGGAACCAAGGGAATTTTAATCCCGAAGCCGATAATAATTCCCGTTAGGAGGAGTAATTGTAAACCTGCGGATAGGGTTTGTGTAGATACAGCATCGAAAGCAAAACTGGTAGAACCAGTGAGAAATACCATGCTTAAGAAGGTTGCTAAAATCAAAGCACCGGAAACAGCAGTATAAATTAAGAACTTAATACCTGCATAAGCCCGTTTTTCTCCTCCCCAAATCGAAATTAATAAATAGAAGGGGATTAATTCGAGTTCGTAAAACAGGAAAAATAACAGCAAGTTTTCTGCTAAGAAAGCTCCAGCAACACCTCCACTAACTAATAAAATTAGAGAGTAAAAAAGTCGGGGGCGTTCAGTTGACTTATCACTGCTGTAAATAGCAATCCAAGTAAGTAAACTATTGAGGATTAACATTAAAATTGATAACCCATCAACACCTATTTGATAACTTAAACCCAAAGTTTCATTCCAAGGAATATTTTCTTGAAATTGCATCCCCGGATTGCTGATATCAAATTTCAGCAAAATAAACAAATTCCAAAATAAAACTATACCTGAGACGATTAAAGCTATTAACCGAATCCGACTAGCTGCAATAAATTTACCGGGTAAAAACCCAATAATTACAGCACTAACAATTGGTATCCAAATGAGAAAACTCAACATATTCTGTAAATTCCCGCTCCATCTCTTTATCTGTGTGTATCTGTGTTCATCTGTGGTCAATTATCTCTTCCATTTATAACTCACCACAGAAACAGACAAATTAGCCATGAACTAAAAAATCAGACTTAAAAACTGTACTCCCCAGAATGGCCAAGTTACCCATGCACATAAACAGCCTACACCCACAAGCACAGTAAATGCATAAAATTGGGTTTGTCCAGAGTTACTGTATTTCAAACCTTCGCCACCTAACAGCGAAAACAACCCCACTAAATTCACGATACCATCGACTACAAAACGGTCAATCATATCAGCAAGTTTAGAAAGTTGAGCCACCCCAAAAATGATTGTCATGCGATAGAGTTTGGGTGTGTAAAAGTCGTAAGCAAATAAATCTTGTAAAGGTTTCCAAGGGAGGCGAATTGGTTTGGGAATATTGCCCAAATAAATGACAGCGCTAATGCTGCAACCAAAAATACTTGACCAAATCAGTAATAGGACGACATCCTTATTTAGACTTGCCCAATCAGGTAAGATCGATAAGCTTTGTAACACTAAAGGCAAATGTAGTACAAAGCCAAATAAAATCATCATGGGTAGCATCATCGGCCAATGAACTTCAGGCGATCGCTCACTCATTTCTTTAGCTTTACCACCGAAAATTAAGCCAAATTCTCTCGTTAAACTAAAGGCTGTTAAGGCGTTAACTAAAATAATAATTCCCACTAACCAAGGGGAACTTTCCCACAGTCCATCAGCTAATTTCACCAAAGCCCAAAAGCTACCTAAAGGGGGAAAACCAATTAAACCCAAAGTTCCCACTACAAAAGCTAACCCAGAAATGGGGCGACGTGTCCATAAACCACCAAGTTGAGTCACATCTTGGGTGATACCATTCCAAACAATACCGCCGGTACTCATTACCAAGAGTGCAGATGCTACAGCGTGAGTAAGTACCAACAATAGTGCTGTTTCTTCTTGTTGTGTACCTACAGAAATGAACACTAAGCCCATGTAAGCACTAACAGAATAAGATAAGCAGCGTTTTAAGTCAATTTGAGCGATCGCAATTAAAGATGCGCCCACAGCAGTCACTGCACCAATGGCGACAATAAACGCTGAAACCACAGGTGATAAAGTTAAGACAGGTTGCAGTTTAATTAATACCCAAGCACCACTCGCAACTACTACCGAGTTCCGCAAAATTGTACTAGGAACAGGGCCTTCCATCGCTTCATCTAACCACAAATGCAAAGGAAATTGAGCGCATTTACCCATTGGCCCGGCAACTAATGCTAAACCTACTAATGTAATCACCTTTGGATCTACTTGAGTATTACTAGCCCATACTGCTAACTCTGTATAATCCCAAGTACCTGATAAAGTCCATAAACCCAAGACTCCCATTAGTAAGAATAAATCTCCTACCCGCTTGGTTAAGAAAGCATCTCTAGCTCCAGTTACTACCAAAGGTTGACTAAACCATAAGCCCACCAATAGATAGGTTCCTAATGTGAGGACTTCCAAAATTACATAGCTAAAAAACAAATTATTGCACAAAGCTAAGGCACATAATCCCGCTTCAAATAATCCCAATAAAGAATAGAAGCGACCCCAACCCCAATCCATTTCCATGTAACCAATGGCAAAAATTTGGGCTAGCCAATTTAAGCCAGTTACTACCACCATTGCGCCTATACTTACCGAAGAAATTTCTAAGGAAATGGTGAGATTCAAACCTGCGGTAGATAGCCAAGGAATAAATATTTCTTGGGGTGGTTGGTTCCAAGTTGATTGTAAAGCTAAGACACTATGAACTAATGCCAAAAAGGTCATGATTAAATTTACATAACCTGCTGGTCTTGGGCCTGTTTTGCGAATGATTCCTGGTGACCAAGGAATCGCCAAAAGTCCACCTAATAAGGCATAGCAAGGAACTAGCCAAACAGTCTCCAGTAGAAACTGAGCCATGAAATTAACCTCTGGATTTGTAGCACAAATTAGCCATTCTGGGAGCAAATTTAAGGCTCTCAGTCAGCAATTGATTGTAAATAGACGAAATTTATTTTTGCTTAATATTATTTTTATTTTACCGTTATATTTACCAAAAAGGAATTATTTAACAAAATAAATCGATGATGTCTACTGTAATTAATTCTTATATAATCATTTTTGGGTATTAACCATAGATTATACTCTATGGATGAGGCTGGAGTTAATTTAGTATAACTGATTGAATTTTATCCGACACAAGGGCGGGCATCTTTGCCCACCCCACAAGAGTTTCACTATTGCTCTTTGGATCTCATCTACCTGCAACCTGCTGTATATCTCTTGACTGATAACTGATAACTGTTAATATTGGCTACCTGATTTGCGATGTTCAACAGCTTGAATTGTATCCGTACACAAGGGCGGGCATCTTTGCCCACCCCACAAGAGTTTCACTGTTGCTCTTTGTATCTCATCTACCTGCAACCTGCTGTATATCTCTTGACTGATAACTGATAACTGTTAACTGTTAATATTGGCTACCTGATTTGCGATGTTCAACAGCAGTCACACCATCGTTTTCTAACACTTCCCCTTGCTCGACCACGGCATAAATTAAGCATCTATCACCACATTCAAGTAGGTTGGTGACGGTACATTCTAAATAAGCTAATGCTTCAGTTAAGACTAAACAACCATTATCAGCAGTTTTTGTCTCCAGATTGGTAAAGGGATTTTCTCCTAATGTGCTTTGACGGAAAAAATAACGTCGTAAATTTCTATCTTCTTTGAGAATATTTAGCACAAATCTATCCCCAGGTTGACGCATTAAGTCTGCATTCTGATCTTGAGCAACAGCAATCATAATTCCTGGGGGATTAAATGTGGCTTGAGATACCCATGAAGTTAAAATACCTTTATGGCTTTCTAAATCACGGGTGGTGACTACACACAAAGAACCAATAATTCTGCCTACGGCTTGTTCGGTACGGTCGATTTTAGCTTCTGGAACGACTTGGCGGGGAGTACGCAGTTTCTTGGTTTTCTTTAAGGTTTGGGCAAAAGTCGCACCTGCGGCTTGACATTGTTCGAGAATTTCTTGTGTAGGGCTAAAGCGGACTCGAATTGTTTCAAAGCCTAAACGGTAGTTAGCATCTTTGAGTTTACCTTCAATTAAATCTATGGCTTCGCCACTCCAACCGTAGGAACCAAATACCCCAGCTAACTTAGTTTTCGCCGCCGTTGAGAGTATTATACCTAAAGCCGTTTGAATTTGGGTTGGTGCATGACCGCCTAAAGTGGGAGAACCGATAATAAATCCATCGCTAGCGTCGATTATCCGGGTAATGTCTGCGGGGTCTGCGAGTTCACAGTTGATGGATTCGACATTTACACCATTTTCAATTAAACCTTGAGCGATCGCATTGGCTAAAATTGCTGTACTGCCATAAGCAGAAGTATACAGCAAAGCGACGCTTAAATCTTGAGATTTTTGTGCTTGACACCATTGACGGTAATCATAAGTAAAACGACTGAGGCTATAACGCACCACTGGCCCATGACCAGGAGCATAACATCTAGCTCCCAACACCGCCAATTTATCTAAAGTTGCTTCCACTTGTTTGGCTTGGGGCGCATGAAGACAGTCGAAGTAATAATGACGTTCCGCGTCTAATGTTTTCCAGTCTTCATCAAATAAGGTATCTTCGCAAATATGCGCGCCAAAAAAATTTATCTGTGTACAGAATCTGGGTTACAGGGTCGTAGGTACAAAGACCATCAGGCCAACGAGGAGTAGGAACTGTGATAAATGTCAAGTGATGTCCTTGTCCTAAATCCAAAGTATCCTCAAAACGCACAGCTTGAATGCGTGATTCCCACTCAGGAAAATCAGTTTTTAAAGCATTCGCAGCAGGACGGGAGCAAATTACAATAGCTTGCGGTGCTAGGGAAAGCAACTTTTCCAGGGTAACTCGGCGGTTGGGGTTGACGTGACCGAGAATTATATAATCGAGACTAATGAAATCAAGATGTTGGGCTAGTTGTTCTAGGTAAATAGCCGTGAAAGATTCACCAGGAGGGTCAATTAACGCTTTTTTGTCAGCTTGAATTAGATAAGAATTGGCTGTAGTCCCCTTTTGACGGGAATACTCAATTTCAAATTTTAGACGTTCCCAAGTGCGCGATCGCAACATTAGCGTTTGTTCACCAATATTTGCCACTTGTACATCTCTGGGGCGACTGAATGTAACAACGGTCATAATATTCTCCTCAGTTGGGAATGGATATTAATACTCTTTGACTTTTGACTTTTAACCAGGACTTACGCAAAATCATGAAAAAACGAACCACATTCGCGTAGCGTCTCCCCTTCTCCCAAAGGGAGAGGCTAGCGCCAAGGGAGAAGAACGCGTTGGCGCTAGCCTCTCCCCTTCTCCCAAAGGGAGAGGCTAGCGCCAAGGGAGAAGGTCGCCAAGTGAAGAAGTGAAGAGGTTCAGAAATTATTTAGGACTGCTATATCATTGGGGATTGGGGATGGGGTTTCAATCTTAAATTGATTTAGTAATGATTGCCGATTTTGCGGTGATGAACTGTGGTCAGGGCGTTGACGTTGGCGACTCTACCAGTTTGGACAGTGCTGTAAATAACCCAATGGTCGCCACAATCCATGCGGCTGGTGATTTCACATTCCATATAGGCTAAAGCGTCTGCAAGGATGGGGGAATTATTACTTGCTGGATAAGTTTTTACTCCTTCAAAACGGTCTGCACCGGGAGCAAAACGCTTGAGGAAATGTTTCATTAATCCTTGATAGTTATCTTCTCCGAGGACATTTAAAACAAAGCGATCGCCTCGTTTCATTAAAGATTCAATTGCGCGTTCTTTAGAAACAGCAATGGCTACCCCTAAAGGTTTTAAACTTGCTTGTGTCACCCAAGAAGCCAACATCGCACTTTCAATTTCACCTTTTTTGGTGGTAATGATATATAATCCAGTGCTAATTCTGCCTAAAGCTTTTTCTAATTCGGAGTTAATGGATTTGATTTTTTTGATAGTGCGATCGCCTCCGGCGCGGCTTTGCCGATCGCGCGTCAACCATTGACCCATATCTGTACCCGCTTCTGCACACAATTGTTCTGCTCTTTCTCCTGGAGTTTCTTTAATTAAAATCGGGGGAAATGCTTCAAATAATCCTAATTCTTGAAACTTATTCCGTAAGGGATAAACAGGCTCATCTTCTCCACCACCAGACTCTAATAAACCTATTGATTGCTTCTGATGCACAGCCGCCAAAATAGTATTTAAAGCAGCTTGAGCCGTAACTGAATATTGGGATGGCATAGCAATCACTATACCAGAAGCTTGAGATACTAATTCTCTCACTTCTTGTGGTTCAGCACTATTGAGGTCTATCAATTCTACAGCTACACCTGTTTTATTACATCCCAGCCCCAAATGATGGGCTAAATGTTCACTATAGCCGTAATCTTCAGCATAAAACAAAGCAACTAATATCTCTGTTTTAGCTTGTTCTAAACTCCAGGTTAGATACTTGTTTAACCATTGGTGAATATGATGTTTTAAGAGCGGTCCGTGACCTGTAGCTACTGTCTTAATTTCTAAGTTTGCAATCCGTTTTAAAGCTGCTAAGACAGACCGGGCATTCGGTCCCATGAGACAATCATAGTAATATTTAAAATCTTCTTCAATCATGGAGAAATTTTCATCATAGGTATGGTCATCACAATAGTGCATCCCAAACACATCGCAGGTGTAGAGAATACCTGTTTTGTGATCGTAGGTCAAAATAGTATCAGGCCAGTGTAAGTTAGGTGCTGATATAAATTCTAATTGGTGATCATTACCTAAATCTAAACGTTCTCCGCTTTTGACCAGCAGCGATTTAAATGGCTGGTGAAGCATATTTTCTAGAAACTGAATTGCTACCCTAGAACCAACAATAGTAATCTCAGGCGCTAACTGCAAAATATCCTTAACTAAACCACTATGGTCTGGTTCCGTGTGGCTAACAATTAAATAGTCTATTTTATTGGGGTCAATTAAGCCCGCAACTATCTCAAGATATAGTTCCTCAAATTTGCGATGGGAAGTGTCAACTAAGGCAATTTTTTCACCTTGAATTAAGAAAGAGTTATATGTTGTTCCATTTCTTAAACCAAATTCCACATCAAAACGCTCCCGATCCCAATCGAGACAGCGAATAGCAGTGGTGTTATGGGCAATTTCTACTGTTTGGACAGTCAAACGTCCGACATTAATAGCTGGAGTATTTTCTGTAAGTATGACCATTGTTTTTCACCTAAAAAATATGGGGAATTCAGTATGCTTTTATCTTGAACTAAAAACCCTAATTAGTAAAATCGCAATTTCTCAAGCGATTGATTAGTAATATTTATTGTTTATTTGCATTGAAGCAGCATTGAATTTTGTCAATACTAACCATTTCCAAACTCTTATACTCACTTTGAGTAGTGAATAGTGATGAATTTTGGGCGTTATCTCACGCAGAGGCGCAGAGGCGCAGAGAATCAGAAGGAGTAATATTTAGAGGGTTTGGAAAATGCAATTTCAGACGGTGAAAGAACATTGTATCATCTACCACCAAGAAACTATCAGCCAGGACATGATGTGCCAATGAAAAGGCATCCCATTGTTTCTATTCATCAGGTAACTGGCAAGAAAGGATTATATCTTGGTTCAGATACCTCAATTCCTGTGGGTATGGAGGATAAATTGGATTTAGCAAAACAGTTTTGGCAGGATTTGTTTGAAACTGTTCTGGAGCGCACACCAGTTTATACTCATATATGGCAACCTGGTGATCTTGTTGTTTGGGACAATTCGCAAGTGATGCACGCTGGTATTCCCTACGATGCTAGCAAGTATAAACGCGTTGCTTTACGTGTAGGATTGGTGGACAACAGTTGATATTTTCTACTGTTTGGCAGCAATATCAGAAATGTTAATCATCTTTTATCCGGATTAATCTCGAAACGAATGAATAGTACTTTAAATTAAGTCCCCATGCCTAAAAAATTATGGACATACCTCAGCGCGTATCAATTCGCTACAAAGATACGTCCTACAATAGTAATGAAATCCGCTTAAAGACTTTCCGGCTTGGTTTTCAAATATGGGATGAACAAACCAAAGCCAGACAGACTGAACTTTATGATTTTATCTTCTCTGGCTTAAAACAAGTTGACCGCCAAGACCGTTATATGTTTTCTTTGCTGTTTATCGAGTTAGCAGAACTCATCCGCAACTCTCAGCTAGACAGAAGTATGAAAGAGGTTTTAATTAAAACAGCTTTTAGTGAGTTTGCTTACGCGTTAGCAGATTTTGAAAATGCGAGTAAATAACAATTTATGTTTTGCAGGGGGTTTGATTTATTGTGGAGAATGTCAGATTTTGCCAGACATAATTAACCACTTTTAAATATCAGATGCAACCCCACAATTGGAAAAATTTATTGTTTTCTATTTGGTTAGCTTCCAATATTACAAAGGGTTGTGGTATTGCGGTAAATACGGCTTTGGCTGTAAATTTAGATATGGAAAATACTGGTAATAGTCCACGGCTGAATGAGTCACTCCAGCTAGAATTACAGCCAAGGGATTTTTTACCATTTTCCCCAATACCAATTGAGCAACTTTTGCATCAGTCTCAGAGAGATAAAGCTGAAAGGCTAGAAAGGCTAAGACGGCGGTTGCGTGTGGGAAGACAGCCAATATCTGATGAGTCAGATAGGTTTCAGGAAATGGGGTTGCGGGTGCGCGAGAAACCTTTGCCTGAGTTGAAACCTATAGGCAATTTACAAGCTCGTTTCGGTTATTATCATACCAGCAATGTTTTTTCTTCTGATGTTAACCCTATAGAAGATGGTTTGATTTCTTTTGGAGTGAAACTAGCTTCTGTATATTTCCCTTTGGGATCTCAGACTTTTGTGAATGGCTCAATTGATGGTAGCTTGGGTCGTTATGTCAACCAATCCATCTATAATTACAATCGGGCAAAATTTTACTTGAGTGTTTACCAACAGCTATCGCCACGAATGCATGGAACAATTGCCTGGAGTAATCAACAGTTGTTCTATGCTAAGAATAGCGATCGCTTTTTAAGTGAAAATTCTCTGTCGCTGTCTTTAGGACGACGAGACCCCCTCACTCCACAATTAACGCTCAATAGTTTTTATGAGTTTAAACTAAATTTTGCGGAGCCAAATAGCCGTAGTCGGATGATCAATTCTGGGCGGGTTTCTTTAAACTATACATTACAACAGCCTCTGAAAGTCGGTCTGAATTACCAGTTAAAGTTTTCAGACTTTACACAACGACAACGAAATGACTATTATCATCAGCTATATGCTAGCTTGATTTACCAAATATCTGACTCTAGCAAGATTAATTTACAGAGTGGCTGGAGATTTGGTGATTCTACAGACAAGAAGATTAATTTTGATGGCTGGTTTTTTAGTATTAATTATAATTGGCGATTAGGTCAGTTTTGACTCATAACTAATCCAGTCACTCCAACTACCAGCATAAAGTTTTCCTGTGTGAATATTGGCTAGTTCCAAAGAAAGTAAATTCACACAAGCAGTTACACCAGAACCACAGTAAACTAGAATTTCTGCGGTTTTTTCTAGTTTCTCCCACCGTTGGCGTTGCTCTGATGGGGAAAGTAAATAACCAGAAGAGTTTGTAATTTCTTGCCAAGGATAGTTAATAGCACCGGGAATATGACCAGCAATTGTATCTATTGGTTCTCGTTCTCCTCGGTAGCGATCGCTTTCTCTGGAATCGACTAAAGCTACTTCTGGTAAATCTTTGCGACTTTTCACAGTTTCAAAATCTACTAACAATTCTGGTCTAATTTTGGGTATAAAATTACCTGACTTGGGTAGCGAAATCACATTGGTAACAGCATAACCAGCTTTTTGCCATGCTGTAAATCCTCCATCTAATACAACTACTTGCTCATGTCCTAGATAACGTAATAACCACCAAAGACGAGATGCAAAAGCCAAGCGCGAATCATCATAAGCAACAACTAAAGTGTTTGGGGAATTTACTCCAATTGCTGATAATTTGTGAGCGAGATCATTGACATTAGGTAAAGGATGTCTACCGCCATGCTGACCTACAGGACTGGAAAGATCCTGATTCAAATCTAAATAATAAGAATTCTCGATGTGACTTGCTTGGTATTGTTGTTTTCCTAGTTGAGGATCAGCAAGAGAAAAGCGACAATCTACAATGACGATGTGTGGATCATGAAGATGTTCAAAAAGCCAAGTTGGGGAAACAACCAGTTGGGTATTATCCATAATTACTCAAAATATATATCTCATTAAAATTGCTATGCCAGAGTTAGAAAATTTATACCACAAATCACAGCCGATGGTTCATTTACATTTGTCTCCCAAGAGTTTGGTGAATTGTTTCATAGCCATTTTGGAGCGAAACAGGAAAGTTTTTGGAAGTTTGTAGTTCCTACTAAATTAGTCAAATATGCTCACAAACGAGTTTTGCGGCTATGAGATATTTGTTATGGTCTAGGATACAACACAGCTGCCGCATCAAACTATATACTGATTCTGAGGACTGCAAGCATCAACTGTAATTCACATACCAGCTACTTTTACAGCAAATTTTTAGAAGTTTTTATAATTTAGATTACCAAATGTAAAATTTGTATCTTAAACTACAAATTTTATTGTATTTTCTGAGATAGCGATTTCCATTTCAATCGGTACTACAAGAATTATTCGACCACAGATAATATAACCTAGCAGACTAGGAAATGCTGTATAGGGCATAAAAAAAATGATGTGGTTTTCTCTGAAAAATATAAAAAAAATCAACTCTGAATACAATACTTTGATTTTGATAAGCTGGCAAAAATGATGATATTTGATGGCAATTGTATGTGAAGTGATTTCAGTACAAAACCTAATTTAACATTTGGGGTAATTAATTATCATGGAATTAGAAATTACTAAATTTGAGAGGAAATTTTTATTATATAAATATGAAGTAAATATTAATATTTATATAGCTGGTGGAAAATTTTGATAAAAGCTGCCAAAATTTTGTATATGCTTAAATAGGCTACCAAATAAAATTTATTAACTAACAAATAAAATTATTTAATTATTAGCGATTTTCACAAATTAGCTCAGAATGGCTATAGTGTTCTCATGGCAGATGAAACTACTATCTATAGTTAGACAAGTATCCTGAAGCAATGTCTGAAGGTACGATTATTGTTAACTGTAATATAGTTAAATAGTAAAACTTGTATTTACAGTCCAACACTGTTAACTTTTTGAAAAAAGTGGGGTGAGATCGTGATTTCATGGAGTTCCAACTATACAAACTCTACTGAAGAAGAATTTGGAGGTTCGCCCCCCATAAAAAAAGTAAATAATATTGACAACAATCATGGATTAGAATTGCAAAATTTGGCAGGTTATCCCTTAAACTTATTTGAGGAACACCTTTTGCTAGAAAAGTCAAAAATAGCACCTGCTGGGATGAACAGTGATATTTATGGTTACGATTCTTTAATATCTATAACTCCACAAGCCACAGCTTCTACTGTAGTGAACAGTGTTGATTCAGAATTGCCGACAATTTTAGTGGTTGATGATCATACCATGAGTCGGATCAGTGCTGCTGCCCTTTTGTCGATGGAAGGATACGAAGTGATTGAGGCGGAAAGTGGTCATACGGCTTTACTGATGGTGAAACAAAAACAACCAGATTTAATTTTACTGGATGTGATGATGCCGATCATGGATGGGTTTGAAGTGTGTCAGAGGCTGAAGCAGGATGAACATACTAGGCTCATACCAATAATTTTTATTACAGCCTTAAATGACAGGCGATCGCGCATCCGGGGAATTGAAGTCGGGGCGGATGATTTTCTGAGCAAACCTTTTGACAACGTAGAACTAACAGCGCGTGTTAAGTCCTTAGTGCGTCAGAAGCGCTTGAATGAAGATTTAGACCACGCAGAGAAAGTGCTGTTTTCGATTGCTAGAGCCATTGAAAGTCGTGATCCCAATACAGGCGATCACTGCGAACGGCTAGTCAAAATAGGACAGGCTTTTGGGGAATACCTCCATCTCTCACGCTACCAAATTCGAGATTTAATGTGGGGTGGTTATCTTCACGATATCGGCAAAGTGGGTATTCCCGACGCGGTGTTACTGAAAAAAGGCAAACTCACCCCCGAAGATTGGATAATTATGAAGCAGCACGTTTTGATAGGGGAACAAATTTGCCTACCACTTCGTAGTATGCAGGGTGTCATTCCCATTATTCGCAATCACCATGAGCGCTGGGATGGATCAGGCTATCCAGATGGATTAAAAGGGGATGATATTCCTTATCTGGCACAAATATTTCAGATCATTGATATTTATGATGCCCTAACTAGTGAACGACCTTATAAAAAACCGTTTAGTTTGGAAGAAGCAATATGTATACTGCAGCAAGAAACTGATTCAGGTTGGCGCAATCCCAAACTGGTACAGCAGTTTATCGAGTTTATCTCCTACCGATGTTCCATAGCCTCTGTCTAAGAAATTTTGGTGTTGGTTAGATTAACTGGTATAATTTGAGCCTAAATATATCAAAATATCAAGCGCGAAAACGTAGTTAACTAATAGCTGATAGCTAAATTATGGTAGTTGTAGCAATTCTAGCGGCGGGACGTGGTACCAGGATGAAATCACACCTACCCAAAGTTTTACATTCTTTAGGTGGGCGATCGCTCGTTGAGAGAGTTCTTAACAGTGTAGAACCGCTTTCGCCTTCACGGCGGATGGTGATTGTGGGATATGAAGCCCAAGTCGTCAAAACAGCCATGCACTCCCTTAACTTGGAGTTTGTCGAACAGACTCAACAACTGGGGACAGGTCATGCAATCCAGCAATTATTACCCCACCTTGAGGGTTACACAGGGGATTTGCTGGTACTAAATGGCGATGTACCGTTATTACGCACCCAAACCCTCAAACACCTATTACAAACTCACCAAGAACATCAAAACGCCGCCACCATCCTCACCTCACATCTACCTGAACCCCAGGGCTACGGTCGCGTTTTCTGTAATAGTGAAAATGTAGTACAGCAAATCGTCGAAGATAAAGATTGTACTGCGGCTCAAAGACAAAATCGTCGAATTAACGCGGGAGTTTACTGTTTTAAATGGCAGGAATTAGCGAAAGTTCTGCCCCAATTACAGGCAAATAATGCCCAGAAAGAATATTACCTCACCGATGCTGTCACCCAAGTGGGCAAAGTCATGGCTGTTGATGTGGAAGATTACCAAGAAATTCTCGGTATCAATGATCGCCGACAACTAGCAACGGCTTACGAAATTTTACAAAACCGCGTCAAAGAAAAATGGATGATGGCTGGTGTAACCCTGATTGACCCTCACAGCATCACCATTGATGATACAGTAGAATTACAGCCAGATGTGATTATTGAACCTCAAACTCACCTGCGGGGAAATACTACGATTGCCACAGGGAGTTGCATTGGTCCTGGGAGTTTAATTGAAAATAGCCAATTGGGTGAAAACGTAACAGTGCAGTATTCTGTAGTCACAGATAGCATTGTGCAGACAGGAAGCCGAATAGGCCCTTATGCTCATTTACGTGGTCATGCAGTAGTAGGTGCTAATTGCCGAGTGGGTAATTTTGTAGAGTTAAAAAATACTCAGTTAGGCGATCGCACTAACGCCGCACATTTATCCTACTTAGGTGATACCACCACAGGTACTAAAGTAAATATTGGTGCAGGTACAATTACTGCCAACTACGACGGCGTAAAAAAACATCCTACCCACATAGGCGATCGCACTAAAACTGGTTCCAATAGTGTTTTAGTAGCACCAGTCACTTTAGGAGACGATGTTTATGTCGCAGCAGGTTCAACTGTCACCGAAGACGTACCTGATAATTCTTTAGTAATTGCCCGTAGTCGTCAAGTAGTTAAACAAGATTGGCAAAAGAAACCACTTGACAATAAAACCACTTCATGATGTGTAAAAAAGCGCCGCATATCTGGTGATAATTACAAAAGCGGCGCTTGAAACATTGGAAGCAAAAATCACAATTCCCACAGAAAAACCCTCAGCGAACCTCTGCGTTAACCTTTGCGAACCTTTGCGTTTCAAAAATTCTCTAAAACTCAAGCACAGCCAACTAAATCCCCATTATTCCATTCCAAAGTATCACCAATGCTTGTGCCATCGTGGTAAGCAGCAAGTAAAACCTCACTAGTTTTCCCCCATGATATAGCCCCAGAAGCATCTAAAGCGATCGCGCCCAAATCGCGCTGATTCTTACTAGCTTCGGTAAACGAGCGCTGCATAGCATCTTTGAGAAACATTCCATCAGTCACCCGCACCACAATCTTGGCGGCTAAACATTCATCAATGATATCTTCCCCAATGCCAGTACAGCTAACTGCTGCATGACTGGTAGCATAATTACCTGCGGGCATAGCAGAATCACTGACTCTACCAATGCGCTCAAAGCCTTTACCGCCAGTAGAAGTACCAACAGCCAACCCACCGAATGAATCTAAAACAACCACACCGATAGTGCCACGTCCAGCATTACTGCTTTCCACCAATTCCGGTTCCGCAACCACACCAGCCATTGTGCTTTTAAAATTATCCTGGCGCTCTTGCATCCATTCTTTTAATCTTAAATCAGTTAAAGCATTGAATAAAGGAACTTGTAACTCCCGTGCCAATTCAGCAGCACCATAATCAGAAAGTACACGATCTGGCGAACTTTGTAAAAAGTGTACCAACTCAATGGGATTTTTTACCCGCGAAATATTAATTACACCACTAAAACGCCCTGAAGTGCCATCCATGAAGGAAGCACTCATGCGGATTTGACCATCAGATTGCAGTACCGAACCCGTACCAGCATTAAAGCGGGGGTCATCTTCTAACATTTGGCAACCCAGCAACACCGCCTCAGATGCAGCTGCGCCTGACAGTAGGAGAGAATAAACTGCCTCTACTACCGGATATAGTGATCGGCGCACCGATTCTAATCCGCCTTTACCGTGGAGAGAACTACCAGCTCCGCCATGAATAATTACTTTAGGTTGCACCTGTAAATTCATTTATCTATAACCCTTGCGCTATTTGCGTATCAATTGCAGTTGGTTTTACCATAAAATGAGTATTGGTTATGAAAAACCTTTTTACTGGGGAAGGCGGGCAGGATGCCCACCCCACGGCAGGATGCCCAACCCCACAATATGACTCAACCCGCCCGTACATCCAGTTCCTTTAATTTTTAGTCTCAGAACGCCGACGACGGCAACGTTCTGAGCAGTATTTCACCTCGTCCCAACAATCTTGCCATTTCTTGCGCCAAGTGAAGGGACGTTGACATACCGGACAAATTTTTGTGGGTAGGTCTGATTTAGAACGAACTCGTCCCATGATGAATACCGTGGAGATGTGAGTGGGATTTTTGAAAGCAATGGAAAATTATTATAACGAGTTTGCGATCAAGGGAGGATAGATTAAAAATAATTTCCTAATAATTTTTGACAGCTAACGGCAAAATTAAACGGCTGACTACCCGACTATCGGGTAACTGATAAATATGCAATTCTCCTCCTAGCTGCTGCATGAGGTTTTGGCAAATCAGCAGATGTAAGCCGGGAGGTTGGTCGAGAACCGAGAGCGCTAAGACATCCTTGGGTGTATTTTGATCTAACTCTGCCAGTAGCTGTGTTTCAATGATGCCATTATCTGTAATGGATAATTCTAATAATTGCTCATCTGAACGGCGACACCAGATATCAATTCTGCCTCCCCTTTGAGAACGGTGACAGGCAAATACTAATAATTGATGCAGGACTAATTCAAATTTGACAATATCACCAGCGATCGCCATTGGGGAAGGATAGCTTGAGGTGTGAATTCCTTGCAGGAATGAAGAATTATTAACTGATTCTTGTTCTGCACCCGATTGTCCTAAACCATGCACACTCACCCATAACTTGTGTTGCTGAAATAAAGTTTCTACTCGTTCGAGCGATCGCTTGAGTAAACTAGAAATGGGCATAGTCTCCCCACTCTTATGTAAATGCCATTGTTCCTGTTTGAGCAATCCAGTCATGGAGGCGGTTGTCTGGTCTAACTGCTGCAATAGTAACTGGTAACGTGTCCGAGTCAGATCATGACTAGGAATACCCAAATCATGTATTTGTCTGAGTAACAGCGCTGTGGTTCTTTGAATTTCCTCAAGACGACTATGTTTATACCAATTGAGTTGTTGTAATTCCAGGTTCCTAGACTCTAAAAGTTGGGTAATTCGCTGTTGACGACGTGACCACGCGAATTGATTCAGCAGCGTTTGTGTCGCATCGAGACTTAGCTGTAACCATTGACGTTCCTTAGAGTCTGCTATCACCACTACGGCTGTGGGTTCATAAATAGCAGCAGTACGTAATGCGATGATTAAAATTTGACCAATTCCTGGACCATTCAACCATGCTCTGGTTGCCGGTGGTAAATGCTCTACGGCAAAATTCAGATAACCATTTTGGGAAAGCGCCCACTGGATGAGAGCTTCATACTCAATAGTTACTTGTGCATCCGCAACAATTGCAAATTGATCATCAGCAATTGGCTTGACTATAATTTCTGCATCGGTTTCACCAGAAGACCAAGATAACATCAGTACCAAGGGACAGCCGAGAATAGATGCGATTTGTTCGAGAACAGTTCTTTCTAAATCCTTAGCGGCGGTTGCGTCTGTTTGACTGGGGTCGCTTTGTTCGAGAATCCGCAAACATTGCTGAATACTATACAATACCTTTTGTTGGCGCTCATTATCACTTCGCAGTTGCCATTGCTGGACAATCACACCAATTTGTTGACTCACAACCCACAGCAGTTGTTTTTCTAAGGTTGACCAAGTGCGATAAGTTTCGTGAGTGATCAGTAGCAGCACTTTTGGTGCATGACCTTGAGTACAATTACAAATTAACAGCGATCGCACACCATTTTCTAGCAGAGAATTTCGCCAGTTAAAAAACCGCAGATCTTCATCCAATTTCTCCACTTCTACTGCACTGGTAGCAGATTTCAATAAAGAACTATCCACTTCTACGAGATTATGGAAATTGAATGTCAAAAGTCGGCGTTTATGAGGTTGGCTTTGGTAGATAATTTGATAATTATTCTGATCAAATTCGTATTGTAATACTAAAAAGCGGGTAGCAGCTAGTCGCTGCAAAACTTGTGTCGCACAGGTGGACAAAGTTTCGTTTAAATCATCTTTGTTATAAATAGCTTGGGCAACTTGACTAGTCAGCTGCGTATCATCTTGAATTTGTTGAATGGTGGTTTCCATGCTGTCGATAGGAGCAACCAAAGAAATTAGCCCCGCCGCACCTTGGACAAAATTTTGATCCGCTTCTGCCCAAATTCGTGGTTCATTACCTTCTACAGCCAGAAAACCGAGTAGATCCTTTTTCCAGATAATTGGTGCTGCTAATAGCGATCGCACCCGCAAGCGTTGTAACAATTTGGCCGTAAAATGGCTTTTGAGAGAACTACGTGCATCACCAATCCACACAATTTCATTCACTGACAAAGCATAATACAATTCGCTCAACTCCAGCACCGTCATTCCGGCTGCTTGTGTGGAATCGGGAGAATTACGCCCCATATTCGCCAGATGATTGCTCATCCGACACCAAAAGTAACGCCCTTGTCGCTCAAACCAATAAATATTTGTCCGACTGGGAGCGACAAATGCATGAGTTGCTTCTACGACTGCTTTCAGCCTTTGATCTAGATTATCAAGGACACGTAAATTTTCTAGTAATTTTAATAATGGTTCATTAGGCTGTTTAGTTTGCTGTTTCTGTAAATCTATCTCTTTTTGATACAGTATTGCTCCTAGTGTCCCTAGAACTATTGTCAATCTTGTCTTGGAGTCTCCTGGTAATAAGTAACCCCAACGTTGTGAACCGAGTAATAGTAAACCTAAAAACCGATTTTTATGGCGAATTGGCCAAAAAATCGTGCCTTGGATGTTAAATTTTTTGCCAAATTCTTGCCATATTGCGGCACGGGGTTCGTTACGTAAATCTACTACCCCTAATGGTCCTTGTTCAATAACGACTTGCTCTAATATGTCGCCGGGATTAAGCACAACCTGTTTATATAAAAAATTTGTGTTTTTATCAGGTATAACGCCACCTTTGCCACATAATGTGTGCTTATGGCGATCGTAAACTGCAATCCAAATCACACTATAGTCAAACTGTTTTTGGATATAGGAAATAGTAGTTGAAATTAGAATGTTAATATCATCCTCTTCTCTCAAGCTTTGGAGGACGTTGTTCAAGGCTACAATCTGTTGTTCGTCAGTGAAAGATTTTTGTGGTTGCCCCATCTGAATTATTGATCAACTTAGCTTGTAATATATTAAGATGCCCAGAAAAAGATCCTGAATTCAGATAACTACGGATAATTACTGTAACTTCTGGGTAAATTTACATGGATATCTATCAAGTTGCAATTAGTCCACTATTATTCAATTTTCTCAAAACAGATCCAGAGTGGTTACATCAGCAGACAATTCGGAGTTTAAGCTGGCTATCACAAACCAGCAACCCTTCTGCTCATTGGGTAAATCAACGTCTCCAGCATTCTTTGTGTCTGAAAGATCCACGCCTGGGACAAAATTTGTTTGGGCTAAACTTCCCTAATCCTTTAGGGCTAGCAGCCGGTTTTGATAAAGATGGAATTGCTGCTAACATTTGGTCTAGCCTGGGTTTTGGCTTTGCCGAATTAGGAACTGTCACCTTTGTAGCACAACCAGGAAACCCGCGCCCCCGGTTATTTCGTTTACCATTGGATCAAGCTGCTCTCAATCGTATGGGTTTTAATAATAGCGGAGCTGCCGCAATGGCTGCAAGGTTAGCACAAGACCGACAAGAGTTAGCCTGCTCTATACCCATAGGGATAAATTTGGGTAAATCTAAGGTTACACCATTAGAGGCTGCCGCAGGAGATTATCTTAACAGTTTTCGTTTACTCAAAGAGTTGGGCGACTATTTTGTAGTGAATGTCTCTTCTCCCAATACTCCAGGGTTGCGATCGCTCCAAGATGCTTCTATGCTCAGTGCTATCTTGGATTTATTACACCAGGAAAACCCAGCACAAAAACCGATATTTGTCAAGATTGCCCCAGATTTAGAATGGGAGGCGATCGCTGACATTATTGCTTTAGCCAAAACTTACCAACTAGCCGGAATTATTGCCACCAACACCACCATCCGCCGTGATGGATTAAAAACTCAGGTAATTAAACAAACCGGCAAATCACCCCTGGATGAAGCCGGCGGAATTAGCGGTGCGCCAGTACGCGATCGCTCCACTGAAGTCATCCGGTTTATTTGGCAGCAAACCCAAGGAAAAATCCCCATTATCGGCGTTGGTGGCATTTTTACCCCAGAAGACGCTTGGGAAAAAATCACGGCTGGTGCCAGTCTAATTCAAGTATATACCGGCTGGATCTACCAAGGGCCGATGATGGTACGCCGCATTCTCGAAGGTTTGCTTTTATACCTGGAAAAAAATAAGTTAAATTCCATCACCGAAGCCGTAGGTACGTGTGAAAAAAAGTAAGGGAGCAGGGAGCAGGGAGCAAGGGGGAGTTTGAGACAAAATAACTCCCTTTGCTCTTGGTTAACTTTCCTGCTATATAAAACCTAGACAAAACTAGACTTTACTTTCTACTTCAACGGGAGCATGGGAGCAGTTATCCCTCAGTAGACTTTCACGCCTTAGCCAGACGCGATTGTGTTCCAATTAAGTTTCTGAAAAAGACTACCACCATCATTGCTTGGTTTTCGCGTCGGCAATAGTCTCAATTCAATACTTGATATCACCGTATTATATATCAAGTAGTTGATTTTTTCCTAAAATATATATTGATTTTTGTCAATATAAGTATAGTTTTGTCTATGAAATTGTCAACTTAGGACTTGCTCTTACTCCAGTGGGAAAAACTCCTTAGTTTTTTCCGAGTATTTCCAGGCGATACCATCAGGGTCTTTGTAACGACACCACTCTGGAAAATCCGGATCATTGCGGCGTTTGTAAACCGTGCTGGAATAAACGTTTAGCCGCTTGGCTAGTTCAGATTGGATCAGAGAACCAAACAATAACTGCTGTTCGAGCGATCGCTTAACTTCCTGATGGGTTTCTGGCGGTGGTGCTTCAGTTTCCGGTTCTGACTTCACTGGCTGGGGTTCCGGTGGTGCTAAAAGCGATGCTCGCGCAGTTTTACTAACTGGTTGAGATGGTAGCTCTTTCGCCGGTTCACTACTATCAAGGATATCGCCAAGAATACTGGCAGTCATAAAGTAATAAACCTCACCCCCTTCTTGTGAGTTTTGGATACTCGCACCGAACTCAGTAGCCTTAGCATCTAAATAGCGTTTTGCCGTTGTCCCCGAAAAATTGCCCGTAATTGCCAAATCCATTGGCGTAATCTTGCCTTGAGTTTCCCGAATCATCTCATGGAAAACCGGATTAACTTGCTGACACCACTTTTGCCATTGATATTGTTGCAAAACTTTGAAACCAATCACCAGCATCAGGATTACCAGTAAAATTCTCCAGGTAGCAACCAGGAAAATAATCAAAAACGAGATTGGCAAAAGTAGAACCAGGAACCCTTTCCCGTTGCTTTCTATTAGTTTTTCACTCATGCCGATTATTGCCAATAAAATTTTTGGAAAATAATACTATTATCTTGGCAAAAATTGGGACATTTTTTTGTATCCTTTGGCAAAGTTACAGAAAAAGATGCAGGGGAGAAGAGGAAAGGTTGTTAAGTAACCGGAAGTTTAAAGTAATTTCTAACTCCCCCCTGCTCCCTGCCCCCTGCCCCTCTGGCTCTTTATCCTTGTCGTTGACAAAGCAACAAACCAAACCACTGATTAGGATCAGTCCACACATTCAGAGGTACTAAACCCCCGGCGGTGAGTTGCTCTTGAATAATTTTGAGGTCAAATTTGCGAGAAATTTCCGTGTGGATAGTTTCCCCCAGAGCAAAATTAACCGTCAGGTTGAGAGCGCGTAATTCTACAGATTGCGATCGCAAACTGCGTAAATACGACTCAATTTGATGTTCAGTTTCGTTATAAAACGACCAGTGTTCAAACTGCGTCGTGTCAAAATTACCCGCAAATCGCCGATTTAAATGCTCTAACATATTCAAGTTAAAAGCCGCCGTCACACCTTGGCTATCATCATATGCAGGTTCCAAGATATGTTTTGGCTTTTGTAAATCTATCCCCAACAAGAAATACTCCCCTACTTCCAGAGCATTAGTAATTTGAGACAGAAAAATCTCACACTCTTGAGGTTTGAGATTACCCAAAGTGCTGCCAATAAAACCAATTATCCGACTTGGTAATTCTGAGGGCAAGATTTTTGCCAAGGCTAACTCGTATGTTCCCGCAAGTGCATGAACTTTTAAAGAAGGATAATCTGCTAATAACTGCCTAGCACTACTTTCTAATATCCCCGCACTCACATCAATGGGTACATATAGCATGGGGTAGCCTAGCTGCTGGTAAGCATCTAGGATAATTCTGGTTTTCGTAGAGCTACCACTACCAAGTTCCACCAATTCACAAGGACCAGTTATTCTGGCAATTTCACCAGCATACTGCTGTAAAATCGATGTTTCTGTGCGTGTCAGATAATATTCTGGTAATTCACAGATTTGCTCAAATAACTCAGAGCCACGATCATCATAAAAGTAGTGAGTGGGAAGCGTTTTAGATGTTTGAGTTAATCCCCGAATTACATCAGTTCCAGCATTATATGTAACTACTTCCGTTTCTGGAACCAAACGTTGGATCTGCAAGCGCTCTTCAATGCTTTTTGGGGAAGCAACATTGCTGCTAGCAGCTTTAGATATTGACATTCAACCTCCATTGTGTACGATACCAATTCCTCATTCAGAAAAAGAGCATCTGTAGCCTTCTTTTGCCGAATGGGTATATGAGATTCCTTTTGAAAGCAAACCTGGACTCAAGCAAGTGAAACACATAGCCATAGGTCATAACATCACGCCTGAGCCAGATTGATCAAGCTTTTACGGCTTCTTTAAGGATTTTCTCATAAAAACGGATACGAATGATTTTTTACTCAGCAGTCAACACTTCACTAGCAGCACAGCGAAAACCGGCGAAAATTTGGTACACGCCGGGATCATACCAATTGCGAAAACTAGCACGCAGTCCCCAATGACGTGTAGCCCAACTCCCGCCTTTTAAAACCCGGTGCTTGTTGTCAAAATAAACTTGAGAATAACCGACGTAAGGGTAACTCTGGAAACCCTGGTAACCATCAAACCAGGAACCAGTCCACTCCCAGACATTACCGAGAGTATCGTATAAACCATAGGCACTTTGTCCGGCGGGATAGGTATTTACTGGTGTAGTATGACCAATGAGGCGATCGCAATTACAATTTTCCGAACTTGGTGATTTATCCCCCCAAGGATAGATGCGCCGACAACCAGAATTTGCATCCCAACTAGCAGCTTTTTCCCACTCAGCTTCCGTAGGTAGCCGCTTCCCCACAAATCGCGAATATGCTTGCGCCTCATACCAACTCACACCACAAACCGGATGATTATCCCAATTGCGCTCCCCAGACCAGTAAAGCGGTTTAATCACCTTCTGAGTTTGTCGCCATTCCCATCCCGCTTCCGACCACCATTGAGAATTTTGGTAGCCTCCAGCCTCCATAAACAGCCGATACTGTCCACAAGTCACCGGATAACGGTCAATATAATAACTCTCTAAATACACCTTATGTGCAGGGCGCTCATTATCCAGAGCATCTGTATCATTACTTCCCTGTTCAAATTCACCAGCCGGGATGAAAATCATCTCCGTAATATTATTGATGGGAGACGTATAACTAATATTTTCTCCCACCTCTTCTGTCTTCCCCTGTTCCCACTTCATCAATTCCAGCACAAAGCTAATAATTTCGCAGTGTTGGCTTTCGTGCTGAATCAAAAAGCGCCAAAGAGCTTCTTCTTGTTCAATATCAACAAATTCTAGACGTTGTAAAACTTCTTTTCTCACCGCGTCCAGGTAATCATGAGTTTCGTGTATATTAGGTAACAGCACACGTTGTGATTTAGGTAAACCATCAGCCGCAAATAGTTTTCTGTATTGGGGAAACGAACAAGGCAAACCCCCACTGTGTTCTAATAACCATAAAGACTCAGTAAAGGCAATATGTCCTAAATGCCAACCAACCGGACTAAACTCAGGATGAGCCTGACTACAAAATGTAGATTCATCCATATCCTCAAACAGCTTCAAGGTTTTCAGACGACATTCAAACAAATCGCGAACAAGAGTCTCTTTGACACTAGATTGGTTTAATCTGGATATCACAGTCTTCTCCCACACTGATAATGCTATTTTCTGGACAAGCAGTCCAATTACCAGTAAATAACGGTTCAGACGCAATAATTACAGATTTAGGAAAATTTTGATGATTCTTTAGCCAATATAGCGACGGAGGAGGCGCATTGGTAGAAAAACGCGAAGCAATTAAACGATTTCCATCACTGAAGACTATATTGGCGGAAACTTTGACTTGATGGCTTTTTGCCATTTCTAGTAAAGTTAGTAATGTATCGCGTAAAGCATCTTCTGGAGGTCGATGTTTATTGATTTGGCTTTGGGAAAGTAGCAGTGCAAAGATGTGTTCTGAATCAGTACTACCATTAATTTGTTCGTAAAAATCAGGAGTTAATATACTGCGGATTTTTCTGTGTAATTTTTTGCGAAAGTTATCAATATATCCATTGTGAATAAATAGCTGTTGTTGATAATTAAACGGCTGACAATTAGCAAAATCTAAAGCCTGTCCAGGTGTAGCACTGCGAACATAAGCAAGTACACATTTAGATTCTACATAACGGCTAATTTGAGGTAGATTTAAGTCATTCCAAATAGGTACTGTATTTCGGTACGTAAAGGGGTCTGTACTTTTTTGACTATGATACCAACCTACGCCAAAGCCATCTGCATTCACAACTCCAGAAGTCATTTCACGCGGTTGGTAACTCTGAACTATTAAGGAATGTTCAGGTTTATACAGAATATCCTCTAAGGTTACAGGCGCACCCAGGTAGGCAAGTAAACGGCACATAGATAAAAAGTTGCTTTGGTAATTTAAACTAGGCTTAGAGGGTGTTTGAAAAGTTTTGAGGGGTCAAATTCTATGCCAATCGCCTCACCATGATCCGGTTCATGGCAAGGTAAATAAAGGTTTCCGATGTTTCGGGCAATAACTCATAATCTCGAACTAATCGCCGACACCCCATCAGCCAACCAAAAGTGCGCTCTACTACCCAACGTTTTTTGAGCAACATAAAGCCCTCTAGAGTACCTTTAAGTATAAAATTAGCACAATCATTGGTATCGACTTTAGCAGATTCGGAATTTGTCGAAAGTGAATTATCAGGATATTCATTTAAAGACAGGACTTACGCAAAAACCCTCTTAAGCCCTCTTAACTCTGTGTCCTCTGCGTCTGGTGTGGTTCGTTATTCCGTGATTTGTGCTTTTAGTCTAAAGTCCAGTAATTAGGGCTTGCTGAAAAAGTCGAGAAAAAACTTGAGGAGAATTGAGTGGGTAGTCAGGCAGGAATAAAGATAAGTTTTCGTTGTCTAAAACTCCCTAAGTCATCAATTTTATTAATATGAACCGGGGGAAAAGACGTAATTTTGAAAAATTGACATAAAAATCCCCAAAAAAGCCGTAATAACAGGGTGGAAAGATTCATGACTAAAAAAGTTAGGGCAATAGAAGTTAAAGAAGTATGAGGCAGTTGAGCCATAACTCTACCCAGGCTAAATCTGCGTTTACCCTGTCCAAATTTACCTTCAATAGAGTTACGAATCCGTTCATCTTCTAAAGCTTGTTTCTTTTTTTCAGGACTGACATTTTTAGGTGGTATACCTAGTGGTGGACCACTGATTCTAATTCCTCTTTCTTTACACCAAGCGCGATTTTCCCGTGTCCGATAAATTTTATCTACATGAACAGATTCAGGATAATATCCAGTGTAATTTTTGTAGGCTTCAACCTGTGATTTTAGATCCCCTGATTCATTAAAATTATCCCAACTGATGTGGTCTAAAAATACATAGCCATCAAAGCAACAGGCGGAAAACTTTGCTCCAAATTCTACGTTGGTTCTGGCTTTACCACGGACTATTGGACGAATATGTGGCTGACTTAAACTGACAATCCGGTCTTCTATACTCCGTTTTTTATTTTCATATAACCTCAGATGGCGCACAACTGGCATCTAATATTAATTTTCCCCTATTGGTCGGTTCACTTTTTGAATCCTCGGATTCTGACTTTTTTGATTTTACTTCCTCCTCCTCTTTTTTTTCTAACACCTGTTTGACAATTTCTTGATTGATTTTGTTGACTAAATTTATATCTATTCTTTCTGGAAAGTGAACCAGCATTGAAGAGTCAAATGGCGGTTTGTTACTGTAGGCTGACATTCCTATAAAGTATTGTAAATAGGGGTTATCCCTGATTTGCTCCACTGTTTCTCTATCACTTGTTCCTAGTTTCTCTTTAATTATTAACGCTCCCAATGCCATCCTAAATGTTTTGGCTGGTGCGCCTATTTGTTCTGTAAATATGGCTGCGTATTCTGCTTCAAACTCTGACCAAGGTATTATTGTCGCCAAGACTACCCAACGGTTATCTGAGGCTAGTACAGTTCGGCGTAAATAGGACAACCATTTAAAATCAATCAAAAGCCTATAAAGTCAGACTTTTGACTTTTGACTTTTGACTTTTGACTTCCGCCTTGCGGTACTAGTTTTCCCCCAAAGGGCAGTTCAAAGCTTTCTGAAGGCGTGTCTTGTTTCTGCGCTTTTCGATACATCTTAACGCATCTTAATGCAAAGGTTTTTACTTATTCTACCCTTTTTCCTTCCACCTTATCCCTATTTTCTGACCCCGAAGCCCTTTATTTATCTAGCTTTTGGCTTTATTCAGCAAGCCCTAATTACTAAAAATTCCGGAAAACTCAATTGGATATTTAATTTAACTTTTTGCCAAGGCAAAAGGTTTTTTAATAATAACTTAAACTGTGATTAAGTTAAGCTTAAGCAAAAATTAACCTTGTATAAATTAACTTATCTAAGGTTGTAAATAAAACCGAAATCCATCCTGAAGAATAGAGGTATTATGAGTTTTTCAACCACCATTTTGCAACGAGCATTTACTACTTCAGTGCTAACAACGGCTGTTGCACTTGGTTCTATTTATACAGCGCCTGGCAAAGCTCAAGCTCAAACTCTCAATGGTGCAGGAGCCACTTTTCCAGCGCCTTTGTACGAAAGATACGCTCGTGAAGTCAGAAAGAAATTTCCAGATATGAGAATTAACTACCAAGCAATTGGTAGTGGTGGTGGTATTCGTCAAACGATTGCTGGAACCGTTGACTTTGGTGGTAGTGATGCTGCTATGACAGACGGGGATATAGCTAAAGTCAAGAATGGTGTGATTTTAGTCCCTACAGCAGGTGGTGCTGTTTCTGTGGTTTATAATCTGCCCGGTGTGAATAATCTCAGATTATCTCGTACTACTTTACCAGGTATTTTTTCTGGTCAAATTACCAACTGGAATGATCCGAAGATTAAAGCTGATAATCCTGGTGTAAATCTACCCAACCAAGCAATTAGATTTGCTGTTCGTGCTGATGGTAGCGGTACAACTTTCATTTTTACCAACCATTTGAGTGCAATTAGCTCTTATTTCAAGGGTAGAGTCGGAACTGGTACTGCTCCCAAATGGACTTTACCCAATGTCCTCAAAGGTAAGGGTAATCCAGGTGTAGCTGCTTTAGTCGCTCGGACTCCTGGCTCTATTGGTTATGTGGAATATTCCTACGCTAGCCAAAACAAACTCAAATCAGCACAGTTGCAAAATAAGTCAGGAGAATTTGTGGCTCCTTCTTTGCAGTCTGCAAACGCAGCTTTAGCATCTGTGAATTTTCCTGATAACTACCGTGTTTTTGAAGGAGATCCAGCACAAGGTTATCCTATCGTGGGTCTCACCTGGATGATGGTTTATAGACAGTATCCTAATGCTGCTAAAGCTAATGCTGTCAAAAAATGGATTAATTGGGTGTTGACCGATGGTCAAAAATTAAATGATGAAATGAACTATACGGCAATTCCCCCCGCAGTGGCAAATCGGGTATTGCAGACAGTGAATAGTACTGTTAAACCATAATTTACCATTGTAATTCTTTTTTAAGCAGGGTGGGCTATTTGTTCACCCTATTCAGCCAAAATAGTCTAAGTTTTGCGATTTTTTATGAAAAATTTATCTAATTCACCCTACAATAATTCATTGCCTCTAAATGATGAAAATATTGAATTGATAGCTAAGGATGGCATAAAAGGTTGGTTTGACCAAGGATTTACATGGCTCGTCTATACTTTTGCCGGGATGACTGTGGCGGTGCTATTTGTGATGAGTTGGATTGTTTTTCAAGAAGCTCGACCAGCTATTGCTAAGTTTGGGATAAAGTTTTTATGGGGGCAAAATTGGGATGTAAATAATGAGATTTTCGGTGCTTTACCTTATATATATGGAACTTTGGTAAGTAGTGCGATCGCAATTATTTTTGCTTTCCCTGTAGGTTTAGCAGTTGCATTGGTTACTAGTGAAAATTTTGTCCCAGTTTCTATACAAACAACTCTAGCATTTGTGGTTCAGTTAATTGCCGCAATTCCCAGTGTAATTGTTGGTTTATGGGGAATTTTTATTTTTATTCCAGTTTTAGAACCCTTACAAAAGTGGATAGCCAAATATTTTAGTTGGATACCACTATTTAATACGACAGACCCTTTTGGGACAAATATGTTAACTGCGGGAATTATCCTAGCAATTATGATTCTGCCCACAATAGCAGCAATTAGCCGTGAGGTGTTATTAGCAATTCCTAAAGAATTACGTAGTGCATCTATGGCTTTGGGTAGTACCCGTTGGGAAACAATTTTTCGAGTGTTGCTACCTGCTGGATTTTCAGGAATTGTCAGCGCCACAATGCTGGCTTTAGGAAGAGCTTTGGGCGAAACAATGGCTGTGACTATGGTGATTGGTAATTCTGCTCAAATCAGTGCTTCTTTATTAGATCCAGCTTACACAATCCCTTCTGTCATAGCTAATGAATTTGCCGAAGCCAACCCAGGATTACACATCGGGGCTTTAACTTATCTGGGATTAGTTTTGTTTGCAGTGACTCTGGCGGTGAATATTGGTGCTGTTCTTCTGATACAGTTGGTTGGTAAGAAAAATCGCTAAGACATTATCAGTAAATTGAAATCACAATATTAATAAATATGGATGGTTATCAAAAGTCGGAAATAGAGCAATCTTTAACTACTGAATTATTCAGCCCTTTACCAAAATCAAGGCAGCTATTTACTTATTTAATGAATGCGATCGCCTTGGGATTAACGGTTGTAGCTTTAATTCCTTTATTATCCATTTTGTGGGAAATTATCGCACGGGGAATATCTGGACTAAAGCTAGAAATGTTTGTCAATCCTGTAATTGATTTTGGATTTGGTAATGCTATTTTAGGAACAGCAACAATTGTTACCATTGCCGCTATATTAAGTGTTCCCGTGGGTATATTAACGGGGATATTTTTAGCAGAATTTGGACGTACTCACCCAGTAGCTAATTTTGTACGCTTTATCACTAATATTCTCACTGGTGTTCCTTCCATTATTGTGGGTGTATTCGCTTACGGTGTCATTGTTTTAGTAACTAAAAAATTTAGTGCGATCGCTGGGGGCTTTGCCTTAGCTACAATCATGCTACCCGTAATCGTCCTCACAACCGAAGAAGCTTTAAAACTCGTCCCCATAGACCAACGTCTCGCCTCCGCAGCTTTAGGAGGTACTCGCTTTCAAACTACTTTTCGCATCGTAGTTACAACTGCCATTCCTGGAATTACCACAGGTATTCTCTTAGCCGTCGCCCGTGCAGCTGGGGAAACAGCACCCCTAATTTTTACCGCTTTGTTTAGTCTAAATTGGTCAACAGGATTACTCAGCCCAACCGCTTCCTTACCAGTATTAATTTTCAACCTCTACAACGACCCCGACCCGGAAAAACATCAATTAGTCTGGACTACTTCTATAGTCCTACTTGGCTTAGTTTTATGTGTCAGTATTATCTCTCGCTTAGTGACTCGTAAAATGAAAATTAAGTAAAAAATCAAATATTGAAACTTTTGATGACAAATTTCTCTAAAAAATGAACACATTAACAACAGCGATTCAAGTCAAAAATCTCAGCTTTTACTACAGCAGCACCAAAGCAATTGAAAAGGTTTCATTAGATATTTATCAAAATCAAGTAACTGCACTTATCGGTCCTAGTGGTTGTGGTAAATCCACCTTAATCAAGAGTCTTAATCGTATTGGCGAATTAGAAAGTTCGGTGAAAGTAGAAGGACGTGTAGAGTTTTTTGGTCAAAATATTTATGACCCCCGCATCAACTTAAATCGACTACGCCGCCAAATTGGTATGGTCTTCCAAAAACCAAATCCTTTTCCCATGAGCATTTACGAAAATATTGCTTATGGTATGAGAATAGCTGGTAAATGTTCGCAAACAGAATTAGATGCAGTCGTGGAATCTGCCTTGAAAGGAGCTGCTCTGTGGGATGAAGTTAAAGATAAGCTAAATAAATCAGCTTTAAGTCTTTCTGGCGGTCAGCAACAACGACTTTGCATTGCTCGTGCTTTAGCCGTCAAACCAAAAGTACTGCTGATGGATGAACCTTGTTCGGCTCTGGACCCCATCGCCACAATGAAAATTGAGGAACTAATCCATAGTTTGCGCTCTGAATTAACCATTGCTATTGTGACTCACAATATGCAGCAAGCCACTCGTGTTTCAGATTTCACAGCTTTTTTCAGCACCGATGAAAGTCGTATTGGTCAAATGGTTGAATTTGGTGTGACAAATCAGATATTTAACAACCCTCTAGATTCCCGAACCCATGACTATGTTTCAGGACGTTTTGGCTAGGGACTGTTTTCAAACCCAAAATTAGACGTAAATGTAGGTTGGTTTGAGGTTTTGGGAAACCCAACTTTACCCAATATTTGGTTTGCTTCGTACAGGTGGCGCTGCGCTTAACCCAACCTACTTCTAGACTTTGAAAATACGTCCTAGGGACTGACAAATAAAAAAATCTCAAATTTTTAGGGTGGGTTACGGTAGTGCAATTCACCCAAACTTTTTTGGGTAATTTATTTTGGTGTTCCCGGAAAGCATTTTTTAGCTGTTTTAGAGATAAGTAAGATATTTTTTCTATAATTTATTCGCAACTTTTTACTAGTTATTTACAAAATATTAAAATTTTTTGAAAAATCTATTGCATCTATAGACGCGAGAATATATCAATGTTTCTTGAGAAATATCTCTAATAACAATGATCAGATTTTGTCAAATCAGTAATTAGAGTAGACTAAAACTGGTATCACTGGTGCATACCCAGTATATTTGGATCTCGACATTTGGGCTAGTAATGTTTAGACTACAAAGGTAGCCTTAGTGTAGCCTGGCGCTACTCACAAGGATTCAGCAAATTTACTAGAGTCTATAGGACAAAGCCTACAAAACCGCTATTTACCTGATAGCAATCTTAAATCATGAGATAATCCGGTGATCATTTAAGGCATATATCTATTATTTCCATTTGAATTGGTTAGGTGATTTAAAAAATACTGTAATGTTATTTGCTGCATTTTAATTTGATTTAATCAATATAATCTATTGTGTTTATTTTGAAAATAAGCAATTACCTTTAATGCCAACACAAGTATTGATTTTGATACAAATATCCACTAAATACTGCTGGGTAACTATCAATGAATGAATCCTAGCCTTCTTTATTTGCAACTATAACAAGTCCATATTGGCTGAGAAATCACGACATATTACTACTTAATTTTACTGCTTTTTCGTAAATATTTATTGCCTAATTCTTTAGCATGACTCAACTAATTCCAGCTATCAAAGTCAAAAATCTCAGTTTTTTTTACAATACCAAAAAGATATTTGAAAATATATCAATGGATATTTACCAGAGCAAAGTAACTGCTATTATTGGCCCTAGTGGTTGCGGAAAGTCTACTTTTATTAAATGTCTCAATCGCATGATTGAATTAGAACCAAAAGCGCAAATCGAGGGGAGGGTAGAATTTTTTAATCAAAATATTTATGAGCGTCGTGTTAACTTAAATCGCCTACGCCGCCAAATTAGCATGGTACTCCCCAAGCCGAATCTTTTTCCGATGAGCGTTTACGATAATGTGGCTTATGGAGTTAAAATAGTCGGGTGGCATCCGAAAGCAGAATTAGACGTGATTGTTGAATCTGCTATTAAAGATGCTGATCTTTGGGATGAAGTAAAAAATAAATTGCACAAGTCGGCTTTAGACCTTTCTGGCGGTCAACAACAGCGACTCTGCATTGCTCGTGCTTTAGCAGTCAAGCCACAAATTATTCTCATGGATGAGCCTTGTTTTGCTCTTGATCATACTGCTAGCATGAAAGTTGAAAGTTTAATCCAAAGTTTGCGTTTTCGTTCAGAATTGACAATGGTCATTATTAGTCACAACTTGCAGCAAGTTACAAGATTATCTGATTTCACAGCTTTTTTTCATGGTAATGAAAATCGGATTGGTGAAATGGTTGAATTTGGAACTACACAAAAAATCTTTACTAACCCTATTGATTATCGTACCCGCGAATATATTTTTGACAATCTTAATTAAACTCTTTTCTTGTGTCAGTCTTAATCATTTTTAACATTACAATTGCAGTTTAAATTAATTTAATTTCGATACTTAGTCCCATAATTTAGGTAAATTTAAAGTGTTTCCTGTAGGCAGTTTTACGGTTATCAGTTGTTTTTAATTAGATATAATAATACACTGTCACTAACCATCCTTGATGATGGTCTAAACCAGGCTATCCTAATGTAATGCATGAATTATGTCAAATGACGAACAGACTGTACAAGTATCGGAAAATAATAAAAGCTCTTTTTCTCCTCCAGCGATCGCTATTCTACTGCTAGATGCAGAAAATTTACAACTCAACGCTAAAATGGAGAAGTTTTTAACCACAGTTTCTAGCTATCCCCTGCAAGTTAAGATTGCCTTTGCTAATTGGTCTAAAATGGGTAAACGAGATGTAGAATTACATCAGCGTGGATACGAATTGATTCACGTTCCTGTCGGTAAAGATAATGCTGATGGTAAAATGATCGCCTTGGGTTCGTCAGTTCATGAACGTTACAACCATGCTAAAGAAGTTATAGTTTGTTCGTCAGATAAAGTGATGACCAATCTGTGCAACCAGCTTCAGCAAAATGGATTAATAGTTTATCAGGCTATGAAGAAAGAAGAAGTCCTGATAGTATTGAATAGCTCTACAGGAAAACCCATCACACAATTTCCCAAAGCTACTCCTGAGATTCCCACAATTGAAATTTTTCTTCAGCAAATTAAACAGTTAATCCAAGCAGAGCAAAAACAAAATAAAATTTATTGGGTTAAACTTTCCGCTCTTTCTAAGATTTTTAAAGATAAATATAATTTTACTATCAGTCAAGTAGTTTCTCAGCATTTACCTGGTAAAAGAGCGAGGGATATTTTTATTAACTATCCGGCTGAATTTGCGGTTCACCAAGTCGATACATCATCTGAAATATACATAACACTATTTCAAATTAATCAGTCGCCACTTATAAATGAGAAGGAAGATGCTTCATTAAGTAGTAATAATCAGTCTCCTTTATTATCTAGGATTAATTCCCCAGCAGATTTGGAAAAAGCACTCAAGGATATTCTTCAAGAGTTAACTATCAAATCTCCTACCAGCTACATTGATATTAGCCCATTGGGTGTGGAATTTAGTCACCGCTATGGTAAACCTATAACAGAACAAATCAAATCTTTAAAGTTGAATGGTAATTTTCTTAAATTTTTACAGTCGTGTAAATCTTTTAACCTGAAACAAACAGGGAAAGCATGGCAAATTACTTTACGTTAAATTCTCAGAGTATCCATAGTGGTGTATGATTAATCAGGAAATACTTGATAATCTAGCAAAAAAGACAAAAACTACAGATAGGTAAGCTGTTGTGCTGGATTCTCAGGATTTATGAAAATTGATCACGTTCATTTCTATGTTGAAGATGCCAAAGTCTGGCGGGATTGGTTTGTACACCACCTGGGGTTTACAGCAGTAGACAGTCGCATCGGTTCGGTTCACACTTGTACGGAAGTAGTGAGCAACGGTATTGTTCGCTTTTTGCTGTCTTCAGCTTTATTACCTACGAGTCCAGTGGCTGAGTTTCTGCGCCAACATCCACCAGGGGTAGCAGATGTGGCTTTTGCTTTGGAAGATGTGGAAGGTGCGATCGCACTCGCTCAAACTCACGGCGCTACTGTCATTCAACCCATTCAGTCACAGGCGTTTGGTGATGTCTCTCGCAAGTGTGGTAAAATAGCCGCTTGGGGTGGGTTGTCTCATACGTTAATTTCCAGATCAGGGGATGATGCACCACAAACAACAGATTATACTTTTACTGGTATAGATCACATAGTGGTGAATGTGGCTGTGGGTGAATTAGAGTCTGCTGTTGCTTGGTACGCAAAAATTCTCGATTTTCAACCCCAGCAAAGTTTTAAAATTCAAACCGACCGTTCTGCTTTATATAGCCAAGTTATGGTTTCCCGTAACGGTAGCGTACAATTACCGATTAATGAACCAGCTTCGCCCAATTCCCAAATTCAAGAGTTTCTGGATGTGAATCGGGGGCCAGGAATTCAACACATCGCTTTGGGGACACCTAATCTTATCAGTGCGATCGCTCAATTTCGCGCCCGTGGTTTATCTTTACTCTCGGTTCCCCAAAGCTACTACTCACAGATTAAACAGCGCCCAGGATTCCCTTTATCAATGCTAGAACTTGAGGCGATCGCCCAGCAAGAAATTTTGGTGGACTGGAAAGAAGATGCTCAAGATGCAGTATTACTACAAATCTTTACTCAGCCCATTTTTCGACAACCGACTTTTTTCTTTGAGTTTATTGAGCGCCGTTACCAGGCTAAAGGTTTTGGGGAAGGTAATTTTCGCGCTTTATTTCAGGCCATTGAAAGTGAACAAATCAAACGCGGTACGTTGCGATAACTAATGAGTCAAGAAATGAGATAATTGTCATAAAAATTCACAATTTCCGCCGATGCTAAGATTAATTACTGACTTCGACGGCCCGATTATTGATGTATCTGAACGGTATTACCGTGTTTATCAATATTGTTTGCAGAAAATCCGCTATCCCGAACAATCTGTGCAACAACTTACCAAAGCCGAATTTTGGCAATTCAAGCGATCGCGCGTCCCTGAAAGACAAATTGCCTTAAACTCTGGTTTGGATGCTACCCAAGCACAAGAATTTGCCCAGTTGCGCCGACAAACAGTACACACAGACACTTATTTTGAGTATGACCGCCTCATACCAGGTGCTGTAGAGGGACTGTTAAAAATTCAACAGGCTGGAATTGATTTGGCTGTGATGACAATGCGTCGAGTCAGGGAACTAGATTATGCCTTTCAAAAATACGACTTAGGCAGTTTTTTTCCAGAAAATCGCTGTTATTGCCTGAAAAACGACTATGTTAAAACGAGTGACATTCAAGATAAGCCTTTGTTGATGGAACGGGCTTTAGCAGAACTTCCCCCTGCATCCGATACTTGGATGGTTGGGGATACTGAAGCTGATATTGCTGCTGCGAAAAAATACGGTATTAAGGTGATGGCTGTGGAGTCTGGGATTCGTGATCGCACTCAATTAGAAATTTACCAACCCGACTTAATTGTTCAGGATTTGAGTACAGTTGTCAAACTTATTCTCGAATCTCAGTCAGTAAAAATTGGCTAAGAGCGGCTGCTCTGAACAAGATGGCTCATAGACAAACGATCAAACCAAGTTATCTATTACCATCAAACATTGAGCCAATTTAAATATGCTTTTTGCAAAACCCTTGTAGAGACGTGACATATCACGTCTCTATATTCTTTCTCAGCAAATGTCTATTAATCAATCCCCAATCCCAACACAACTCATCGGCTTAACGTAGAAAACTGCTAATGAGCCACAACAATATAAATGTGAATACTGTAGAGAACTGCTCAGATGTGAACTGAACCAAGTTTATTTGCGGCAACAGCCAGCTAGCAAGTAGCCCTCCGACAATTAAACCAACAATTAAACCAATCAGCGTCAATAAAACTGCTCTACCAAACTTCCCTTCCTTACGTTTGAGGAAGTAAATACTGATTCCTATACCTACTACTAAAGCCAACTGTAAAATCTGATCGCCGGCCGCTTGAGTAAATACACTAATGGCACTTAAACCCAAATACCACGCGCCAGGTAACAGTATATCTGTAGGCGAGGGTTGATCGAGCATTCTTTGCAGCCATGCAGGCGACTGCTCGCGAGGGGTGGGACTGTCTTTTGCAGGTAATTGCACTCGCAATTCGGGAAACCTGATCCGTTCAGGTACTTTAATTTTACCTTCCTGGCGCATCCGTAGGCGATCCATTAAAATCGCATCGTAAGCTACTTCAATGAGTTCTAGACTCTTGGCATCGCCATTGTATTGCTCCAATTGGCGATTACGAGCATCCTGAATTTCATCGAAGCTAGCATCTTCTGATACCCCAAGTTTCTCGTAGGGATTTTGATCGCTCATGGGAGTTTATACTTTCTTTAGCCTTAGTCAGCGGCAGTCTTTCGCTGTTTGGAAAAACAACTTTAGGTTTTATCTTGATTTAAACCAAGGGATCAATCCATTTTTTTGCCCTACCAGGATAGTAGCATGGGTTAGTGGGATTGACTTTGAATTTTGAACTAAGTCAACTTTAACATATTGCTATAACTCCGTGTATGCCTTCATGCCTTTGCTCAATGAGCGCTTTACTCTAGAACTGGAGCTAGAAACGCCTTAAACACATTTTTTGGGAAAAAATTAATTTTTATGTTTGAACCTCCCCACGTCTAAAGCCGGGGGATTCTTGCCCACCTGAAAAAGGCGACAACGGGACATTCAAGTATCCCTCTACTCACTCAAAGAGCTTTTGCTCTCATTCGCGCATACTTTCTGAGTCCTTCATATTTTAAAGATGAACGCTCCATATCCTGCCATTATTCGCCCTTTAACTATTCCGAATCGAGTCGGATATGTCCGTTGCCGGGATTGCTCCGTACTAGGATACTTCAATGCGCTGAAGGTTATTCCTACTTGTTTTCTCGCTAATCTATTTTAACACTGTGGCTAAAGCCACGCAATCGTTTGACGGAACTTAAAAGTTCTTACCGCCTTCTCCCCATGCCTAAAGTCAGGGGCTTGCGTCTCGTTTTTCGGTCAGTTAACTCATGTGCTAATTTCCAAAACCAATCGCGTCTTTTGTGAGAAATATCTTCATACCTGCGTACCAGATTCTTTCTAGCTCTTTCACGATTAGCCGACCCTTTGGACTTTGCACAGTGGTGTCTGTGAGCTTTTTTAATCAGATGAAGCGATTGTTTGAAAAATTGGGGAGATTCAACTTTTGTGCCATCGGAGCAAGTGAGAAATGTTTTTAAACCAAAGTCAAAGCCAGCGATTTTACCTGTCTTGACTTCAACTTCGGCTTGACCACCTTCATCAACAACTACAACCATGAACAACTCACCCAATGGTGTGCGTTTAATGGTGAGAGTTTTGACTGTTCCCTCTATTTCTGCTATATAAAACCTAGACAAAACTAGACTTTACTTTCTACTTCAACGGGAGCATGGGAGCAGTTATCCCTCAGTAGACTTTCACGCCTTAGCCAGACGCGATTGTGTTCCAATTAAGTTTCTGAAAAAGACTACCACCATCATTGCTTGGTTTTCGCGTCGGCAATAGTCTCAATTCAATACTTGATATCACCGTATTATATATCAAGTAGTTGATTTTTTCCTAAAATATATATTGATTTTTGTCAATATAAGTATAGTTTTGTCTATGAAATTGTCAACTTAGGACTTGCTCTAAAAATTAGTAGTGACAGTCAAAAAAAACGCTCCAAATCCCCTCACAATTTGATACCCTAGCTTAAACAGATTTGAGCAAAGTTAAAGCGTGGAAATTCAACTTGGGCGGGGAAAAACAGCTCGTAGAGCTTATGGAATTGATGAAATTGCTCTAGTCCCTGGTAGCAGAACACTCGATCCGAGTCTGGCAGATACAAAGTGGACTATTGGCAATATTGAGCGAGAAATCCCCATAATTGCCAGTGCAATGGATGGCGTGGTTGATGTGAAGATGGCTGTCAAACTTTCACAGTTAGGAGCATTAGGAGTCATCAACTTAGAAGGTATTCAAACTCGCTATGCTGACCCAGAGCCAATTTTAGATCGGATTGCCTCTGTAGGGAAAAGTGAATTTGTTTCCTTAATGCAAGAACTCTATGCTGAACCCATAAAGCCGGAATTAATTGAAAAACGTATTCAGGAAATTAAACAACAAGGTGGTATAGCGGCGGTGAGTGCTACCCCAGCCGCAGCCAGTAAATATGGTGAGGTAGTGGCAAAAGCTGGGGCAGATTTGTTTTTTGTGCAGGCTACGGTAGTCTCTACGGCACATTTATCGCCAGATTCGATAGTTACCCTAGATTTGGCGGAGTTTTGCCGTTCTATGCCCATTCCCGTGGCGTTGGGGAACTGCGTTACCTATGAAGTCACGTTGAATTTGTTGAAAGCTGGAGCGGCGGCGGTATTAGTGGGAATTGGCCCTGGTGCGGCTTGTACTTCTCGTGGCGTTTTGGGTGTGGGTATACCCCAAGCAACAGCGATCGCAGATTGTGCCGCCGCCAGAGATGATTATTATCAGGAAACTGGTAACTACATTCCCATCATTGCCGATGGCGGTTTAATTACCGGTGGCGACATTTGTAAATGCATCGCCTGCGGTGCCGATGGAGTGATGATTGGTTCTCCCTTTGCTAGAGCCGCCGAAGCTCCAGGCAGGGGCTATCATTGGGGAATGGCAACTCCTAGCCCAGTGCTGCCTCGTGGAACTCGCATTAGCGTTGGTACAACTGGGAGTCTAGAGCAAATACTCATCGGTCCTGCCGGACTGGATGATGGTACTCATAACCTTGTGGGAGCCTTAAAAACTAGCATGGGGACATTAGGAGCCAAAAACATCAAAGAAATGCAGAAAGTTGAAGTTGTAATTGCTCCTTCCCTACTAACTGAAGGTAAAGTATACCAAAAAGCCCAACAATTAGGCATGGGTAAATAAAGAAAATTGGAATAGGGCGTAGGGAATCAGTAATAAGAAATAAAATATTTACTGTTCCCCATGCCCAAACTCAAATTCTTCAAAAATTTTTTTCCAGACTCTTAAACAATCTCTGGAAAAATCCGATATGTCGCTTACAATAGAGATAGCGGAGACAGATGTTTCCGTTCACTCCTCACACCACACTCCGCCCGGACTATTGTCTGGGCGGTTCCTTATGTTTGTCCATAATTTCTTTAGTTTCGTTGCAAATGTACATTTTTGACTTCTGGGCAGCTGTTTTTGCTATGGTAGAATTTTCACCAAACTCAGAAATATAATTGGCAAAGGTTTTTAGGCATGACAGCAGCCGAACAAGTTACGGATTCTAGTTTTAAGCAAGAAGTACTCGAAAGCGATGTACCAGTTTTAGTTGACTTCTGGGCCCCCTGGTGCGGTCCTTGCCGCATGGTAGCTCCTGTTGTAGAGGAAATCGCCGGTCAGTATGAAGGTCAAATCAAAGTGGTGAAAGTCAACACAGATGAGAACCCTCAAGTTGCTAGTCAGTACGGTATCCGCAGCATTCCCACGTTAATGATTTTTAAAGGTGGGCAAAAGGTCGATATGGTAGTCGGTGCCGTACCTAAAACTACATTAGCTAACACGTTGGAAAAATATCTTTGAAACTCAATTGATATCAAAATCATTTTGAGGCTTCTATTTGCTTTAGATTTAGGTAAATCTTTGTTAAGAAGTTTGCGAGACGCGAGTTTTCGCGTCTCCAAAAATCTTTTTTTTTCTGGTAAATAGTTGCAAAGAACTACTGCTAAAAATGTGCTGCTACTACTGGAGCAGGATGGCGTTTGTTTAACGACTGAGTGCGCTCTCGAACTCCTGACTCCTATTTTATTTTTGTTGGCGTAGCCGTCACTACACATCTATGCGGTCTTTCCTGTCCCCCGTTCCCTCATGAGTTTTTCCTGACCACGCCAGTAAATTCACTAAATCAAAGCATATTGCTATATGTCGATTAAAATATTGACCAGTGCCTTGGCGAATTTTGAACCAAAGGTACTTTTTAATAAAACTATGGAGTATCAAATAACGACTGCTTGAAGCGGTTGTCAACTGCATTCCAAAATCAGGTAAAATGTAATGCCATTGTGGCGACAGTTCTCATGACCTCATCTGCGTCGTTTGACACATTAGAGACTCTTCAGGCGGATATCGCTGAACTATTTGATCGTTTACCAACCTTAAAAAATCGGCAACTGATTCAGCAGGCATTGGCTACTATAGTGCGTCTAGCTGAGAGTGAAATTGAACGCCTTGATTGGAAAATCTTGTCCTCTGCCTTAGCAGATATGGAGCGAGGTTTCCAGCTATTTTATGATTATCGACACGTCCGCAAAATAACTATCTTTGGTTCGGCGCGTTTATCACCAGCAACACCAGAGTATCAGATGGCCCTTGAGTTTGCTCGCACTGTTTGTCAGTTAGGATTCATGGTGATGACAGGCGGCGGCGGCGGTATCATGCAGGCTGGAAACGAAGGCGCTGGGCGAGATAATTCTTTTGGCTTAAATATTCAGTTACCCTTTGAGCAGCAAGCGAACCCATTTATTGAGGGTGATCCTAAGCTGATTCATTTTAAATATTTTTTCACCCGCAAACTGTTTCTCCTCAAAGAAAGTGATGCTGTGGCCTTATTTCCGGGAGGTTTTGGCACTCAAGATGAAGCTTTTGAGTGTATGACCTTAAGCCAGACGGGTAAATTTGGCCCTGTTCCTGTAGTTTTAATTGATCATCCAGGTGGCGATTATTGGCAGTCTTGGAGCGAATATATTAATCAACAATTGGTGCAAAAAGGTCTGGTGAGTCCGGAAGACCCCAGCCTTTATACAGTGACAGATAACCTGGAAGTAGCTTGTAATGCGATTACCAGTTTTTACCAAGTTTATCACTCTAGCCGCTACGTAGGTGAGCAATTGGTGATTCGTCTGTCAGCCGATTTATCAGATGCTGAGGTAGAAAAGTTAAATGCTAACTTTAGCGATATCCTGGTGAAAGGAAAAATTGCCAAAAGTCAGGCTTTACCTCAAGAAAACCAAGATGAAACAGCAGAACTACCACGCTTGGTGTTGTACTTTAACCAACGTGATTTAGGTCGTTTGTATCAAATGATTGCATTAATTAACCAGATGGGTACTCCCTCTATTGAAGAAAAGGCACATCCAGAAAGGAAGTGAGTACCGCATAACGCATTAGAGGCGGGTTCATGGATATTATTCATCATGAATGGGGATATTGGTAAACCCGCCCCTACTCATTAAAATGGTGAGTTCTTGTGCCGCGCAACGCATCCTGCTGATTCTGCTCAAAAGGGCTGTATATTAGCACAGGAAACAATTTAGAGGAATAAAGTATGCTGGAATTATTGGGTTCAGGTTTAGTTTCTCTGTGGCTGGAAATGGCTGGGGTACAAATTAAGCCTAAAGAAGCCTTACAGGCATTAGCTTGGCAAAGTAGTCCTGGCTTGGTTCTGGCTCCTGATCCAAATCCAGCCGGTTCCACTACAGTTCAACAATATTTGCAAGAACTGATTTCCTCGAAGCTGGTAGCGGAAAACTTAGCCGAGAGTCAAGGAATTTGGATGCAGTCGGGGCCAATGTTGATGGCGAATCATCAAGGTACAACACCTTTACCTGCGGCTTCTTTAACTAAGATTGCTACTTCTCTAGTTGCTTTGAAAACTTGGGGGCCAGACCACCAATTTGAAACTTTAATCAGCGCTACAGGGCCAATAGTTAACGGCGTATTACAGGGTGATTTGGTGATTACTGGCGGTGGTGATCCGATGTTTGTTTGGGAAGAAGCGATCGCTCTGGGTAATACTCTGAATAAAATGGGTATTAAGCAAGTAAAGGGAAATTTGCTAATAAGCGGCAATTTCGCCATGAATTTTGAACCCAATCCCATATTAGCTGGGCAGATGCTCAAGCAAGCACTGAATTACACCACTTGGACTCGTCCGGCAAATTATATATATTCAATCATGCCGAAGGGGACAGCCAAGCCTCAAGTTGTGATTGCGGGTAGTGTGAAATTAGCAACCCAAGCAAATCCCCAACAAACCTTAGTGGTGCGTCACCGTTCTTTACCTTTGCAGCAATTAATTAAGGAAATGAACGTTTTCAGTAACAACGTCATGGCAGAAATCTTGGCGGAATCAGTAGGAGGCGCGGCTGTGATGCAATTGCAAGCGGCTAAATTCGCTGGCGTACCGGAGGCAGAAATTCAGTTAATTAATGGTTCAGGATTAGGAGTAGACAATCGCATTTCTCCCAGAGCCGCTTGTGCGATGTTAATAGCGATTCAACGGGAAGCCGCCACCCATCAAATTAATGTCGCTGATTTGTTTCCTACCTCTGGATTTGACCGTCGCGGAACAATGCAATATAGAAATATGCCTCATGCTACTGTGATGAAAACTGGTACTTTGCGGGAGGTAAGCGCTTTAGCTGGAGTCATCCCCACACGCGATCGCGGTTTGGTGTGGTTTGCTATTATTAACCGTGGCCCCCAAATCTCAGCTTTCCGCACTAATCAAGATCAGCTATTACAAGCTCTGGTAAAACAGTTAGAAGTCGCTCCCAATACTCCCCCATCCATTACTCCCCACTCTCCTAAATATTTCTCGCCTCAATTGGGTGCGGCTAGTCGTAACGAAATTTTGTTAGGCAAGAATTAAGACTAATTCGTAATTCTTAATTCGTAATTAAACAAATCATACTTCTCCTGCTCATTAATTCTGAATTCCTGCATCTTGAGGAATAATTTCAGTGACTACTCTGCGGCCAGATGTACCACTTTTAACCACAATGTCTTCTGTTTGCAGATTACCAACGGCCGTTTCACCTGTAAAATTTATGGGAGGGTCAATTTGACGATAAATAACGTTCCCCTGCGCTTCTAATAATTTCTTGTCTAGATACCAGATGAGTTTATTAGATTTGAGGGACTGACGACGTTGACCTATAGCGGTGACATTACCTGTTAAATTGACAATTTTTTGCTGTATTTTCATTTCGCCTTTATTGGCGGTGACAGTCACATTTTCAGCACGCTGGACAACAGAGATCGGGGAATTTGTCTTCACCGTTTCTGCGTTCATGTCCCAGGTCATAGAGTTACTAACTATTTGCGTGGGTGGGTCTACTAAATTTAACTGGGCATTTTTTTTGATAGTAGCGATTTTAGTTTTTAAGTTGACTTCGGCAGCATCTCCCTTACCACTGTCAGTAATTTTATTGTTGTTGTAGCGGTCAATTTGGATGGGGCGATCGCTCGTTAATATTTCTTCTTTAATTCGCCAAGTTAAATTTTCACTTCGCATTTGCATTTGGGGATCAACGGAATTAGCGATTACACCACCAGAAAATTCTATGCGCTGTTCGCGGGTTTTAACTCGTGCTTCTTGCGCTACTGCTTTTAGTTGTTTATGAGTCCCATTGATTTGGTTACGGACAATTAATAAATCTTCTTGAGGCAACCACTCTAATTCATTACCTTGCAATACAATCCCATTTACAGGGTCTGTAGCCAGGATCTTGCCTTTGAGAAATAGCTTTTGACCATCCTGTTCAATATCTGCTTTTTCTGCTTGTATTTGGTAAATTGGTTTGCCATCTTGGTACAGTTCACCAACGGGTTTTTCTGCCTGCCCAATTTGTTTTTCTTGAGTGTATATCGCCTTCTTAGACCGAACTTTCCAAACAGGTCTTCCTACTTCATCTGCTTGTTCTAAAGTGACATACAAAAAAGGTTAAATTGCTTTCTTTGGGAGATGAATCAGCATTATCTGATTGCGAAGTTGTGGGAGATTTACCCCCACAACCAACTAATCCAAGTACCAATAAAAAAGTTAAAGGTAGGTAAAACCAATTTGCTTTTAGTTGTAAAGAATTGAGAGATAGTGATGAAAATAATCGTGGGAAATCTTGTTGATTTTGTCCCTTTTTTTCCACTATTTACTCTCTTTTTATGCCTACCTTTTTGATAATTCATTAATCTTGGATTTCTAACTGTTGATCAGCCTCTCTGATATCTTTCAGAAAACCCATGCTGGATAGAGGCCGATATGGATAGCTTTGACGCGGGTTTTTTTGGATATCTTCCTTGATGGCTTCTAAATCAATATAGCGATCGCTCACATTGATTAAACTATCACTGGTCATGGAGCGCAAGCTAACCACCTCTACGCGCACACCACGATAGCTGACTGAATTGACAGCATAAGCCAAATCCCCATCACCACTGACTAAAACTGCGGTATCATAAGAATCTACCAAAGCCATCATATCTACGGCAATTTCTACATCCAGGTTGGCTTTTTTCGAGCCATCAGGTAACTGTACTAAATCCTTCGCGATGACTCGGTAGCCATTGCGACGCATCCACAACAGAAACCCTTGTTGCTTTTCGTTTGTGCGGTCTACACCAGTATAAAAGAAAGAACGCAAGAGCCTAGAACCGCCAGTCAATCGGCATAGTAGCTTCGTATAGTCAATTTCGATTCCCAGTTGTAACGCTGCATAAAACAGATTAGAACCATCAATGAATATAGCTACACGACCTCGATTTTCTAAGACTTGTTCCGGCGTAAAGATGGAATCACTTTCTAGATTATTCAACATTGTTGTCATACCTCATTATTATGCTTGTTATATTTGATACGTAGTTTTTGAGATGTTATGCTAGAACAGCTTATGATAAGGTTTCGGAGCTAAGTAAGTTCAGCCCCGATCAGTTTTTTGACAAAATTAACAAATTGAACAGAATCGAAAAATGATGAAAAATTAAAAAGACTAATCGTTTTTGGGAATTTCTATGCGCTTAAAGACGGGTAGTGGTTTACCCAATGATTGTTCACTGCTTAATAACCCCCATTGTGCATGGGTAGCAAAAGGAGCAAGCATGGAAGTTTTTACTTGATCATTAAAGTCAATTCCAAAGCCCAGTTGCAGATAAATAGCGTTACTGATATTCGGAATTACTGGGGAAAGAAGATAAGCTGCTAGTCTAACAGATTCTAGAACTGCGTACAGGACTGTTTCCACTTCCTGCTGCTTTCCTTGTTTATATAATGACCAAGGGGCTTGCTCATCAATAAATTTATTGCAGGTTCGTACCAGCAACAGGGTAGCTTCGCAGGCTTGGTTGAAAGCTAGAGCTTGATATGATTGCTTTACCTGCTCTCCTAGACCTAAACCAATCGCTTTTAAAGGATTTTCGTCATTAATGGCTTCATTTCCAATTGTTAGTCCATCATTACTACAGTATTTCTTCACCATGTTTAAGGTGCGATTTAACAAATTACCTAAGTCATTAGCCAAATCTGCATTTAAAACATTAATGAATCTAACTTCATTAAAATCGCCATCTTTGCCAAATTCGATTTCCTTAAGGAAGTAATAACGAACTGCATCACTACCATAACTTTCAACTAGCCCGATGGGATCGAGGGTATTACCCAGGGACTTACCCATTTTTTTGACCATCTTTAGTTAAAAAACCATGTCCAAATACTTGATCTGGTAGGGGTAAACCAGCCGACATCAGCATGGCTGGCCAATAAACTGCATGAAATCTGAGGATATCTTTACCAATGAGATGTAGGTTAATTGGCCACCAAGTTTCTAAGGCGTTGGCTAAAGTTGGTTCTGCATCTGCTTCTAGTAATGCGGTGACATAAGCAAGCAAAGCATCAAACCAGACATAAAGGGTATGCTGGGAATCAACTGGTACCCGGAAACCCCAGTCTAGATTTACCCGCGAAATGGAAAAATCTTGTAAACCTTGGCTGACAAAGCTCAAGACTTCATTCCGCCGGCTTTCTGGTTGGATAAAATCTGGTCGAGACTGGTAAAATTCTTCCAGTTGAGTTTGATATTTAGATAAACTGAAAAAGTAGTTTTGCTCGTCTCGCCACTCAACTTCTTTGTTAGTATGAATAGGGCAACGCTTTCCCTCTAATAGGTCTCGTTCTTCCTTAAATTCTTCACAAGATACGCAGTACCAGCCTTTCTGTTTACCTTGGTAGATGTCGCCTTTTTCCCAAACTCGCATGAAAAATTCTTTGACGATGGCTTCATGACGGGATGCGGTAGTTCGACTAAAGCGGTCATATTGAATATTTAATAACTGCCATAACTTGATAAAGCTAGGCACAATTTGATCGCAAAATTCTTGTGGCGGTTTCCCTAAACTCTCTGCTGAACGCTGAATTTTTTGCCCGTGTTCATCTGTACCTGTAATCAGCAATACCTCATGCCCTAACAGCCTGTGAAACCGCGCCACTACATCTGCTGCTATTGTTGTGTAAGCACTGCCAACGTGAGGAACATCATTTACATAATATAGGGGTGTTGTCAATGCAAATCTTTTTTCGGTTTTATCTACTAAATTCATACAGAATAAAAAAATAAATTATTAAAACGGTTTCTATCTTACTTTTACAGCTAGATGCAGGCAATCATATAATATTACTACTTGTTTGACAAACCATAATTTAATATTAGCAAATTTCTGATGATCATAATTTTTGATTCATGTGGATAAATCCGGGTAGTCTCTACTCACAAGACATAATTTATCTACTCATAAACATTTCTCATGATTGCTATCATATTAATGGTGACGGTGAATACATCAGTCTAAATTTTGAAAATGTAGCTACCTTTATGGATAAATTTTTTCTGCCTTAAGACTACTTTAGTATCAATACAGAAATGTAAAAATTAAGTCAAGAACATCGGCTATATTTTTCCAAAAATATATTAATTACCCATGACTCCAAATAGTCCCCTGGATATTTCTCGCTATTTCCTAGCGGCGTTATCAACGCAAATTTTCCGCTATCACGAAGATCGCATTCCCAGGAATGGTAGTGTTCTGGTAGTCAGCAATCACCGTAGCTTTATGGATGCACTGGTTTTGATGTCGGCGTTATCCAGACCAATTCGCTTTGCTTGTCATCACTATATGGGACAAGTACCACTGATGCGGGAAATTGTCACGGGACAATTGGGATGCTTTCCCTTAGAGGATACACCCAGTCGCCAGCAAAGTTTTTTTGAACAGTCACAGATAATTTTACAGTCACAGCAGATGGTGGGTGTTTTCCCTGAAGGAACTCGGCCAATGGTGACAGCTACCAAACCAAATGAAGTTGGTAAATTTCACAGAGGTTTTGCTCATTTAGCTTTGCGGTCTAATGTCGAGGATTTAGCAATTTTACCAATTGCGATCGCCTCCCTACAAGAAATCAATGCTCATGGTTTACCTCTGCGACTATTAAGTTTATTCGACCCTTCAGAACCTCTGTTTAATCAACCAGGTTTACATCCCTTGGTTCTATATAATCGGGTGGCTGTGTTAGTTGGTCGCCCTTATTGGATTACACCACAACATCAACAGAAATATCATGGCAAACAAGCGAAAAATGTTGTGAATGAACTAACTGAAAATTGTCACGATGAAGTTGCTAGTTTACTAGCGCAAGGTTGTTATTAAAGGGTGGAATAATTTCACGGATATATTTAATGCTGTTCCGTTTTTAGAGGATGTTTCTCGTAAGCATTACCAATAGTTTTTTCAGGAGTATTCTTAAATTGATTGGTCTATCCTTCACAGGCTGATCATTTATTCAGTTAATGTTAACTATTTAATTTATGTAGTAATCATAGATGAGTTATGAACATAGATGATCGAACCGCCAAGACCGCCAAGTGAAATGGGAAAGAATTTTATGAATGATTTATAATTTTTATTATTTAATGGTAGTTTTTACTACAGACGATACGATTTTATCATAAAACCAAAAAATTGAATTTATATTTTACAATGCCAAAAGTTGAGCTAAAGCCGTGTTTCCTGACTCCTAACCGAGTCCAAATAGAGTATCCGTTGTTTGTGTATTTACCAGGGTTAGATGGAACTGGTGAATTATTGCGATCGCAAACTGCGGGCTTAGAGGTTGGCTTTGATGTCCGGTGTTTGGCGATTCCCAGACAAGACCTCACCACCTGGGACGAGTTAAGCAACAACGTCTTAGACTTGATCCATGCCGAATTAGAAAAAAGCTCACACAGACCAGTTTACCTGTGTGGCGAGTCCTTTGGGGGTTGTTTGGCGATGAAAGTAGCAACCCAATCGCCACAGTTATTTAAGCGAATTATCTTAATTAACCCAGCATCAGCTTTTCAGCTGCGCCCTTGGTTGGCTTGGACATCCCAATTTACTTACTTTGTTCCAGAATATTTGTATGATCTGGGCGCACTAGGGTTATTACCCTTTTTAGCATCCTTGGCACGTATTCCCCGCCACCTGCGCCATGAACTGCTGAAAACGATGCGTTCTGTACCCCCAGCTACAGTTAACTGGCGATTGTCTCTACTGAACGAATTTAGTGTGACTGAAGCGCAATTACGCCAACTCACTCAAGCAGTTTTGCTGATTGCTGGTGCTGGCGATCGCCTCTTACCCTCAGTCAACGAAGCCAGACGCTTGCTAAGTATTTTACCTAACCCCAAGTTAGCTGTATTACCTGACAGTGGACACGCCTGTTTACTAGAACACAATATTAATCTCTATAAAATCTTACGAGAACAAAATTTTGTCGAACATCAGCTTAAAGCCGAACAGGGAGTGGGGAGTGGGGAGTAGGGAGTGGGGAATAACCCTCATTTAGTTGCATTTTTACCTCAAAAGGCATGAAAATTTATATACCCGCATAATAAATCAGTCATGACCCCAGAGGAACAAGCCAGAGTCAAAATTGACCAACTACTCACCGATGCAGGTTGGATTATTCAAGACTATAAACAAATCAATCTCAGTGCGGCTTTGGGTATTGCTGTGCGGGAATATCCCCTCAAGTCAGGGTTTGCTGATTACCTGCTAATTATTAACCGCAAAGCTGCGGGTGTAATTGAAGCGAAAAAAGTAGGTACAACTCTCAGTGGTGTAGAAAATCAATCTGATAAATATTCATTTCAGCTTCCCCCAAAATTAAACTGTCACCGCAAACCTTTACCCTTCCTCTACGAAAGCACGGGGGTAGAAACCTGTTTTACAGATAACCGTGACCCTGATTTTTGTTCTAGAAAGGTGTTTAGTTTCCACAAACCAGAAACATTACAAGCATGGTTAGGACAATCTGACACCCTCAGAGGACGGTTGCAATTGTTACCGCAAATTGACACAGAGGATTTACGGGAATGTCAAAAAGAAGCCATTGCTGGGTTATTTGATTCTTTAAAACAAAATCGCCCTAGAGCCTTAATACAGATGGCGACGGGGGTTGGTAAAACCTACACGTCTGTGAGTTTTATTTATTGGCTGATTAAAATAGCCGGGGCGAAACGAGTTTTATTTTTGGTGGATAGAAAGAACTTAGGAGAACAAACCGAAAAAGAGTTTAAACAGTATGTCACTCCTGATGATGGAAGGAAGTTTACAGAACTTTATAATGTGCAGTTGTTGACTTCCAATACCATAGATCCAGTGAACAAAGTTTGTATTACCACAATTCAGCGACTTTATTCCATGTTGCGGGGGGAAGCTGAATTTGAGGCAGAAAATGAGCAAGCATCTTTGTTTGGTGGGGAAGAGGAAAACCAACAAACTAAGGATGTAGTTTATAACTCAAAAATTCCTTTAGAAACTTTTGATTTTATTATTACTGATGAATGTCACCGTTCAATTTATAATATTTGGCGACAAGTTTTAGAATATTTTGATGCTTTTCTGATTGGCTTAACTGCTACTCCATCTCTGCAAACATTTGGTTTTTTTAATCAGAACTTAGTGATGGAATATCCCCATGAACGGGCGGTAGCTGATGGGGTAAATGTGGGGTATGAAGTTTACCGCATCCGCACCCAAATTACTGAACAGGGTAGCACTATTCAATCAGGGTTTTATGTTGATACACGCAATCGTCAAACCCGTGCGGTGCGTTAGTGGAAGGAAATTTAACTAAGGAATGGCGCACAGCACATCAAGGGGAATTAGAACCCGCTTCAGTGTTACTTGAACGCATCCTCAAGCAGCGTCGGGAGAAGTGGGAAGCTGAACAATTGGCGAAAATGCAAGCACAGGGTAAAACTCCCAAGGATGATAGTTGGAAGCTGAAATATAAAGAACCTGTTGCACCTGATACCTCTGAGTTACCTGAGTTACCTGATGGGTGGGTGTGGGCGACACTTCCTCAACTTGGTGAATTAAATAGAGGAAAATCAAAACATCGTCCTAGAAACGATCCAAAATTATATGGTGGTCAATATCCGTTTATTCAAACAGGAGATGTTAGAAGTGCTAACGGTGTAATTCATGGTTATACCCAAACTTATAGCGAAGAAGGTTTAAAGCAAAGTCGTTTATGGAGTAAAGGAACACTTTGTATTACCATCGCCGCCAATATTGCAGAAACAGCTATATTAGGATTTGATGCCTGTTTTCCTGATAGTATAGTAGGCTTTATCTCAAATTCTAATAATTGTGAGATCAACTGGATTGAATTTTTTATTAGAACTGCTAAAGAAAATTTAGAGCGTTATGCACCTGCAACCGCACAAAAGAATATTAATGTAGAAATTTTATCTGATTTAGCTGTTCCTTTGCCTTCTTGGGCAGAACAAAGCAAAATTGTTGAAGAACTTGAACTTATTTTCTCTGTTACAGACCAACTCGAAAAAACCGTAGACACCAACATCAAACGCGCTGAAAGACTCCGCCAAAGCATCTTAAAACAAGCCTTTACAGGTCAACTTGTCCCCCAAGACCCCAACGACGAACCCGCCGAAAAACTCCTAGAACGCATCAAAGCAGAAAAAGCTAAACAGGTAACAACCAAAACCAAGAAAAAAACCAAATCTCAGCCTAAATCATCCGCACAATTAGCATTACCATTAGAATAATGCCCAACTTATACATTATCGGCGGTGCAAACGGTTCTGGTAAAACTACCACCGCCCTGCAAATCCTTCCCTACTTCCTAGAAGTATTTGAATATGTTAACGCCGATGAAATAGCCGCCGGACTTTCTCCTTTTAACCCGGAATCTGTAGCTATTCAAGCCGGACGATTAATGTTAGCAAGACTAGAAACTCTGGTGAATGCTGAAGCTGATTTTGCCTTTGAAACAACTTTAGCGGCTCGTAACTTTGCCCGATTTTTGAGAGAATGTAAAGACAAAGGTTATATTATCAACTTAATTTACTTTTGGTTACAAAGTCCCGAATTAGCCATCGCACGGGTACACAGACGGGTAGAAAGTGGCGGTCACAACATCCCAGAAGATACTATTCGCCGTCGCTACGAACGCGGACGCACAAACCTAATTAACTTGTATTTACCTCTGTGCGATACTTGGATCATCTATGATAATTCTGGGTCTGAACCTCTATTAGTGGCTGCATCAGATATCAATCAGGAGGCGATTATCTATGAACTCGAAACCTGGAATCAAATTACAATCAGTGAATAAAATGCAAATTCCCCTAACAGAAATTCATCAAAAAATAGATGCTGGCGTTAAAGCTGCTGTTGCTAAAGCTATAGAAAGACACCGCAAATTAGGAGAATCTATTAGCATTTGGCAAGATGGACAAGTTGTTACTTTAACCCCTGAACAAATTCCCCCTCTCGACTCAACTGAATTATCTATTGAGCAAATTCAGGCTTAACAAAACGAGATTCAACAATCTTAATTTTAACTAATGGCTAACGAATCCTCAACCATCGTCCAAAAACTCTGGAATTATTGCAACTTGGACTGAGAAGCTTTGGATTTACGATTTTAGGACTAACCAACATTTCACCCTGAAAACTAACACCCTACGTTCCGAAAATCTGCAAGACTTTATTCGGTCATTTAATGCTGACAATCGCCAGGAACGCCAAGAAAATGAGCGATTTAGAGTTTTTAGCTATGAGGAACTGATTCAACGGGATAAGGTCAGTTTAGATATATTTTGGCTGAAGGATGACAGTTTAGAGGATTCAGATAATTTACCTGCACCGGATATTTTAGCTTTGGAAATTGCAGAGGACTTAGGTGCAGCTTTGGAATTGTTCCAAGGGATAACTGACAATTTAGAGGGTAAAACAGAGGTAGAGGTATCAACCAATGCAAATCTGATCGGCGGTTAATTCATCTTAAATTTGCTCATTCTGGAGGATGTCAGCCCCTGCCATATTCAGTACAACTGAAACAACAGACTGTTAATATGGTGCTTAACAATGACAGAGACATCCAAACCAGAAATAGAGGTAAAAAAATTAGATAATTCAGATCATAAATCTGTATGCGAGTCTGTGGGTAAGGTAGGAGAAGCAATTACCCATACTGCCGCCGAAGCTGGCAAAATAGTCTTAGATACATCCATAGGGGCGGGAGTAGTTGCTGCACAAGAAACATATAAATTAATTGCACAAGGCACTCAAACTACAGGTAATGTAGTTAATCACATCAGCGAAAATTGGTTTGTGAGAAAACTAACTGGGGTATTAAATCTGAATTGGTTGATTAGCCCTAGTGAAAGTGTCGATTTAGAAAAAGCTGAAGCATCTGTAAATAAGCTAAAGCAAAAGTATCCTGATGAATCACCCAGTCAAATCGCCCACAGGATTATGGTTGATAAAGCCAGAAAAGCCGGGGGGATTGGTCTAGCCAGTAGTATTTTACCAGGAGTGGCGGCGGCGTTGTTGGCTATTGATTTGGCAGCAACCACCAAATTACAATCAGAAATGCTTTATCAAATTGCTGCGGTTTATGGTTTAGATTTAAAAGATCCCGCCCGGAAGGGTGAAGTTTTGGGAATTTTTGGTTTAGGCTTGGGTGGTGGTCGTCTTTTAAGATTGGGCGGTTTGGGTTTGCTGCGAAATGTGCCTTTTGCTGGTGCGGCGATCGCCACTAGCACAAATGCCACAATGATCTATTCTTTAGGATATGCAGCTTGTCGATTTTATGAAGCCAAGCTAGATGAATCCACTTCTCTAACTTCCCCAGAAACTTTAGCAACTTTACAGGCTGAAAGTGAAGAGTATCTAGCAACTGCTTTGGCGCAAGAAGCCATCATGGATCAGATTTTAGTGCAAATGATCCTCGCCAGTTACCCTCAGAAGAATTGGGAAGAAATCTTACCAGAATTAGAAGCTGCTAATTTGAGTGATGAATCATTGCAAGAGATTGGTCAAAACATCAAATCACCCCAGCCTTTAGATCAGCTATTACAACAACTCAACCCTGATTTTGCCATTGCTTTAGTAGCTAGATGTCAAGAAATTGCCCAAGAAAATCCTGATTTGGCGAGTCCTTTATTAGCTCAGTGTGAAAAAATTTCCCAACTTAAGGGTATTGAAAACTCGTAAATTAATAATATGAGCGAGTTCTTCTAGAGGTTTGAGGAGATTGTGCAATGGAGAAGCTAGAAAATTATCGTTCCTGCATCCAAACTCTTTTAGAAAAACATAGTCAGTATAAATCCCAAGAAGAAGATGTGGAAAACGAGCTATTTTTTGACTCAGTGCGAGATCATTACCAACTCATGCGAGTGGGTTGGAAAGGCTTAAAGCGTGTATATCACACCATCCTGCACTTTGATATCAAAGACGGCAAAATCTGGCTGCAACAGAACACCACTGATATTGATGTCGGTCAAGAACTATTAGACATGGGCATTCCTAAAGAAGATATAGTTCTAGGGCTGCATCCTCCATACAAACGTCCTTACACAGGGTGCGGCGTTGCTTGATAGAGACTTCACCAAAGAAAAAAGAATTTTAAGTAATACTGGTAAAAGCAGGAAAATTTACATAAAATCACAAAATGAAAATTCAACCTAGTAACAAGCCTCTGTTAGAGTTGTCAGGGGATACTTTAGCCATCGGATTATTTGAAGATGCCGTTGAGTTAACTGGTGAACTGGCAAAATTAGATGAGCAGTTTGGCGGTGTTTTAAAAGAACTGATTGCTGAGGAAGAATTTACCGCCAAAGCCTACAGCAGCATTTTCACCCGTGTTAGTGCTGGTAGCCCGATCCGGAAAATAATTTTAGTTGGTTTGGGGAAACCAGACGCTTTAAAACTAGAAACTCTCAGACGTGCTGCTGCTGCTGTGGCTAGGGTGGCAAAAAAACAAAAAAGCAAAAACCTGGGTTTGAGTTTGCCATTGTGCGATAACAAGCCAGCAGAAACCGCTCAGGCGATCGCCGAAGGTCTACAATTAGCTCTTTATCAAGACATTCGCTTTAAGTCTGAGCCAGAAGATAAAGGCGCAAAAATTGAAACAGTAGATTTACTGGGGTTAGCTGGACAAGAAGCAGCCATTACCCGCGCCAATCACATCGTTTCTGGGGTAAATTTAGCCAGGGAATTGGTAGCAGCACCAGCCAATGAAGTTACACCGATTACCTTAGCAGAAACAGCTCAGGCGATCGCCACTGAACACGGCATTGAGATCCAAATTTTAGAACGGGAAGACTGCGAAAAGCTGGGTATGGGTGCGTTTTTAGGAGTTGCTCAAGCTTCAGATTTGCCACCAAAATTCATTCACCTCACATACAAACCCGCAGGTACACCCAGACGCAAACTAGCAATTATTGGTAAAGGTTTAACCTTCGATTCCGGCGGACTGAATATTAAAGGTGCTGGTAGCGGCATCGAAACCATGAAAATGGATATGGGCGGTGCAGGTACTACCTTGGGTGCAGCCAAAGCCATTGCCCAAATCAAGCCAGATGTAGAAGTTCACTTCATTTCAGCCGCCACAGAAAACATGATTAGCGGTCACGCCATGCACCCTGGCGACATCTTAAAAGCATCAAATGGCAAAACAATCGAAGTGAACAACACCGACGCTGAAGGGCGTTTAACCCTAGCTGATGCCTTGGTGTATGCAGATAAATTAGGAGTAGATGCGATCGTTGATTTAGCTACCCTCACAGGTGCTTGTATTGTAGCCTTGGGTGATGATATTGCTGGCTTGTTTACTCCTGATGATGCTGTAGCCGCCCAACTAGAACAAGCTGCCCAAAGCGCTGGAGAAAAACTGTGGCGGCTGCCAATGGAAGAAAAATATTTTGAAGGGCTAAAATCCGGGATTGCGGACATGAAAAACACCGGGCCTCGTGCTGGTGGTTCCATTACTGCGGCGCTTTTCCTCAAACAGTTTGTTAAAGACACCCCTTGGGCGCACTTAGACGTTGCTGGGCCAGTGTGGGCAGATAAAGAAAACGGTTACAACAGCCCAGGCGCTACAGGCTACGGCGTGCGAACCCTAGTTAATTGGATCTTAGGACAGTAGAAATTAGGCCGGGTGTGGGGTGTGGGAGGTGTAGGGATAACGAACGTTCCCCCCTGCCCCCTGCCCCCGTTCCTCTTCTCCCTAATCCCCAACAGGTGTTTTTTTAATAAAATATGTTGCAATAGTCACAAGACTAATACGGTAGTGAGAAACTGCCGGTTTTTGAGCAAAGGCATCTGGTAAAATTTGTAAGGTTTCTAGTAGCTCTAAGCAATGGGATCGACTGGTGTACGGATAGCAATTGACGCAATGGGAGGGGATCATGCACCCGGTGAAATCGTTGCTGGCGCAATACGCGCAAGTGAAGAATTGGGTGTGAAAGTATTGTTAGTTGGTGATCCCCAACAAATTGCCGCCGCCTTGCCCCCAAAAACTAATTTGGAGCGGGTGGAGATCGTTCCTGCTGAGGAAGCGATCGCAATGGATGAGGAGCCTTTGAATGCAGTCAGACGCAAACGCAAGGCTTCTATTAATGTAGCAATGGATTTAGTCAAGCAGCAGCAGGCAGATGCCGTGTTTTCTGCGGGACACTCTGGGGCAGCTATGGCAGCAGCTTTGCTTCGCCTCGGACGATTGCCAGGAATTGACCGCCCAGCCATTGGCACGGTTTTTCCCACAATCAAAGCTGGTAAACCAGTACTGATACTTGATGTTGGTGCCAATGTAGACTGTCGCCCTAAGTTTTTAGAGCAGTTTGCTGTCATGGGGTCAACTTATAGCCAGTATGTATTGGGTGTTCCTCAGCCTGATGTCGGTTTGTTGAATATCGGGGAAGAAGACACTAAGGGTAATGAAGTAGCACTGCGCGCCCACCAACTACTCAGGGAAAATTCCCAAATTAATTTTATTGGTAATGCTGAAGGGCGTGATGTCCTTTCCGGTAACTTTGATGTGATTGTCTGTGATGGCTTTGTGGGCAATGTGTTATTAAAATTTGCCGAAGCAGTGGGTGAAGTGATTTTGCAAATTTTGCGGGAAGAATTACCCCAAGGATTGCACGGTCAAATCGGGACGGCAATTTTAAAACCTAATCTGAAGCGAGTTAAACAGCGCATGGATCACGCAGAACATGGTGGTGCATTGCTTTTAGGTGTTGCCGGAGTCTGTTTTATTGGTCACGGTAGCTCTCAAGCTCCTTCTATTTTTAATGCCATTCGCACAGCAAAGGAAGCTGTAGACAATCAGGTGCTGCAAAGACTTCAGTCCCAATATGAAATCCTAGAGCAGGAAACTAGTTAGGCATTAGCCACAAAACTAGCGATCAATAGCTGGAAAAAGGTCATTGGTCAATAGCAAATGACTAATGACTAATGACTGATGACTAATGACTAATGACTAAAATGCTTATAGCTGGGGAGACGAGGAGTGGAAAAGTTAGGCATAGCAATTACAGGAAGCGGCTCGGCAGTACCAAAAACTTGCCTCACTAACGAGGCGCTGACTGACCTGGTAGAAACTTCAGACGAGTGGATTACCACAAGAACGGGAATTCGTCAACGGTGTTTGGCGTTACCATCGGAGTCTTTGAGTACCCTCGCGGCTGATGCTGGTAGTCAAGCGATCGCCTCTGCCGGAATTAAAGCCACAGACCTTGATTTGATTTTGCTGGCGACATCCACCCCAGATGATTTATTTGGCAGTGCTTGTCAAATTCAAGCTGAATTAGGCGCAACCAACGCAGTCGCCTTTGATTTGACAGCTGCTTGCTCTGGTTTTGTCTTTGGGCTAGTCACAGCTGCCCAATATATCAAAACAGGAGTCTACCAAAATGTACTCTTAATTGGGGCAGATATCCTCTCTCGCTGGGTAGATTGGCAAGATCGGCGGACTTGTGTGTTGTTTGGCGATGGTGCTGGGGCGGTAGTATTGCAAGCAAATCAAAGCGATCGCCTATTAGGATTTTCCCTCAAAAGTGATGGTACACAAAACCACTACCTGAATCTCGCTTATGCCCCTTCTGCCCAAGAATTACTCCCAGACGTAAACATCACTAAAGGTACTTATCAGCCCATAACCATGAACGGCAAAGAAGTCTACCGCTTTGCTGTGCAGAAAGTCCCAGAAATTATTGATAAAGCCTTATTTCAAGCAAATCTGACTGTTGACCAAATAGACTGGCTAGTTTTGCATCAAGCAAATCAACGGATTCTTGATTCCGTTGCCCAACGCCTAAATATTCCCGAACACAAAGTAATTAGCAATCTCGCCAATTACGGCAATACCTCCGCCGCCTCCATTCCCCTAGCCCTAGATGAAGCCGTGCGCTCAGGCAAAATCAAACCTAACGACATCATTGCTGCATCTGGCTTTGGTGCTGGACTCACATGGGGCGCAGCCATATTTCAATGGGGAAGATAAGAGGCAGGGGCGCAGGGTGCAGGGTGCAGGGGGGAGAAAGAGGCAGGGGAGCAGGGAGCTTTCTAGCAGGGGGAAAAGATTTTAATTTCCCAATGACTAATGACCAATGACTAATGACTAAGGACAAATGACTAAGGACAAATGACTAAAACTGCATGGGTGTTTCCTGGACAAGGTTCTCAAGCGCTGGGAATGGGAATTGACTTATTAGATATACCAACCGCCAAAGATAAATTTGCTCAAGCCGAAGCGATTTTGGGCTGGTCTGTCACAGACTTATGTCAAAACGAAGAAGAAAAGTTATCACAGACGCTCTATACACAGCCCAGTCTTTATGTAGTAGAAAGCATCCTGGCTGATATCCTCCGGGAACGGGGACATAAACCAGATGTAGTGGCTGGACACAGTTTGGGTGAATACATCGCCCTTTACATTGCAGGTGCGTTTGAGTGGTCGGCTGGGTTACACCTAGTCAAGCGTCGGGCGGAACTCATGGATAGCGCCGCAGGTGGAATGATGGCGGCTTTGATGAACTTTGACCGTGAACAGTTAGAAAACGTTCTGGCTCAGACACCAGATGCAGTTTTGGCCAATGATAACAGTCCAGGTCAGGTGGTCATTTCTGGTACTCCAGAAGCTGTACGAGAAGTTATGTCTCAAGTGAAAGCCAAACGTGCTATACCCTTAAGAACTTCTGGAGCATTTCACTCACCCTTTATGGCAGCTGCGGCGGCGGAGTTCCAAGATATTTTAGAATTAGTGGAATTTCAGCCAGTTGTTGTACCAGTAATGTCTAATGTAAATCCATCTCCATCTACTGATATCAAAATTATCAAGCAGCGCCTCAGCCAACAAATGACCGGTTCAGTACGCTGGCGAGAAATTTCTCTGCAATTACCAACGGAAGGTATTGAGGAAGTTGTGGAAATTGGCCCTGGTAATGTGCTAACTAATTTGATTAAACGCACCACTCCTGATTTAACCTTGAAAAATGTTCGTAATGCTGCGGAATTACCAGTTTAGATGATTGGGCAAGTTCATTCAAAATTGAATAGGATCAGGTCAGATAACTTCTAGGAGATCATGGATATGACAAGCGTATCCAATGGACAACCAAGTATTATTCGTACAGAACGAGGACTAATAATTGCCGGAACACGTATTACGTTATACGATGTGATGGACTATCTTAAAGTCGAATATCCATCCAAGTTGATTTGTGAAAAGCTGGGACTAAATCATGAGCAGGTGAATTTGGCTTTAGCCTACATAGAAGCTCATAGTGCAGAAATGGCAGCCGATTATCAAGATTTTATCCAAAAAGGAGAAGAAATTAGACAATATTGGCAAGAGAAAAACCGCGAAAGATTTGCCACAATTGCAGCTATGCCGAATAAAGTCGGTCAGGAAGCTTTACGCGCAAAACTCCAATCTTGGAAAGAGCGCATTGCATCCCTATCATGAATTTTTTGATTGACTACAACTTAACAGGAGATGCTGTTTTATTCTGGGGAACACTTGCGGCTGAAGGTTGGATTGAACTTTTGTCAATTCATTTTTTCACATTTAAACAAGTTGAATTACCAACGGATAGTAGTGACAGAATTGTGTGGCAATTTGCTCAAGCAAACCACATGATTTTGATTACAGCTAATCGAAATATGAAAGGAACTGACTCATTAGAGCAGATGATTCGTGAGAATAATACAGCTAATTCTCTCCCAATTCTTACTATTGGAAATCCTGACCGATTAGATGAGCGTGGTTATCGGGAAAAATGCGCTGTTCGTCTAGTCGATATTTTATTAGATATTGAAAACTATATGGGAGCAGGTAGAATCTTTATTCCTTGATACAAAGATGCAACTTAGCCACTAGCCTAGAATATGTCATTGTCGCACCTGAATAGTTGGTAAACAAGCTAAACCTACCTCTACTGACTGATCAAAAGCGATCGCGATCGCTTATGCTAAATTTGAATCAAATAAATTGAATTATCTTCCGTGACCAGAGAACGCGAACCTTTGATTAGTCTGGCGCTGTACCACGCTTTTAAGTGGTCAATTGTCAGCCCTATGCTTCATGCTTACTTTCGGGGGCGAATTTATGGAGTGGAAAATGTCCCCAAATCAGGGAAATTAGTGGTGGTGAGTAATCATGCTAGTTATTTTGATCCGCCGATTGTCTCTAATTGTGTACGTCGTCCAGTGGCGTACATGGCTAAGGAAGAGTTATTTGAAGTCCCAGTTTTAGCGCAAGTAATTAAATTGTATGGTGCTTACCCGGTGAGTCGGGGGAGTGCTGACCGAAATTCTATCCGCGCCGCCCTGGACTATCTTGATAATGGCTGGGCTGTAGGTGTTTTCTTAGAAGGTACTCGCACTCCAGATGGTAGAATTACTGATCCTAAAAGAGGGGCTGCACTACTGGCGGCGAAGGCTAAAGCACCATTCTTGCCGGTGAGTTTATGGGGTTCTGAGAAGATATTACAAAAAGGCTCGGCTCTACCTCGTGCTGTTCCCTTAACTATTCGCATTGGGAAATTAATTGATGCGCCCAGTTCTACTAATAAAGAAGAATTACAAGCTGTGACACATCAATGTGCGACAGCAATTAATCAGTTGCATGATTTAGGACGTTAAGAAATAGCAACAACTATTGATATAAAATCGGTCGTAGACGAATCAAGACGGGGAATTATGTCGGATTTAAGAACAGAACTAACAGAAAATCTGGATGAGGCTGAGTGGGATTGGCTAATTCCTCATGTACAAAGGGATGCGGTGATTGTGGTAGCACAGGATTTGGACTTGCTTGATGTGGGAGTGGCGATCGCCAGTGATCAAATTCCATCAGTGCAACAATGGATTGATCAGGGATTAATGGCTAAACCTTCAGAGACACAACTGGGAAATTGGAATAGCGATCGCACCAAGCGATTTCAAACTCTGATTATTCAGCCCTATGTTCTAATCCAAGAAATGACCCCATAAGAGCAAGTCCTAAGTTGACAATTTCATAGACAAAACTATACTTATATTGACAAAAATCAATATATATTTTAGGAAAAAATCAACTACTTGATATATAATACGGTGATATCAAGTATTGAATTGAGACTATTGCCGACGCGAAAACCAAGCAATGATGGTGGTAGTCTTTTTCAGAAACTTAATTGGAACACAATCGCGTCTGGCTAAGGCGTGAAAGTCTACTGAGGGATAACTGCTCCCATGCTCCCGTTGAAGTAGAAAGTAAAGTCTAGTTTTGTCTAGGTTTTATATAGCAGAATAGTACCGCAGTGAACATTTGGGTTGAGTTACAAACCCCATCCGAATTTTCCCAATACCCAATACCCAATACCCAATCCCCATTCCCCCATTCAAGGCTTTCTCATATGTTCTGCACCCGTGTAACCAGTCGCTACCCAAATTAAAGCTCTAGCTCCATCACGGATAGATTTATCCACGGGTTCACGCATATTTTCTGAAGGTACTGCGACAGGTTTTAATTGAATACCCCGACTCCCTAAAACTATCTCGCCAATCACACGGGCGCGGCGCATATGGAATTCCGAAGTAATTAAATAAACACTCTTAATACCTTGAGCTTGCAACTCATCTACTAATGTAGTAAAATTAGTAACAGTATCTACAGCCTCATAATCCAGTCGTAATCGTTTAGGATCAACCCCAGCCTTGGCAAACACTTTCTCAGTGAATGTAGGTGGACTACCACCAGAAATCCAAATTGGTAAACTTGGATGCTGGCGAGCAAAATTAGCTGTAAACTTTTCTCGTTCTAAATGTGACGTAGAACCGCCCAAGACTAATACCGCTTGGGGTGGCAATTCCTCGATTTTCGATTCCTGGTATCCCAGCCACATTAATAGAGGTAGGGCGAAAACCATAAACCGAAATGAATGACCTTTAAATAATAGATGATTTTTCAAGGCTCTATACTTTCGTCTGTTGAGTCCAGGATTTCCTCTGAAAAAAAAGATAAACAACTATGTAGGGTAGCAGATTTTGTAAAAAACTACCCAAATATGAACTGATACTTTTATTTAATACACAGTCAAAGGTGTATTAACAGGATATATCGCAATTGATGCAATATCAGGCACTGGGTCGGAAAAATCATCAAACACTTCCGACTTCCTTTGTCATAAAATTGTTTTTTTGGGGACGGGACTGGCCAGGCTCGAACCGGCGACCTAGCGCTTAGGAGGCGCTCGCTCTATCCATCTGAGCTACAGCCCCAACTACAAAGCATATGCAAGCACATACTATCATAGCATTGACACTTCCCGAAATATAATTTCGAGGATTCTTGTTTCACTTAGAATGCCAAGAATTATCCCAAGAACCGCCGCCTATTTCTAAACCACAAAGAGAACTTTCTGCTTTGAGGATTGTTGAAGATTTTCCGCTACTTAATTTTCGTAACTCCAAATCTAACTTTCCTTGCATGGTATCCCGACAACAGAATACTAAACCATTTGCTGTAGGCGCACGTAGGGGTGTACCAGGTAAATGCGTGGTTCCGGTCAATTCAATTTCATAATCTAAGTTTCTTGCTCGCATTTGCCATCTACCCCAGGGCTGAATATCCCATTCTACTTTGGCATTCCAGGGAACAAATTCATAAAACTTGCCTTGATAGTGCAAACCAATCATGGCGACAGATTCCATCCACCACAATACACCACGCCTACCACCGCCAGCCGTTAAAGCCAAATCGGGTTCGCCATCAAAGCTATTACAATTTAACCAAAACCATTTTTGCGGAAACGCACCGCCCCAATTTTTCTCTGAGTAAGCTGGCGCGTTAGTAAATTCATAGATTTTACCATTCCAATCAATTGAACCACTGGCTAAACCGTGAGCCATTAAAATTTGCCATCCAGGTTCAAAAATTTGTAGGGATGACACCCAGCCGGCGGTTGATTGCTGAATACTATTTTGATTTCCCCAATAGTATATGGGCTGAATTTCGTACAGCCAACGGCAATAATTACCAGTTGCAGGATCGTGAATTTCCCCCTGATTTAAGGTAGCTGTGGCTTGATAGCCGGATTGGATATGACGTTCAAATTCATTCGGGAGGAGATATAAAGGTGGGGTGTGGAGGTCGGTTTTACCCCAATGACCTAATCCCAGAACATCTGGACTACCCCAGAATTTTTTGACATCAGGAAAGGTACGACATATATACTCATCATTCGCCCCCAGGATTTGCGCTGCACCCCCGCTATAGGGTTTACTACCAATGGGGTCTTCTATGGAGTACATGAAGGCGAAGGTTTGACCACAATGGGGTAAAGTTACGCGATAATACCAACCTTCAAAGAAGCTGCGACTACTACCATCCCAATGGTATCCACTATGAGGCGTTTGGGTTGATTGAAGAAGATTTAGGGGAATAGTTAACATAATATCTATATAGTTGCCTGTTTCTTTCAGTATGAGCGATCGCCTTGATATAAATCATGCTTATGAAATTTTAGGACTGACACCCGGTGCATCACAAGGACAGGTGAAGCAAGCTTACCGTCAGTTGGTGAAGATTTGGCATCCTGATCGCTTTTTTGACCCACGGGAAAAACAGGAAGCGGAGGAAAAAATCAAAGAAATCAATGTCGCTTACAACAATCTTAAGTCTCAACAGCTAAATACTGAAAGTGCGCCCTCTGCTACGCCGACAAATACGTCAACCAATCAGGTAAACATATCTGTCCAGCGCTGGGATGCACAAAGTTTTTATAACTGCGGCGTGGAGAATGCTAATGAAGGAAAATATGAGGAGGCGATCGCCGATTTTACCAAAGCCATTCGTCTTAATCCTCACTACGTTGAAGCATACAAATATCGAGGCTTCGTTTGTTCTCAACTGGGGTTTGAATATCGAGCCGCTTCAGATTTAAATAAAGCCGCATACTTAGAACAGGGTGGGAGCAATGAAGCCCAGTATTCCAGGTGGTCAAGGTCATATAAGCCTGTATTCCGGAGGAAATCTCTGTTATCGAGATGGTGTCAGAAAATCAAAAGACTGCTGAGGCTAAATAGGCGTTGATGTTTCTTATCTGTGCGATCGCTTCTAGACCATGAGTCAATAGCTTGACTTTTAGATGCATTTATGCATATGGCTTTTAATTATAATAGAGAGATTTCTCGCCAATCCTAGAAACAAAAAAAACATACACATTCAGTCTTCAATTTACCCTTTTTAATATAAATAGGACTTACGCAAGAACTCTCTGAAACCTTCTTAACTTCGTGTCCTTCGTGTCCTTCGTGGTTCGTTTTTCCATAATTTTGCGTAAGTCCTGATAAAGCGCCTAGATGATTGCGATAGGTGAATGATGTTTAATTTCCGGAAAACATCCCCAAAAATTCGGAAATTTTGCTCAAGTATTTGCAATGCTTGCATGAGTATGTTAACTCAAAAATCATAAATATTTTCTCATCACAAAAAAATATTTTTAGTTTTACGAAATCACGCCAAAAGGAATTGTAGACAATTACTAACAATCACCACAGCGATATGTGAATTATGAATATTCAAAACTTGCAGAAAACATCTCTGAAATTGTTACCAGCTTTCCTCGCTACTGCTACCCTGATAACGAGTTTTATCACTCCTGCATTTGCTCAAAACCGAGTTGAAATTGTTGGTGGAGAGTATGGTGGTAACGGTTGTCCTGCTGGTACTGCTAGCGTCACAGTTAGCCCCGATGGTCAAGAATTAAGTATTCTGTTTGACAAATTTATCGCTGAAGGGAACAACGTCAGGGAACGTCGTAAAAGCTGTAATTTGACTATTCCAATTAAAGTACCCCAAGGTTTTCAAATTTCTTTCTATGATGCTGATTATCGGGGCTATGTGAGTACTCAGACAACTGGACAACTCAGAGCAGAATACTTTTTTGCTGGTCAGCGTGGCCCAGTGTTTTCCCGGACTTTCACAGGTGAAACTGATTACAATGTGCGAGATCAATTAGCAACTATGGCTGATGTCTGGTCAGCTTGTGGGGATAGTCTGAATATGCGGGTGAATGCGGCCATGCGCGCCAGTGGTAAAGGTATAGCCACTGTTGATTCCTTTGATTTGGCGCACCGTGGTTTGGTTTATCACATTAAATATCGCAGATGTCAGTAATCAGTTTTAACTGGCCTCTGTGTGAACTCCAGGAGGCTAAAAATACCACAGAGGGGAGAAATTAATCAGATTTGAGGGAATTTTTCGCGTAAGTCCTCATCCAGGGTGGTTCACGAATACACCACAATATTAAGAAAAGTTACTCCAAATATTACAACAAATTAATGCTGTTCAAGTTTGGTAAACATCTCACCCAAATGAAATACAGGATGCTAAATTAAGACCAAGGTACAAACAGGTTAAGAGTTAATTAAACAAAAACCTTGAAGTTAGAGCCTGTACCTCCTGCTCTAATCACCGCGCAATCATTTTTCAATTGTCGCATCCTCTAAAAAGTTTTGCAGCGTTGAGTTAATTGATGTTTTTGGAGGTTTTTGAACTTACAGTAGAGATGCCTGTTTATCGGAAGTAAGGATGCTCAACTTTGAGATAAACGATTGCGAAAATTGTCCACATTATTTGAGTTAGTTGACCCTGTTTTTTAAATCTTCTCGAAAAATTGCCAGTTTAATAAGCCGCCGTAGGTTACTGATACTTCAATACTGTTCGGTTAAGCAAATTCGTGATCCGAAAACCCTTGTAGAGACGTTCCATGGAACGTCTCTACATCCCCTAACCGAAAGGTATTGACTGATACTTTTCCATCGTAACTTTTGGCGGTTTACAAATATCTAAGTAAATAATTATAGGCTAACTAAGGTAATTACAGTAACTTCAGGTGGACAAAATAAACGTCCTGGACGATAAGTTCCCAAGCCGCGATTGACGTATAATTGATTGTTTGACACTTGATGAAAACCTTTTGCCCATTCCCAATATTTCACTACTTTCCCACAGTCTCCTAATAATAATGGTTCCCAACGTCGCAGTTTTTTAGGAAGTTGTTTCAGCAGCTTTTGATAATGAAAAATTGCTGGGCCAAGTCCTGGTAGTACAATATGACCTCCGTGGGTATGTCCAGATAGTTGCAAATCTACGCGCCACTTTTGCAAAATTTTGGCAGTATCTGGGTTATGGGATAAAACAATGCGGGGGATATCAGAATTGAGTATATCCATAACTGGTGCGGGGTTAAATTCCCGTGACCAATACTCAGCTAGTCCTATTATTGGTAATTCTTGTCCCAATGGATAGGCGATTTCATTCCACAGGACATGAACCCCTATGCTAGTAAGGGCTGATGTAATTTCTGTTTTTGAGTGCTTGTAATGTATATCATGGTTACCGAGGACGGCATAAATACCACAGCGACTTTGTAAATGTTTCAGTCGTAAAGCTAGCTCGTGAATTGGTGTAGGATCGTCGGTTACATAGTCGCCAGTTAATAGAATTATATCAGGTTCAGCTTCGTTACTAGCAGCGATCGCTTGTGCTAAAAGTTCTTCAGAAATTCTTACACCATCATAGTGAAAGTCTGTCAACTGTACCAGCTTTGTACCTTGTAAAGATTGTGGTAGATCCGCAATCTTAACCGTTATTTTATCTACTCTTAAACGTCCCGTAAACAACCAGTGCATAGTGCAGTACAAGACTCCTCATACCAGTGTTTACAGCTTATCAAAAATTAAAATACATCTGGAATAAGTGCCAAAAATTAATGGTTAGTTTTGATAAACTATGCCTTTTGGAGGATAATTTCTGTAACTTCAGGAGGACAAAATAAACGTCCTGGGAAATAAGTTCCCAAACCACGATTGACATATAGCTGATTGTTTCCGACTTGATGTAAACCTTGCGACCATTCCCAATGACGGATAATCAAGTAGTTTTTTCGCAAACAGGGAAAGCGATACCGTACTTTCTGAGGTACATTTTGCAGAATTTTCTTGTAGCCAACTAATATAGGCCCTAGTCCGGGAATCACAATTTGGCCACCGTGTGTATGACCAGACAATTGCAAATCTACTCGCCACCCTTGTAATAACTCCGCCGTATCAGGATTATGAGATAAGACAATCCGAGGTATGTCAGGATTTAGTTGGTTCATTACTAGTGTAGGATTGAATTCTGGTGAATAACGATCCGCTAATCCTACTAATGGTAAATCTTCTCCTAAAGGATAGGCGATTTCATTCCATAGAACGTTAATATCGATGCTAGTTAGGGCGTTGGTAATTTCGCTTTTTGAGTGTTTGTAATATATATCGTGATTACCCAATATGGCATAAATCCCTGCCTGACTTTTTAGCTGTTTGAGTCGTGAAGCTAGGTCATGAATGGGTTCGGTGCTTGTAGTTACATAGTCGCCAGTCAATAGAACTAAATCTGGTTTTAATTGGTTGCTAATTGCGATCGCCTGTTCTAACATTTCTTCTGACAGTCGCAAACCATCATAATGAAAGTCTGACATCTGCACCAATTTTTTACCTTCTAAAGATGCCGGCAAACCCGCAATCTTAACCGTTAATCTCTCTATACTCAACGGTCCAGATAACAACCAGTGCATAATGTCTTGATTAAACTTCAATTATAGACCTTACAGTCTAGCTAAAAAAGCATCGCATAATTGTTTCACATGACAATTCCTGACCATTGAATTTTTTTCTGTTGCTCCCGACGATAAGAAAAGAAATATTCTGGGGTTTGGTAAGTACAGTAAGGAGCGATCGCTATTTGTTCGGCGGTAATACCCAAACTTTCCAGTTGCAAAACATTGACTTTTCGCACATCTAACCTGACTTTTCCTGGGTCGGGATCTGCTAATAAGGGTGAATTTGGTAACTCATGCAAAGCATCGATAATCTGCTGTTCTTCTGTATGGGGTGTAATGCTAGCACCAACTTCCGCCGCTACTTCCAGAGAAACTTGGTAAACCTCACCGGCGATGGCTGGTCCCATAGCAATCCGTAAGTCATCCAGTTGACTACCCTGATTTCGTAGTCGGGCGATCGCCTGGGGAACAATCTTCGCCGCAGTCCCCCGCCAACCCGCGTGTAATGCCGCTACTTGTCGAGTTTTGACATCGCCAATCAATACAGGTGTACAATCGGCGCTAGCTACCCAGAGAGCTTGTAGTGGCTGTTGGCTGATTAAACCATCCCCCGGAACTAAGCCAGAATCTTCTGTCCTTGTCTGGCTCTCAATTTCTTGTGGGGTGAGAACTATATTGCCATGTACCTGCTGCAAACGATATGCTGATGCTTCTGGGTGCATAAACTTTGTCAAATCTTCAGGCGATCGCGGCCAAAACTGCTGAGTAAAAAAGCCGTGATGCCAATCTTTAAGGAGACTACAAGTAAGATAAGGTAGTCCTTGCCAATTATGCCAGTGCCAAGTGTGCATCTTGAACCAAACCTAAACAGAAATCAAAATCAATCAATTAATGCTAACTTGAACAACGGGATTTCGGTTAACTGCTGTGGGATTTGATCTGCAACTCTGGGAAACTGCTCTGGAATCGGGAAATAGGTATACTTATTTACCAAAATACCTACATATTTTTGAAAGTGTTCCTTCAACTAATCAGACCCTGTGGGACTTGCTCAAACAAGGGGCTGATAAAAACTCTATCGTAATTGCAACTCAGCAAACTGCTGGCAGAGGACAATGGGGTCGTCAGTGGATTTCTCCCACCGGGGGACTATATCTTTCGGTGGGTATTGTTCCTAAACTAGAAGCTACTGATAGTTATCAGCTCACGTTAGCTAGTGCTTGGGGAATTGCTGCACAATTACGACAGTGCGGCGTAAGCGTGGGCATTAAATGGCCCAATGACTTAGTGTTGTATGGTCGCAAACTCGGTGGCATTTTAACCGAAACAAAAGTCCACAATGGACAGATCATACAAGCAGTGATTGGTGTCGGCATTAACTGGGCTAACCCAGTACCCGATACTGGCATCAATCTCGAAACTTGGCAAGCTTCCCAGCCTACTAAGGCTATCTCTTGTCTAGAAATGCTCACGAACACAGTTGTACTGGGAATAGAATCCGGTATAGACTGTCTGTGCCAAGAAGGAGTAAGTGTACTCTTGTCTCGATATTTAGATTTATTGATAAATATTGGGGATCAGGTATATATCAATAACCTTTTAGGCACTGTAGTTGGCGTAACTTCTCAGGGAAATCTTCATGTATCTTTGGAAACATATGATTCAACTGAGATAAAAACACCAGAAATTTATGTCGAACCCGGTACAATCAGTTTGGGTTACTCTAAATCTTCTGTTTTATTATAGGTTTGTTCAAAATTTAGCTCTTTGGGCAAGACAAACCACTGACATCATCTCTTGAGACTAATTTAAAACAACTGAGAGAAACAATGACGCAGCGCCATAAATCTGCCCATCACCATTTAAATAACTCATCCAGACGCTATCCTTACGGGAAGCTTTTCCACATCTATGCATCTACGCTACCAGCACAAAGCTTTTTTTTGCTCAGTAGTGTTAGTTTCTTAGGTAACGGCTTGGCAATTGCTCAAACAGAAACAGTTATAGATAATATTGTTCCCACTGTTGAAAGCTCTCAGCCAGCAGTAGTCATCCCAACTAATGTAAAAACAGATACTGTTTCTTCTGCACCATCTCGACCACAATCGGAACTTGCAGAACGCCAAGCTGACCTGACACAGAGACTACGTAGTAGAAAAGCGATTTCAACTCCAGAAACAAATGTGACTTTGGAGAAACCCAAAACAGAGGTTTCAATTCCTAGAGCCAATGTGACTTTGGAGAAACCCAAAACGGAGGTTTCAATTCCTAGAGCCAATGTGACTTTGGAGAAACCCAAAACGGAGGTTTCAACTCCCAGAGCCAATGTGACTTTGGAGAAACCCAAAACGGAGGTTTCAACTCCCAGAGCCAATGTGACTTTGGAGAAACCCAAAACGGAGGTTTCAACTCCCAGAGCCAATGTGACTTTGGAAAAACTCAAAACTGGAGTAGCCCAACCTACTACACCCCGGACTTTACCTGAAAAACTCCCCGAAATTGCCCAACCATTAAATAACTCGAACAGCGCCACCAGCGCAGCCACAGCAGGTAAAACCAGGGATTATAATAACGCCTATATTGATCCTACCAATTACAACACCAATGCTACGGCTACTTATCAAGCACCTAACTCTGTGGTGCTAACAGAACGCTCTAGTGGTTGTCAAACTGTTTTACCGTCTGGGCAAAGTATATCAGGCAGTAATTGCGCTCAAGCAACTCAGGAACCTGCGCCCAATCAGAAAGTAGCTAATTCTGATCCTAAAACAGCACCCAACTGGCTCAAAACTAGCCAAAATACTCAGGTAGCGCAAGTTCCAGCAGTTCGACCAGTAGCTCAACCAGTAGCTCGACCAGTAGCCACTAATAACAGTAACAACAGATGGAGTCCTAATCGGGCTGTATCTAGTGGTGTGAGCAAAACTGCATCTCGCCCGAATCGGTTTATCCCTCAACCTAGCGATTTCGCTACTAGATCAGGGAATCCATCTTCCATCCCATCAGGTGGTGAGACTCTACCGCCACCAATGACAGCAGCCAATGTTGCACCCCGCCCCAGTAGAGTAGCTTACGACTTCCAATTAGCATCTGTACTGCCACAAATTCCCTTTACTGGGACACTGGCCTATGCTAGCGATGGGGGAATGATATTTCCGCTTTCTATGCCGGCTCGCATTAGTTCTGTATTTGGTTGGAGAACTCATCCTATTTCAGGCGATCAACGTTTCCACGCCGGCACAGATTTGGCAGCGCCTATGGGTACACCAGTAGTAGCAGCCGCAGAGGGTACAGTGCAAAATGCCAACTGGATGGGTGGTTATGGTTTAACCGTAACTGTTAACCACCCTTCATCTCAACAAACCCTTTATGCTCATTTGTCAGAACTATTTGTTCAACCAGGTCAGAGGGTAGAAAAGGAACCGTTATTGGGCGAGTGGGTAGCACTGGTAACTCTACAGGGCCTCACCTGCACTTTGAAGTCCGCCACCTCAAACCAGAAGGTTGGGTTGCTGTTGACTCAGGTGTACAATTACAAGTCGCCCTCAGTCAGATGGTTCAAGCTTTACAAACAGCTCGCGTTATCCAAGAACCAGATAGCTAGCACCGCAAGGCGGAAGTCAAAAGTTAAAAGTCAAAAGTCAAAAGTTAAGAAACTTGACTTCCCCTACTTTCTGTAGAGACGCGATGAATCGTGTCTCTACTTACTGCTATATAAAACCTAGACAAAACTAGACTTTACTTTCTACTTCAACGGGAGCATGGGAGCAGTTATCCCTCAGTAGACTTTCACGCCTTAGCCAGACGCGATTGTGTTCCAATTAAGTTTCTGAAAAAGACTACCACCATCATTGCTTGGTTTTCGCGTCGGCAATAGTCTCAATTCAATACTTGATATCACCGTATTATATATCAAGTAGTTGATTTTTTCCTAAAATATATATTGATTTTTGTCAATATAAGTACAGTTTTGTCTATGAAATTGTCAACTTAGGACTTGCTCCCTAATTACAAATACCCATGTTCTGCTAAAAACTCAGGTGTCACCATATCGGTTTGCGGGTGTTGTTTGCTAGGGGAAAGAAATTTCTCTACATATTTGCCGAGAATATCCCCTTCTAAATTTACCCAACTGCCAGAAACAAGAGAACGGAGATTTGTATCGTCATAGGTGAGGGGAATAACTGCGACTGTGAACTGAGACAATTCTGGCTCATATGCAGCTACTGTCAGGCTGATACCATTCACAGCAATGCTACCTTTGGGGACAATATACCGCGCGATCGCTTCGGGTGCAGTAAAAGTCATTTCCCAAGAACTAGCCGTTTGTTTGGCCGTTACCAATTGACCGATACCATCCACATGACCCATGACAAAGTGACCCCCGACTTTACCACCCACCCGCAGCGAAGCTTCTAAGTTGACGTATCCCTGTTGTGTTTCCTCTTCTCCCAAAGTCGTGCGGCGTAGAGTCTCCGGTGAAGCCGTGGCGATAAACCCATTGTTTAAAATCTTCTCTACTGTTAAGCAAACTCCATCTACAGCCACACTATCCCCATAAGCCAAATCCTGCATAATGACAGCAGAGGACTGACTTACAAAGGTAATTTGCCACGAATCGCCCCCCAAGGGTTTCATCATTCCTAATGCTTGGATTAATCCTGTAAACACGGCTTTTTTCTCAAACTAATTCTATTTATTGCCTAATTTTGCGAAAAATCCACTGTAATTTTGACATTAATGCCGGACACTTTAAGTATAATTTCTGACTTTTCTTATTATAGATTTATTAACACATTCGCATCCTTCACAAGGCATACTTGGTTAATAAGGTTATTGTCTAGGTAGACCACTTTGACTTACTCTGGTGTTCACAACAAGTTCGGAGTTTAATAGAAGCAATTATAGAGAACAATGCTTATGTTTATTCCCGCCCCCACGTTACCCGAAAAAACCGTATTATTTGTTACACAGCGCCCAATCATTAAAAGGATTGTAGAGGCTTAGGCAATGATTGAAATGAGAGTCGCTGGCATAGCATTAGATGCCATAACCCGCAGTCCCATCGTACTTTTGAAAGATGCCTCAGATCGGCGGGCTTTACCAATTTATATTGGACAGGAACAAGCGAGGGCAATTATGGGTGCGCTGGAAAATCAAAAGCCTCCCAGACCGCTAACACACGACTTAATTGTAAATCTTTTAGAGTCATGTTCCATGATTCTCGAAAAGGTGATTATTCACTCATTACAAAAGGACACATTTTATGCGGCTTTAATTGTCCAGCAAGGGGAAATCAAAAAAGAAATTGATGCGCGTCCTAGCGATGCGATCGCCGTTGCTCTCCGTACAAATGCCCCAATCTGGGTCATGGAAGAAGTGGTTTCCGATGCTTCAATTCCCGTTGATCGCGACGCTGATGAAGCCGAACAGCAAGCCTTCCGTGAATTTATCTCCAATCTTCGCCCCGAAGATTTGATCAAGGGCTTTGGCAATGGCGAGAGCTAGATGAGGCAGGGGGGCAGGGTGCTGGGTGCTGGGGAGAAGAGGCAGGGGGGCAGGGTGCTGGGTGCTGGGGAGAAGAGGCAGGGGGGCAGGGTGCTGGGTGCTGGGGAGAAGCAACTTAATCAGCACTCTTAACTCTTAACTCTTAACTCTTAACTCAAAACTTTCTTGACTCAGCACTCAGCACTCAACACTCAGCACTTTCCCCACTTAGCACTCATCACTTCTCATGCAATACCGACGCTTTGGCAAAACTAACCTACACCTCTCGGTTTTTTCTTTAGGAACAATGCGCTACTTGGCTGATGTCGAAAATGCACAGCAAACAATAGCCAAAGCTTTAGCGTTGGGAGTAAATCATCTAGAAACAGCCAGAGGTTATGGCAAAAGTGAGGAGTATCTTGGTGCAGCTATCAAAGCCGGATTATCATTACCCCGTTCTCAGGTTTACATTACCACCAAAATTCCGCCTACCGTTGATGCTGATAGTATGCGTCGGTGCATCGATGAATCACTAGAGCGATTAAATCTAGATTATCTAGATTGCTTAGGGATTCATGGCTTAAATACTTGGGAGCATCTTCAGTGGGTGCAAGCCAATGGTGGCTTCATGAAAGCCGTCCAGGAAGCTGTTGATGACGGTCGAGTGCGACACGTTGGTTTTTCCACCCACGCGTCATTAGATGTAATTCTCGCAGCAATCAATACAGATTTATTTGAATTTGTCAATCTGCATTATTACTATTTTTTCCAACGTCATGCTCCAGCCATTCAGTTAGCAGCCCAAAAGGACATGGGCATTTTTATAATTTCCCCGGCTGATAAGGGAGGTCGCCTCTACACGCCACCCCAGACATTAATCGACCTGTGTCAGCCTTATTCACCTTTAGAATTAAATTACCGATTTTTACTCAGTGATCATCGGATTACTACTTTGAGTGTAGGGTCAGCGAACCCAGATGAATTAATAGAACCTTTGCAGGTTGCTGATAGTAATAATCAATTAACAAAATCAGAGAAGTTAGTTTTTCAAACATTAGAAAAACACCAAAAAACTGCTTTAGAAACTGATAAATGTAGTCAGTGTTATGCCTGCTTACCTTGTCCAGAAAATATCAATATTCCCGAAGTTCTGCGGTTACGAAATATTGCCGTAGCTTATGACATGACGGACTATGGAAAGTATCGTTATGGAATGTTTGAAAATGCTGGTCATTGGTTTCCTGGGATGAAAGCTAACCGTTGTACAGAATGCGGTGAATGTTTACCTCGATGTCCAGAAAATTTAGATATTCCCGCTTTGTTAGCAGATAGTCACGAAAGGTTAGGCGGAAAAAATAGGAGAAGACTGTGGGAGTAATTCGTAGTTCGTAGTTCGTAGTTCGTAATTCGTAATTCGTAATTAAGATGATTGGACTGAACACGTTATAATATTTTTAGACATTGCTACTGGAAAAAACTATGCAAGTCACACAACAGCGATATTATACGCCAGAAGAATATTTAGCCTTAGAAGATGCTGCTGATTATAAAAGCGAATATATTGACGGGGAAATAATTCCAATGGCAGGTGGAACAATAGATCATAACCGAATCTCTGGCAATCTCTACGCGGCATTAAATTTTGCTTTCAGACAGCAGAATTATGAGGCTTTTGCAGGTGATTTGCGTCTGTGGATACCGCAAAAGCGTATCTATACTTATCCAGATGTGATGATTTTGGCGGATGAACCGGAATTTTTCAATAATCGTCGGGATATCATTGTGAATCCACAGGTGATTATTGAGGTTTTATCAAAATCGACTAAAGGCTATGATCGTGAGAATAAATTTGAGGCTTATCGAACTATTCCTACGTTTCAAGAATATTTACTAATTGACCAAACTCGGATTTATGTAGAGCAATTTTTTAAGACGGGAAAAAAGCAATGGTCGCTGCGTGAGTATGATGAGGAAGATCAGGCGATCGCACTCAATACTATACCCTTTGAAATTTACCTACAAGATTTATACAACAAAGTTACATTTGAGCCTGTGGAGTCGAATGTTGATGAATGTAGTTGAAGCAGGCGCTTGTTTTGCTAGAGTGAGAAGTATCATATCTCACTCAACCGAGAACCGCTATATTTACAGCAGGTTGCAGGTAGATGAGGTACAAAGAGTAATAGTAAAACTCTTGTGGGGGAGGGCAAGGATCGCCCGCCCGAACGTACCTACCAAAATGAAATGTGCTGTATATATTAATTAAAAATGATAAAAAAGGGGTAAACGTTGAGAAACCACTAATGAGTAGCACCAAAATTCACTTAGTTGTTGGCATTCATAACGTTACCCTCACAGTGTTTTATACTGAAAAAGATGATTCCTGGCAGTTTCGGTTGCTGAGTCCAGGTGGTGCAGTGTTTGGTGAACTTAAGCTTTACTTTACGCCTGAAGCCGCCGAAAAAGCAGCCAGAGAGTGGATGAAAGAAGGCAATTGAAGGCGCAAAATCAATTTTATGTCTCAGCAAGTCCTTCTAAATGAAAAGCTAAATTCTTCAGCGCCATCTCAATTTCAGAACTGTAAGGAATGCTGCGCCATCTTGGAGTGGTTGCATTGTCCATTGCAGTTGTTTCCAGGTATTCAGCAACAACCATGAGTTTTTCGGGATCTGTTGCAGCTGTAGCCAAATTTTCTAAAAATTCTTGAGATGTCATGGATTTCCCACAAATAGGTAACAGGATGAAAATTTCATTGCTGCTACGAGAATAACTACTGCACCATCATCAGTCTGTTCATCATACTCATGTTTTCCACACCTAATCTTCTGGTAAACCCCAGCAAAGGTGAAAACTTATGTCATCCTGTTTAGTCCCCTAGCAGATAAACAAGCAGAATTGTCTCCTGGTCACCAAACACAAGTCATTCGTCAGGTAGAGCAGTCACTCCCAGAGAAAATGTATTGTGATGGTAGTTGGACGGCTGACCAAAGTTTAGGTAAATTAAAATGCAGTAATATCAATTACCCGTAAATTATCAGCGAATTGGAGATTGATCGCAAATTAAAAATTGTATACGTTTATGCTGAGATACAAACTAGCTAGTTGCAAAAAATCGCTCCCTCTACTAATAACGATTAACCTCAGTACAATTTTTCTGTTACCACTCTCACCCTCACTAGCAGAAACATCCCCAGTTCCATCGCCTTCAGATGCACCTTTAGAACTTGCGTTATTAACCCAGCCCAATGGTGATGTCATCACAGCCAATACCATTAACCCAGAAGGATTAACTACACCTAGTTTATGGTGGGAAAAAGAAAATTCAGAAAACAAGCTGTTAGATAACTGGATAGGATATCCAGCTAACGAACAAGAACCCGCCAGAGTAGACCTCATAGTCAATCAGCAAATTTGGAGCTTGCTAGACTATCTAGAACGCTACGACTTTGTAAATCGCTTGGGTAGCAGTGCCAGAAAGGACGGTTATAACGTTAGAGTTTTCAACTATCAACAAAACCTTTTGGCAACTTATACCTGTAATTTTGTCACAAGTCCAATATCATGCCGTATCCAAATAAATACTCAGAATAGGTTAGGATTATTGCGTTCCTTCTAGAAAACTATAGCAACCGCCAAGGTTGTTAGGAAATGGCAAAAGCCTAAAACCCAGTCACAGCGAGTCTTTGACTTTTGACTTTTGACTTTTGCTATAATGTCTACCCTTGCTTAATTTTGGCGAACAAAGACTCATACTGCTCAATTGCTAATAGAGGTAAAGAATGCAAAAATTCACTTTGATCAAAAACCTCACGATTACTCTGTAACAAGCTTCTAAATGCTTCCTGACGCTCGGATGAGGTAATATTAGGAAAAGTTGGCGAATTACTTCTAGTGAGCAGAGAAATTTGTTTAGCGATATTTGGTTGCCAACAAAAATCAATCCACTGTGATGAAAAAGTATCTTTTTTAACTCCAGTGGGGCGTACCCATAAATCTGCCCAGATTGCTGTTCCTGATTTCGGAATAACTGCGGCCAGCTGGGGATAACGCGCCAGAACGGGTATGATGTCGCTGGACCAACCAACGGCTAGCCAAGTATCTCCAATAATTAGTGGTTCTAGGTAGTTATTGGAACTGTAGAATTTTACCTGTTGGTTTAATGCCCGTAATTCATTTTCTAAGTTTGGTATAGTATCGAGATTTTCTGTATTGTAGGATTCTCCTAGCTTTTTTAAAACCAGACCGATTACTTCTCTAGATTGATCTACTATAGAAATTCGTTCCTGTAATCCATCTCGCCACAAATCACTCCAATCCTGCGGAGTCCAACCCAAACTCTGCAACTTTTGACGATTATAGACAATTACTGTACTACCCCAACGGTAAGGAGCCGCCCAAACATTTCCTTGAGTATCCAGATTACCTTGATTATCGCGCGTTACCAGTTGCTGCCACGTTTTATCTAAAGCAGACCAGTGTTTTAACTGTTTGATCTCCGCCTCTTCTAGTGGTTGAATGAGTTTTTGTTCAATAGCTGCTTTCAGCCAGTAGTCACCTAATGTAACCAAGTCAGATGCAACTGCTGGTGGGGATTTCCTAAATGGTATAAAGCGAGTCCAAAAAGGTTTATCAGTGGTTTTTGATTTATCTTGCCAACCTTGCAATTGTTTAAATAAATCCTGTATCTGCTCGACAGGGGAAAAATTTAACTGTACTTGTTGCTGTAAACTTTGGCGAAACTGACGAACTATCTGACTGGGGATAGAACCTTTTAATAATTGGATATTGAGTTTTGTCTGGTTGCTATCGCCACAACCAAACAGGAACTGAGAAAGCGCCAGTCCACTTGCACCCAATAAAAAAGACCGTCGATCCATCGATTTTGGATTCTGGATTCTGGATTCTGGATTATACATAATATTAAATAAATATATAGAATTATACCTCAAATGCTTATTTAGCGGTATGTTGAGAATATTGTGGTTAAACCTGAGCCATTGACGGACTTGAGACTGTTTTGGTGAAAATAACTCCTCATGATTTCGGTTTTATGCAAAAGCACCATCAATATTACTGATAAAAAACATTCAATTATATTATACCTAAATACTTATTGAGTATGTAGCCCTTCCTAATCTTTTGATGTCCCTAATTATCTGTATTCATCTGTGTTAATCTGTGGTTAATTAATTCTTCTCCCCAGGGGAGAAGCGAACGCGTTCGCGTATATACTCAGGCGAGAACTGATACATACCGAAAAACTTTAGGAAAAATTAAATAATTCAAAAGTAAAGTTAATATAACCTGTAAATTGAATAACATAAAGAAAATATACGGACGAGGGTATTAAATGGAGCCATTACAAACACAAATTCTGACTTTGAGTCATAAACTTGATGCCCTCTGCCAGGTAATTGAGCAACTTGATAGTAAAGTCGCTCAAGCTTTCTCAGAATGTTCTTTAGCAAATACACAAGCCAAAAATAATTATGGAGAAAATAGTGATGTCAGCCGCTACCAGTTAAAAAAACATATCAATTTAAATCCAGAACTGGAACATAAGGATGTATTGACAGATGGCATAACTTTAGACATGAATCGGCAAGGTGGAGATAATAACTTAACGCCAGAAATACAAATACAACGACTAACAGCACAATTAACGGCAGCATACAATCGCATTGCTGCTTTAGAAGAACAATTAATGAAAGTTAGAATTCATTAAATTATTGAATAGTTAAGATCATAAAAGTCCGCCGAAAGTTCTTTGATTCGGGCAATGTTCTTATTTGCATTTGGAATGGGACTTTGGCGGCTGAATTTTTGATAGCAATTGTCATAATTTATCAGTTAAGAGACATAATTGGGTTGAATCCCTGACTAAATTTGCGTGTTAACAGTTTGTTAACTGTTAACTGTTCACTGATTTAAGCCGTTCTAGTTGAGCTTCAATGGCAGTTAATAGTTGATGTTGTTGCCAATTTTGCCTCAGAGAAGCAGCGATACAAGCAGCCCCAGCCCCTATACCTTCTTTGACAAAGCCCTGCTCATAAGCTTGGAGTTGGGGATAACGAGAATTAGCAAAACTTAACTGAGTGGCAAGTAGGGGAGGGATTGTTTTACCTAAACTGAGAGCTAAATCAACGGTGCTACCAGTGGGATCTTCTGCTACCCAACGGGTTGTACCTACGACGACTTCTGTTGGTTGCCAAGATAAATCATAAGTATCAGCGATCGCACTTATTAAAGCATAAACTGCCAGCATTTGTGTACCACCCGCCAGCAAAACACCACAATTGCGACTAGCGGCGATCGCCATTCCCGCCACCACCACCTGCATCGGATCACCTACCGCAGCCACGATTTCTAAGGGATCTAATAATTTTCCCCCAGATGCCCTCATCCTCTCCAGCCCCGCTTGTACCACCGCCCACTTTTGTGTATGATTACAAACAGGGTGGCTACTGTTGACTTTTCCCACTGCGTCTACACCCAAGCCAGTTAAAATTCCCAGAGCGGTTGTAGTACCTCCGACAACGCACTCACCTAAAATCACATACCCTTGTGGAATATTGGCAGCCAGGCGCTCTCCCCACAGTAGCCCTTGCTTCAGCAAGTGGTGTACCGTTGTGATGTTCATAGCAGCACCTTCACTTAAACACTTAGCTGGAGAACCCCCCAAATCAATCACTGGCACAGCCGGAGGCTGAGGTAAGCCAGCATTAAACAAATAGACTGGAATATTCAGCGCCTCAACAACAGCACGAGAAATTAGCACAGGTGAAGCACCCGCAGTCAGTGGTGGTAAGGGATAGAGAGGTTTTCGTCCAGCCCCATAATATAAAAACTCAGCATCAGCACAAGCTGTATACTTTCTATCTTCTGGAGTGCTACCAGCCGCAGAAATGCCCGGAATTAGACCAGTATCAGTAAAACCTAAAACACAGCCAAATACAGGTAAACATTCCCTATACTTAGCAATCCATTCTTCACCTTGTTTTATTTGGGTATAAATACGAATCAATTATTCAACCTTCATAATCCATAAGAACCTGTACCCATTCTGGCGGACGGGGAATAGGATTTCCCAAGCGATCCAATAACAGCCATGCTGCCAGGTGTACCATAAACAGATAAATAAAATTATTCAGCACAATTAAAGCCACGGCTCCTACTTGTATCAAAAACAAACTAGGACTAGCTAATAATTCCAGCCTCAGAAATGCCCACTCTATCAATTCTGTTACCTGGTTAATCACATAAACCCACAGGTCTTCACCCGACAACACAGACAGCAACCACAGCCGAAAAAACACCCCTAATGTACCCAAAAGTGTACCCAAAGTAATAGATACAATCCAGGGGACACGACGATGCCATGTTGCCCCTAACAGCACACCCATAAAAGCAAAAGGCATAACAAATAATAGACTACGAACAGGCCCCATCAGCACTGATAGTAACAACCCGGAAGTAACAGCAGCCATCCACGCCGCTCTTTTGCCCCAGCGCAGGTAAACTAAAGCGATGGGTACGGGAAAAAATATCCGTAATACTGGCCCCAAAGGAAAATAGAAATTAATAAACCAAATCAAGCTAGCTGCACTGGCTAAAAATGCTGTTTCCACCATTCTTAAAGGCGCATCAACTTTTAGTCTAGGTCGCGTCAACTGCTCTGGTTCTAAGTGTTTGTTGAGAGAGTTGGGAAATTCAGGAGATGGGTTTTCATCTGGGAGAGAATCTGAAATGCTCATGGTGAAAAAAGTAACGACTTTGCCGTAAGTCCTCCACTATAGACAGTAATCCGAATCAGTGATTAGCGATCGGTATTTTACACGATCATTTTTTCCAGAGCTGACAAATCAGGAATACAAATGATCTCTGGATATTTTGTAATTAACCCTTTTTTTTCTAGCCTTGTTAATACTCTTGTAACTGTTTCCCTAGCCAGTCCACTCAAACTACTCAATTCTCTGTGAGGTAAATTGGGAATTTCTGTACCAGTTTGCCCTTGTGTTCCCTGTCCTTCTGCCAAAAATAACAAAGTATCAGCTACTCGTGATTGACTATCAGATTCTCGCAATCGCAGGCGACGGTTGACTTGTCGTAAGCGTCGAGCCATTAATTGTGACAATCGCAGCCCCGCCAAGGGTTCTGTATGAAGTAACTTGACAAAATCCTGAGATGGCATACTACCAATCATCGTTGAAGTCAAGGTAATCACATCAGTGGAACGAGGTACTTCATCTAACGCCCCCATTTCACCAAACAATTCCCCTTTACCAATAATATTCAGTGTTACCTCTTTACCTTCCATATTGTAGGTACGAATTTTTACCCAACCATCTAATATAAAGTATACAGCACCACCCCAGTCATTCTCCAGCAGAATCACTTGGTTGGCAGGGTGTGTACGGGTAACAAGATGGGTCAGCGCTAATTCTATAGCGGCTGCTGGCAACCCTTGAAAAAAGGGAGCCGAAGAGATCATCCAGGCATTGCTGGTTGCTTGCAGGCTATATCGGTCTTCCATTACGGCATATTTATTAAAGCTGTTATATATAAAACACACAAAGCACTATATCCAGCTTAAACTATCAAAACACAACATTTTTACCAAATAGAACCACATTACATAACACACAAAAATTACACAATAGTGGTTTATTTGCGTCGTCAGTTGACAAGGAACGGCAAAACTCCACAAAGGACAGATGTTTACTGAGTCTTATTAAAAAATCAAATAGGAGTCCCATCGTTTAAAATTATTTAAATCTTTTGCACACAGTATTTTATAGAATCTGGGATCATTCTTTGGGAGTCAACTGCATGGCAAATTTTATGACGGCAAAATATAAACAAACAATATCAATGATACTCAAGATTTTGACATCTTCCCCACCTTACTTCGTTGAAGGTGGGGATTCCAAAGATCACTCCTTGGGTTTCCTCTTTCCACGACCCGACTTACTTGGAGGAGTTTCCCCACCCAAGCAGAGGCCGATGTCTCCAGAGGCGTTATTAGTTCCGACGTGACCCGCCGTACTCAATCCGAGTTCTAATATATTTCGTGCTGCGTTCCAATCCCTATCTTGGGTATGCCCACAATAACGATTCTTCGAGAACGTAGAGATTTTAACCCACCTTTCATCCCCTCCCTACTTCCTTGAGGGAGGGGCATTCGGTGGTTCATGGTAAAAAATGCCCCCTTGCCATTCAGCCACGGGTTAGCTACATTAATTGCTCATGTAGGCGCAAAACTGGAGCATTTTTTGGATGTTTTTTCTAACTAGACACGTCCTTGAAGCTGTAACATCGCATTTATGGTGAGACGGCAAAGCACCTTGTATAAAAATAGATTCAAAATACTTTTGTATTTCTAGATTTGAAATAGCCGTCAATTTAATCGTCTAAAACTAACGCTGATTGATGACCGACAAGTCTATGAGTCATCCATAACATAATTCCAACCAGGAGTTTCCAGGGTTCCCACCTGCGGAAATTTCGTAATTGTTCAGTAATGCTCATAAAAGTTAAAGTACAGTTCTATCTAAGGTAATTTAAAGTGACTTCCCGCGCAGATGAAATTCAACAACTGATTGCAGACATTGACAATTTACTCAACAGCAGTGGTAAACGCCTGTCTAGGCTTTTGTCTAATCAAACGCCGGAAACCAGAGAGGTTTTAGAAAAAATTCGGAATTTCCTGGTCCAGCAACGAGAAAATGAGATTTTAGATAGTAATGAGCAAAACCAGCTGACTGGAGAGGTGCAAAGGTCGCCTTTGTTAGAGAAATTTGTCAATAAAGCTAATAGCCAATTATCAGCACAGCAAAACCAACCTGACGAGGAACAAGATAATTCACTATTACAGCAGCAATTAAAAAGCGAATTATTGACATTAATACAGCCTTTGCAAGCAGAATTAGCCACAATGATGCAGGAGAGGGCGACTCTTGTACAGGAAATTAGGCAGCTAGAGCAAAGGAGACTGCACAACCACTCGTTAAGCCAGCAGTGGGCTAACCAGGAGCAGATGATTTCCGAATTTTTGCAGTTGCTTATAAGCCGCATTCCATCTAATTTAACGCCACAGATAGGAGATAATATAGTTAATTACTCCAGTTCTGCCAGTACGAATAATCAGAGGAACACAGAAGTAGCATCTTCGGCGAGTCAATCTTTCTTAGAAACATCGGAACAGGCGGAGCGGTTAACACATCTGACTAGGGAACTGGATCAACGTCTATTATCCCTTGATGGGACTGTGAATTTCGTCTTTGAGGCACTACAGCGCAATATTAATACTTATCACGAGTCCTTAAGCCAGGGGTTGGCGAGAATGCACAGTAGGGGTGTGCAGGGCGAGCAGTTAATGGTGAACTTTCTGAATAATTTAACGCAGGTCTTGCAGCAACAAGCCCCTATGACTGTGTTATCTTTTCCGGAGTTAGAAGCACAAAATCAACCCCTATCTCCACCAGCGTCATCAAATCCGGAAGCAAATACGATTGCGCCACCAGCAATACAACCAGATGATCATATAAGTGATCAAACAAGTCAATTGTGGGGATTTATAGCGCCAGAGGCTTCGTCTTCACTGATATTTAATGAGGAAGAGGAAGAGAAAGACGAAGATGTGGTAATTACAGATGATCTGGATGCAATGCTTTTGGAGCTTGGTGTAGATGATTCTCTATCATCTAGTAATACTGTCAGTGAAGTACAGCAGGATGATTTGGAATTAATTGGTAATGAAGTGGATCAACTTTATGCCAGTTTATTGGAGACTGATATTACTAATCCCGGCTTTGATGTAGAAAATTTATCATCGTCGAATATTGCACAGACTATACCAGCATCTCCCATTCCTGCATTAGAACCAGAGTTTATCCCAGAAGATAATATTGCAGAGGCTACACCTGCATCTGTATCTCCCATTCCTGCATTAGAACCAGAGGTCATCCCAGAAGATAATATTGCAGAGCCTACACCTGCATCGCTAATTCAACCAGTGCAAAAGGTTCCAGATCCTTGGTTGGAAACAGCAGATACAGAATCACAGTCATGGAAAGAATTGTTTTTTGAGGAACATACCAATCCGCCAACAGAAGTTGGATTGGCTGAGAGTTTCCCCATGCAGCCAAGCAGTGCTGATACAATTACATCTCTGAGTGACTTATTTGCTGATGTTGGTGGTGAAGAGCCGGGTTTGGAAACAGCAGCAGTAATAGCCCCGCAGACAATTAGCCAGCAGTCGGAAGTAGTGGTTGATGAGCAGGAGCAGGAGTATTTAGATAACTACATTCAGGCTTCGCCAGAAGAAAATTTGCTGTCTCCAGAGGAGAGCCAGTCTGGGAATTTGCCGGATATTACTCTGGATGAAGAGCAGATGCAACAGTTGAATCAGGATTTAGCCAATTTTGATGATATGCTGAAGCCTGATTTGAGTTTAGATATTTTTGCAGATTTTGAAGATAGCATAGATCAGCAAGTTCTGAGTGATTCTGAGAGAGCAAATTTTGCTGAATCTGGTGTGGATGTATTCCAGGTTAACCCGATATCTTGGCCGCAAACAGAAGCTGATTTAGATTTTAGTCCCACAACCCCAACACAAGAGCAAGTTATAAGTGCGGGGAAAGAAAGTTCTTTAATTTCAAGTTCCCAATCTGTAAATAATACAGATGTTTCGCAGAATATGCTCGATTCAGTGTGGCATCTCGGACTGGATGTGGGTACAACTGGAATTTCTGCGGCATTGTTGAATCGCTCTACTTCTGTGGTTTATGCTATCTGCTGGTCAGCAGAAAACCCACTGGGAGTTACTTCGTTTGCGCCATCGTTTCGTTTACCAGCAGAGGTTTATCTGCCGAGTGCTTCTGTAGCTCCAGGAGAGAGGGAAAACACACAAGCACAGGCGGCGGAAAATCAAAATTATAATTCTTACTCAGTACAGTTGAAGCCGTATTTACAGGTAGCTATCCCATATAAGAATGAACAGCAAAAATGGGAACCTGTATTGCAGTTCAACAAATTTTCTGCGGGACCTTTAATTTGGGTGGTGCGATCGCTTTCTAAGTTACTGTTGACTTTAAAATCAGATCGCCAGAGTACAACTCAAGGTTTAATCGCTAGTGCTGTGGGTTTAAATGAAGAAACTTTCCATAACATTATTAATAATCTGGCTGGTGTGATTTGCACCTGTCCATCTAGCTGGTCAGAACAATATCGCTTTAATGTGCGAGAAGCTGTACTAACTAGCAAATTAGTCGAACATCCACAACAAATATTTTTTGTGGAGGAAGCGATCGCTAGTTTATTGAGTATACTCGATAGCCCTGATGGTGAAACAGTCCAAATCAGCGATTCCCAGGGTTTACATCCAGCCAAATCTAGCGATAATTCTCTAATTGGTAACACCTTTGTCATTAATATTGGTGCAACTACCACAGAAATGGCACTGGTTGATTTACCAGATGACCTACAGCAATTGACGCACAATGATTTCATGCTCCATAGTTTTGCTTACGCTAGTAACGCAATTGAGCAAGATATTATCTGCCAATTACTGTTTCCTCCCAAATATCGGCAAACCCGCGACCTGAACCAGCCAGATAATGAAACAATTACCAAAAATCCTTGGCAATGGCAACCTGCTGTTCCTGATTTAGATCAAATGCGTTGGGAAAGTTTGGGATTGGAAGAATTAGATTTACCGCAATTAGGGGAACCGGATATCACTGCTCGGATTCGTCTCCAGCAGAGGTTAGAAAGTTCGTTGTTAGGACAGGCGGTGCTAGATGCAGCGCTGGCTTTAAAGCTAATTTTACAACAGCAGGAATCCTTTACTTTGGAATTAGCGGATCAACGGTGGGTATTACAGCGCCGAGACTTAGAAAACCATGTATTTATCCCCTTTGTCCGCCGCTTAAACCGAGAATTCAACAAGTTGTTAGTGGCTCGTGGTATACCTACCGAAGCGATTAATCAAGCTATTTTAACTGGCGGGGTGGCTTCTTTAGGAGCGGTGAATAATTGGCTATGGCAAAAATTGCCTAACACCAAAATTATTCAAGATTCATATCTCGGTGAAAACGGCGCTCCCAATTGTAGTCGGGTAGCCTATGGTTTGGCGATGTTACCTTTGCATCCCCAGGTTTTAGAAGAACCTAAGCAACAGTACACCGACTATTTTCTGTTTATGGAATTACTGCGGCTTTTACCAGATAGAACTTTATCTTTTGGTGAAATTCTCCAGTTATTTGAGGGTTGTGGGATTAATACAAGTATTTGTCAGCAACGCTTATTGGCTTTCTTGTCTGGTGAGTTACCTGCGGGTTTGATACCTGCAACGCCATATTCTAGCTGGGTTAGCCACAGTTCTGAGAATAATTCTGACTACCAGGCGATCGCATCTGCACCACTGTTTGAAAAGCAAGGAAATCTCACTTATCGTCCCAATTTACCACAAGTGCTAGTTTTGCGCCGCTATCTAGATGCTATCAAAGCCAGTAATCAGCAACCGATGGAGGAACCTTACACGGTGAATTTTGCTTTGGAAGTGACTCAATAGTAGTTAGGAAGGGTATGGCTGAACGCGTCGCGGGAGAGTCCCACCTCTGGTTTCGACGACGCAATTCGTCTAGTTGTAAAGGCGGGTTTACCAATATGTTGGTTAATCATCAATCATATCTCTAAACCCGCCCCTACTGGTTGAACTAAGAATCCCAGTCAATTTACCCCTTGACACCACTACCAGTTTCTGTAGGTACAATGTAACGCTGTAAAAATAAAAATAATAGCAGGATTGGGGCAATAGAAATTATGGAACCAGCAGCTACTAAGCGCCAGTCTAAAGAAAATGTACCCTCTAACTTTGCGACTCCCAAGGGTAAGGTATATAAACTTTCATCTTGGATGACAATTAACGGCCAAAGAAAGTCGCTCCAAGCACCGATGAATACGAAAATAGACAAGGTGACTAATGCTGGGCGAATTGCTGGTAACATAATATGCCACCATAAGCCTAACTCAGAACTACCATCCATGCGGGCAGCTTCTTCTAGTTCTTTGGGGACACCTATAAAAGCTTGTCGCAGTAAAAAAATGCCAAAAGCTGATGCTAAACTGGGAAAAATGATCCCTAAATAAGTATTTCTTAAACCTAATTGGACTGTCAAAATATACAAAGGAATCATGACGATTTGAAACGGAATCATGATTGTAGAGACGATGGCAAGAAAAATGGCGTTTCGCCCCACAAATGACAGTCTGGCTAAGGGGTAAGCAGCTAAAGCACAAAACAGGACATTTAAACCCACAGTCAGCACTGCCACTAAGGTACTGTTATAGAGGTATTGTGCAAAAGGTAGCGATCGCCAGACAGTAAAGAAGTTATTGAGTGTGGGTTGACTGGGTAATAACTGCGGCGGCGACTGTAAAATATTTTCTGTTGGAGACTTCAAAGCTGTACTGATGAGCCACAGCAAAGGAAAAAGCATCACCAGTGCGATCGCGCCTAATAACCCGTAGATTAAAATAATTTTCAGTCGTGAGTTGGGCATTTGCAAAATAAAATTAGATTCAAGTATAGTAGTTTTCACTAATAACAGATTGTAAAGGTTTATCCCAACTTTCAATAGGTAATTGGGATAAATAAGCAAAATCAAAGACAACACCTATAGTAGGCGTATTTGCCCAATCCGGTGAACTGAGTAAACGATCATAATATCCACCACCATAACCCAGACGATATTTGTCATAGTCGCAAGCCACACAGGGAACCAGAATCAAATCAACCTCCGCAGGTGTGATACTTGGAGCGTGGGGTAATGGTTCAGTAATACCAAAAGCACCGACTTGAAGAGAATCGTCAGGTTTCCAGATATGCCAATCAAGAGACTTACCAACGCAGCGTGGAAAGCCCCAATTATAATGATAATCTGTAAACAAGAGACTCAAATCAGGTTCTTGACGAAAGCTAAAATAAGCGAGTATTGTTTTAGCTTGACGAAATAGAAGAGAACCTTGCAATTGTATACAAATGCGATCGCTACGTTCCCGCCATTCTCCCACAGACATTGATTGCCGTTTTTGTATGAGACTCCGACGTAAATCAACCTTCCCCATGCAAAAAACCTCCGCGTACCTCTGCGCTTACCTTAGCGCTCCTCTGCGTTAAAAAACAAAAAAGGTGGGCATCCCATCGCCCACCCCAAAAGAGCTATACAGCGTTTTGTCGATACCACTCAATCGTATTTTTTAGCCCTTGCCTAAAACTGACCTGAGCCGTAAAATTAAAAGCCTGTTTAGCCCGTTCAGTATCCAAACAGCGCCGGGGTTGACCATTGGGCTGATTCGTTTCCCAGACAATTTCACCATCAAACTCCATCAATTCGCAGATCAGAGTAATTAAATCACGGATAGAGATTTCCTCACCGGTTCCCAAATTAACCGCTTCCGAGTCATTGTAGGATATAGTACCCATAACAATGCCGCGCGCCGCATCTTCTGAATAGAGAAATTCACGGGTAGGACTACCATCACCCCAAACAGGAAGTTGTTTTTCTCCTTTGATTTGGGCTTCGTGTACCTTGCGAATTAAAGCCGGAATCACGTGGGAACTGCTGGGGTCAAAATTATCTTCAGGGCCGTATAAATTTACTGGTAACAAGTAAATGCCATTGAAGCCATACTGTTGACGGTAAGATTGTAATTGCACTAAAAGCGCCTTCTTGGCAATTCCGTAAGGAGCGTTAGTTTCTTCTGGGTAGCCATTCCAGAGGTCATCTTCTTTAAATGGTACTGGTGTAAATTTGGGATAAGCGCAAATTGTACCCACACAGACAAATTTGGCGACTCCAGCTTGATAGGCTGCGTGAATCAGTTGAGTACCCATAATCAAGTTATCGTAAAATAACTCTGCGGGTTTTTCGCGGTTGAGACCAATACCGCCGACGTGAGCTGCTAAGTGGATAATTATGTCTTGTTGGTCAACTGCACGCTGGCAATTTTCCATGACACGTAAATCATGTTCACGCGATCGCGTGACTGTAATTTTCGCACGATCAGCCCCAGCTTTACACAGTTGCGAAATCACCTGACGGCCGAGAAAACCAGCGCCACCAGTCACGAGAATCCGGTTATTTTCTAGTTCTAAGGCGGTCATAATTTTATGATGTTGCGGATAAATCAGAAATGGAGATCGCCGAGTTCTTGACGAATAGTAGCCATATCATCAGAAGCTATACCATTGCCATTGGGTGAAGTATGACCCAAAGCTTGTAAATCTGCTTCTACCATGAGAGCCACCAATTCGTCAAAGGTGACTGAAGGTTCCCAACCCAGCTTTTGTTTGGCCTTGGTAGGATCACCAATTAACAAGTCTACTTCTGCCGGACGGATATAGCGATCGTCAAATTTGACATAATCTTCCCATTTAAGGTTGACATAACCAAAAGCTTTTTCTAAAAATTGCCGCACCGAGTAAGTTTCACCAGTCGCAATTACGTAGTCTTCCGGCTGGTCTTGCTGCAACATCAGCCACATTGCCCGCACGTAATCCTTAGCATAGCCCCAATCTCGTTTGGAATCGAGATTACCCATATAAATTTTCTTCTGTTTACCAGCCACAATTTTGGCGACTGCTCTGGTAATTTTGCGGGTGACAAAAGTTTCACCCCGACGTGGTGATTCGTGGTTAAACAATATGCCATTACAAGCAAACAAATTATAAGACTCACGGTAATTCACCGTTTGCCAGTGGGCATAAACTTTAGCACAAGCATAGGGGCTGCGGGGATAAAACGGCGTAGTTTCGCTTTGGGGTACTGCTTGCACTAAACCAAACATTTCCGAGGAACCTGCTTGATAGAAACGCACCTGAATTCCTGTGCGTTTCTGGTAGTCACGGATGGCTTCTAGTAAACGCAGTGTTCCCATTCCTACTGCGTCAACTGTATATTCCGGTGAATCAAAGCTGACTCTAACATGAGATTGAGCGCCCAAATTATAAATTTCTGTGGGCTGAACTTGTTCTAAAATTCTGCGTATGGTCGTACCATCGGTCAAGTCGCCGTAGTGAAGAAACAACCGCGCTCCCTCTTTGTGAGGGTCTTCGTACATATGATCGATGCGGTCTGTGTTGAAGGTAGAAGTCCGGCGAATAATACCATGCACCTGATAACCTTGCTCTAGCAAAAACTCACTGAGGTATGAACCATCTTGACCAGTAATACCAGTAATTAACGCGCGCTTTTTTTGGTTCATGTTCAATAATTCCTTTTTATCGTTGATAGGACTTACGCACTGTACAAATTTCTGATTTTGTGCATTAACGGAAATATGTCATTTCAGGCTTTTATCAATCATCCCTTGATAAATAGCGTAGGCGTAGCCCGCCGCAGGCATCGCCTAAAAAGTGTGGAAAAATCAAGGTTGAATGCCTGAAATCCATACCCCCTATTTGGTTTGTCCTGTCAATGCGTAAGTCATAGTTGATTAAATAGTTACAGTCACATTTCTACAAACTACCAGATCAAGGGTAGATTCCCTGATGGGAAACCAACTAATTTTAATAGTTAACAGAGCTAGTCCTAACTAAACAGGACTTACGCAAATTTATGAAAAAACGAACCACGTTCGCGAAGCGTCTCCCCTTGGGAGAAGGACACAAAGGACACAAAGTCAAGAGGGTTTCAGAGAGTTCTTGCGTAAGTCCTAACTAAATATACTGGTTAAAAAGTAATTTCGCAAATTAGCCCTAAGCAGGTTAACTTAACAGCAACCTGATAGGTTGTTTGTTTTTTATAGGACTTACGCACACTCTACATTTTCTTGGCGTTCTTCTCCCTTGGCGCTAGCCTCTCCCTTTGGGAGAAGGGGAGACGCTACGCGAAGGCGGCTTGGCGGTATGCGCTTCGCGCACGCTACGCGAACGATAAATCAAGATTTTTGGCAATTATTGCGTAAGTCCTGTTTTATTAGGACTTACGCAAAAACTCTATCAAACCCTTATTCCTCTGTGTTCTCTGCGTCTGGTGTGGTTCGTTTTTTCATAATTTTGCGTAAGTCCTGTTTATATTGAACAAAAATTAATTATGCTATGGGTAGTAGGGGCGGGTATGACTACGCCATGCAAGCTATCACAGATATTCATGATTACCGGGGATATTGGTAAACCCGCCCCTACTGATGATGAGTAACTACTCGCCGCCGCTCCCCGGCTTCTGTGGTCAGGGTTTGGGATGGTTTTTCCCGGAGAAATTACCCAAAGGGTTGCGTGTAAAGTTTTGGTTCTTCTTCAGTAGGCTCCGTTATTTTTGGGTATAATAACCACATCGATTGTTTTAAATATTATCCATAAATCCAGCCAAAAGTTTCTAAATTTGACATAATGCAGGTCTATTTGGACTCTTCGTGGGTAAGGAATGTCATTACGTCCAGAAACTTGCCATAATCCAGTAATTCCTGGACGGATGGTTAAAATATGATCAATGTGACAACCATATTTAGGAAGTTCTGAAGCTACTAAGGGGCGGGGGCCAACAACACTCATATCTCCTTTGAGAACGTTCCAGAACTGGGGAAATTCGTCCAAGCTGGTAATTCGTAAAAATTGACCAATTTTGGTAATCCGGGGGTCTTGTTTCAGCTTAAAACTGCTCTCGAATTCTTGACGCAACTGGGGGGATGTTGCCATCATTTGCATGAGCATTTCGTCGGCATTGCTGACCATTGTCCGGAATTTAATACAATTGAAGGTCTTGTAGTTTTTGCCTACCCGTTTCTGGATATAAAAAATTGGGCCTTCTGAGCTAAAAGCAATCAGCAAGGACAAAATTAAATAGACGGGGAAGAACAAAATCAACACCAACAGAGAAAACACTATATCAAACAGTCGTTTAGCGAACTCTCCGTTTAAACCCTGAACAGACAAACCTTTGGGTTTGAGCTTAGGCGTTTTGGTTTTTTGGCCGCGTCTTAAAAAAGTACGCGTAGACGCGCTAGTATCTTGCCGTTGGGCTTTGTCATTCTTGAAGGGTAGGTATCGCTTGCCGGAGAGGAGTGATCTCTGGGCAGTCATCATACTCCTTAATAATCCACACCACACATAGTCCCAATCTTAAAGCCAAAATGAATTGCTTCTGGGGATAAATTGCCAAAAGCCCACAAAACAAGGAATTAAATTGGGTTCATCGCTTTGAGGAGGTTTTTTCTTGGTTGCATTGCTCTATAAATTTGAGATAGCGCTCGGCAAAAACTTGTAATGAAAACTGGGAAGCGTGCGATCGCATATACTCAAGATTGAAAGCATTTTGATAAATTTCAAATTTTTCTACTGCCTCCATTACAGCTGCTTCTGTTTGTGTTCTGAAAAATATCCCCGTGGCTGTATCCACACAAGATCGTAAATCTCGGACTGTTTCTAAAGCACCTCCTGCACCGTAAGCAATCACTGGAGTACCACAAGCTTGTGCTTCAACTAAGGCTATGCCAAAATCTTCACAAGCTGCATATACAAACGCCTTAGCTTCGGCCATATATTTTTTTACCACATCATCGGGTTGCCATCCCAATATTTGAATATTAGAATTGGCTAACTCGCGAATTTTTGGCATTTCTGGCCCTGTACCAATGATTACCAATGGTAGTTGTAATTGATTAAAAGCTTTGACTATTAAAGATACTTGTTTGTAACTGACTAACCGGGAAACTGTGAGATAAAAATCTGCTTTATGAGGCAAAAATGGCAAATTATCTACATTCACAGGGGGATAAATGACTGTTGCTTCTCGGCGATAGCAGCGCCAAATCCGACGAGCTGTGTGCTGGGAATTAGCGATGAAGTAATCAACACGATTAGCACTCAAGACATCCCACTGGCGCAAACGATGCAATAAATACCGAGTTACCCAGCCAGCTGAACCCGTTCCTAACTTACTTTGGTGCAGGTAATCAAAAGTTAAGTCCCAAGCATAGCGCATGGGGGTATGGCAGTAACAAATATGCAACTGATCGGGGGTTGTGAGAACTCCTTTAGCGACAGCGTGGGAGGAGGATAAAATTACCTCATACTGGCGTAAATCCAATTGTTCAATGGCCAATGGCAACAAAGGAAGGTATTTTTGCACACCATTACGAGCATAAGGCAAGTGTTGGAGAAAGGTTGTGCCAATCTGACGTTGGTATAAATAACTTTCAGGATTGCTGGATTCAAAATCAATTAGGGCGTATAAATTGGCATCAATGTGATTCAGAATTTCCTGCACAACTAGTTCTGAACCGCCTGTGGCTTTTGGTGTCAGCCACTCATGAACCAAAGCGTATTTCAAGGACACAGCGAACTTTTATAGATGGAAAAAACTTAGCAATTTACGGGTTAACTGAAAAGTTTTTTGTGAACGAGAAATGGGAACTGCCCCAGATTGAGGATAAGACGTAATTTTATCAAAAGAGTTTCCTGATGGATACTGCAACCTGATAACCTCAAATTAGGGAGTGGGAAGAGGCAGAGGGGCAGGGGGCAGGGTGCAGGGGAGAAGAGAATAGGTTGTTAAGCAGTCGTCCGTGTAAAGTAATTTCCAACTCACCCCTGCTCCCCCTCTTCTTCTGGGGATGGGGAACCTCTAGCCTCTGGCTCCAGAAAAGACGTAAACATTAAAAACAGGGAATTTATGCGAATTTTGATCATGGGTGGTACTAGGTTTATTGGTGTTTACCTGACTCAACTGCTGGTAGAACAAGGACATGAGGTTGTATTGTTCAATCGTGGTAATCGTCCAGTACCTCATTTGCCGGGAGTAGGACAAATTATAGGCGATCGCACTAACGCCACTCAATTAAAAGAAAAATTATCATCAGAAAAATTTGATGTAATTTTTGACAATAATGGTCGCGAACTTACTGATACTCAACCATTAGCAGAAATTTTTCAAGACCAAGTGCAACATTTTGTTTATATGAGTTCGGCGGGGGTGTATCTTAAATCTGACCAATTACCTCACATAGAAGGCGATACAGTCGATCCGAAAAGTCGTCACCGGGGTAAGCATGAAACTGAAGCTTACTTGATGCAGCAGAATTTACCTGTTACCTCGATTCGCCCCACGTATATTTACGGGCCGCAAAATTATAACGATTTGGAAAGCTGGTTTTTTGATAGAATTGTACGCGATCGCCCTATACCGATTCCGGGAAATGGCTTACATATTACCCAGTTAGGTCATGTCAAAGATTTAGCCACGGCGATGTCACAGGTAATTGGTAATTCACAAGCCATAAGACAAATTTATAATATTTCAGGCGATCGCTTTGTCACCTTCGATGGTTTAGCCCGTGCTTGTGCGGTAGCGGCTGGTAAATCACCCGATGCAGTCAAAATTGTGCATTACGACCCCAAAAAATTCGATTTTGGCAAACGTAAAGCTTTCCCCATGCGAGTGCAGCATTTCTTCGCCTCTGTGAACAAAGCTATGACAGAATTAGCTTGGCAACCCGAATATGATTTAATTTCCGGGCTGGCTGATTCCCTAGAAAACGATTATCTGAAAACTGGGCGGGATAAAGCTGAGGTTGATTTCTCTATGGATGAAGAGATTTTGCAAGCTGTCTAGAGATTTTCTATCTTTGGCTTTCTGTGTTCTAGTAACATGGAAAGTCAATTTTAATAGCCTAATTACAATAGACTATGACGGAATTATTACCAAATTCACTCCATAACGTGTTAGAGGTGCGCGCCCGGTTAGCCGAAGGCCCCATCTGGGATTCTACACAGCAGTTGCTGTATTGGGTTGATATTTATAACCATCGAGTACATAGATTTTATCCGGCTACAGGCAAAGATGAGTATTTTGATGTGGGAGATGTGGTTGGTGCAATATCACCAGCAGGGGATAATCGCTTAATCATCGCATTGCGCCATCAATTGGCATTCCTAGACACTCAGACGGGCTTAGTTACCACAATTATCGAAATTGAACCTGATAGACAAAACAACCGCCTTAATGACGGTAAATGCGACCCTCAAGGACGTTTTTGGTTTGGTTCCATGTCTTCAGAAGCAACTCAAGCCAATTTGTACCGTTATGACCATGATGGTTCACTACATATCATGGAAACAGGACTAACTATTTCTAACGGTTTGGGTTGGAGTCCTGATCAAAAAACATTTTATTTGACTGATTCTCCTCAACAAAAAATCTACGCTTACGATTTTGACTCGGCGACAGGTAATATTAGTAATCGGCGGATTGTGGTTGATTTAACTAATGAATCCTTCTATCCTGATGGGTTGACTATCGATAGCGAAGGCTACATTTGGTCAGCTATGTGGAATGGTTGGTGTGTGATTCGTTTTAGCCCCAGTGGTGAGGAAGTATTCAGAATACAGTTACCTGTCCCATTGGTGACTAGCTGCACTTTTGGAGGTGAGGATTTGCAAACACTTTATATTACTACGGCTTCTGTGGGACTCCAGCAAGATGAAATTGACAAAAGTTTCTATTCTGGTGATTTGTTTGCTTTCAAGTCTGAGGTTTCTGGATTACCTACATACGGTTTTCAGGGTTAGTTGGTTATTTGAAGATGAACGAACCGCAAAGGGCGCAAAGTACACGAAGGTAAGAGGGGAAAGGAAGAGTTAGTTGCTGATTTACAATTTATTTTCAAATAAACGAATTGGATTTTTTGAGAAGATATGTTAACGATATTAGTTACAGGTGGGGCGGGTTTTATTGGTGCTAATTTTGTCCTCCTAGCAAGACAGTTAGGATGGGCTAATGTAATTAATTTGGATAAGTTAACTTATGCTAGTAATTTAGGAACTTTAGCTGAGTTACAAGGTGATAAAAATTATCATTTTGTCCAAGGAGATATTGGTAATTTAGAGTTAGTCGGTTATTTATTAGAAAAATATCAGCCAGATGCAATTATCAATTTTGCTGCTGAAAGTCATGTTGACCGTTCTATTTTGAGTCCTGAAGATTTTATTCAGACTAATGTAGTCGGTACATTTAAGTTATTAGAAGCAAGTCGATTTTATTGGCAAAAATTATCAGCTTCAAAACAGTCAGAATTTCGCTTTCTGCACGTCTCTACAGATGAAGTATACGGCTCACTTAATCCGAAAGATCCAGCTTTTTGCGAAGATACACCCTATGCACCCAATAGTCCTTATGCAGCATCTAAAGCAGCTTCTGACCATTTTGTAAGAGCTTATTATCACACTTATGGATTCCCTACTTTAACAACAAATTGCTCTAACAATTATGGTCCGCGTCAGTTTCCTGAAAAACTGATTCCTTTGACTATCCTTAATGCTATGGAAGGTAAATCATTACCTATATATGGGGATGGACAAAATATCAGAGATTGGCTTTATGTTATCGACCATTGCGAGGCTATTAACCTAGTTTTGCAACAGGGAAAAGTTGGCGAAACTTATAATATTGGTGGAATTAACGAAAAAACTAACTTGATAGTTGTGGAAAAAATTTGTGCAATTATCGATGAATTAGCGCCTAAACCTGATTTTTCCCACTCTTCATTAATTACCTTTGTCAAAGACCGTCCGGGACATGATCGAAGATATGCAATTGATTGTAGTAAAATTAGTGATGAATTAGGTTGGCAACCTCACGAAAATTTCGATAGTGGTTTATTCAAAACTGTGCAATGGTATCTCAATAACTCTGATTGGATTAATCAGGTACGTTCAGGAGAATATAAGTCATGGTTAAAACAAAACTATGAAAATCGTGTTGGGGGTAAGAGTTAAACGCAAAGGGGCGCAAAGGTGAACGCAAAGTTGCGCGGAGAGGGAGTTATGGTTAAGTGGGATTTTTTGCAGGTGGAATGAGATAAATTCCTCCGGAAATTAAGGTTAATGCTACAGAAATCCAAAAAGCAATCATAGAGGGAGTTTCCCAAAGGGTAGATAAGGGTGCAATTAACAGCGATATGGCTATGATTTGACTAACTGTTTTCAGTTTACCCCAAATATTCGCCCCTGTGATTGTCGTTTGATTTACTCGCCACCCGGCGATCGCCAATTCCCGTGCTAAAATTACAAACACGCCCCAAGCTGGAATACGTTCTAGTTCAACTAACACCAATAACGGCGCAAGTACCAGTAATTTATCTACTAAAGGATCAAGAAATTTACCCAAATCAGTAATTTGGTTGAGTTTTCGCGCCAAATAGCCATCTAACCAGTCAGTTAACGCTGCGACTAAAAATATTGTTAAACATATCCATCTGGCTTGGGGTGTGGGATTATATAATCCATACAGTAAAAATGGGATTCCCAAAAGTCGAGAAAATGTAATCGCGTTGGGTAAATTCATAATTTTAAACAATCAAATAATTGCCCTAATGTCAACTGGAAATCACCGACTAATTCGGGTACTGGTAATATATCTTGTTCATTTTCTAAAAATATTGGTTGCTGATTATGTGGATAAACTAAAACGTTATGTTCTTCTGGGTCAATTAACCAACCTAAGCTAGTACCATGATTTAAACAATGTAAAATATTTCTGGTAACTTTGATTGTACTTTGTTGAGGAGAGAGGATTTCAATTGTCCAATCTGGATAGGTATTAAACACATTGGCAATATTGCCTTTTTCATCAACAGGAATTCTCCCCCATGCAAATACAGCCACATCTGGAACAATAGAGCGTTCGCCAAATGTACAGCGTAATTCTGGAAAGGCTAAAGCGATTTTGCGAGGTTTGACTACATTATTAATTGTAGTAACTAATTCACCTTGAATTGTACTATGTTTACCTTGATGCATGGGTTTTTGAATGATTTCGCCGTTGATATATTCACTGGCTGGTTCGGTTTCTGGTAATTGCAAAAATTCTTCTAAACTTATTTGGCGAGTTGGTGTTTTTATCATAATATTTTCCTGATGCTATTTAACATCAAGTTTAGCTTAAATAAACTTGTTTGATTTTCGGCTGCGTGTCTATGGTGCGAAACAAAATATCACCAAATTGAGTTTTTAGTCTATTTGCATGGCATGATCTGTATTTTGAGATTATGAAAACAAGACTATGACTGAAAATACAGATTTTCGGATTGAACGCGATTCAATGGGCGATCGCCAAATTCCCGGTAGCGCTTATTACGGCATTCAAACACTACGGGCGATAGAAAACTTCCAAATTAGCGGCATTGAGCCTTTGCCTACTTACGTAGATGCCTGTCTGATAATTAAAAAAGCTACCGCCACCGTTAACGGCGAATTAGGTTGTATTCCCCAGGATATCAGTGAAGCAATTATCCAAGCTGCTAATGAAATCCTGGCGGGAAATTTACGAGATCAGTTTGTGGTTGATGTCTATCAAGCGGGTGCGGGAACTTCTCACCACATGAATGTTAATGAGGTTTTGGCAAATCGGGCTTTAGAAATTCTCGGCGATGAAAAGGGTAATTACAAAAGGGTTAGCCCCAACGACCATGTAAACTACGGACAGTCTACCAATGATGTGATTCCCACAGCTATCCGCGTTGGTGGCTTATTAGCACTTACCCACACATTACAGCCAGCTTTAGAAAAGGCGATCGCATCTTTAGAAAACAAAGCTGTACAATTTCAAGATATCGTCAAATCTGGCAGAACCCACCTACAAGATGCTGTACCTGTGCGTTTGGGTGAGAATTTCCGGGCTTGGGCGCAGATATTATCAGAACACCAAAACCGCATCTATACAGCCTCTGGGGATTTAATGGCGTTGGGTTTGGGTGGAAGTGCGGCTGGTACAGGAATGAATACACATCCCCAGTATCGCGCCCGTGTGGTAGAAGTTATTGCCCAATTTCTGGAATCGCCCTTAGAACCAGCACCCCATTTAATGGCTGCAATGCAGAGTATGGCTCCTTTTGTCAACGTTTCCGGGGCTTTACGCAACTTGGCACAGGATTTAGTCAAAATTTCCCATGATTTGCGGTTAATGGACTCAGGCCCCAAAACTGGTTTTAAAGAAATTCAACTCCCCCCAGTGCAACCAGGTTCTTCAATTATGCCGGGTAAATATAACCCAGTCATGGCAGAGATGACATCAATGGTATGCTTTCAGGTAATGGGATATGATAGTGCGATCGCCTTAGCAGCCCAAGCCGGACAATTAGAATTAAACGTAATGATGCCGCTAATTGGCTATAATTTGATTCACAGCATTGAAATACTCGGTAACACCATCGCCGCCCTCACCGAACGCTGTATTGAAGGAATTACCGCCGATAAAGAACGCTGTTTAGCCTACGCCGAAGGTAGTTTAGCATTAGTCACCGCACTGAACACCCACATCGGATATTTAAACGCTGCTGCTGTAGCCAAAGAATCTTTAGAAACAGGTAAATCTCTCAGACAAATTGTATTAGAACGAGGATTAATGACCGAAGACGAATTAGCCATCGTCTTAAACTTAGAACAAATGAGCGCCATTGTTCCTCTAACTTGACATTCTCCCCTCTCCTTTATAAGGAGAGGGGTTGGGGGTGAGGTTTCATGACAGCAGGTAAAATTTATTAATATAATGAAACATATATTAATCCAATATATTATCCATGCAGACACAAAAACCATCAAAAAGTCAAAATCTCCCCTCTCCTTTATAAGGAGAGGGGTTGGGGGTGAGGTTTCATGACAGATGATAAATTTCTTCATATAATTAAACATATATTAATGTCATATATTATCCATGCAGACACAAAAACCATCAGTCAGTCTAATTCGGGCTACCTCCTACGAAAGCGAGGCTTTACGAGCATCATTAGTCACCCTGCTGGAACCTTTGGGGGGGATGTCTGCCTTTGTCAAACCAGGAAATAGAGTATTACTCAAGCCCAATCTCCTCACAGGTTCCCGCCCTACAAAAGAGTGTACAACCCGGCGAGAACTGGTTTATGAAGTCGCCCAGATGGTCATAGCAGCTGGTGGTAAGCCATTTCTAGGCGATAGTCCCGCCTTTGGGAGCGCCAAAGGAGTCGCAGAAGCCAACGGCTATCTCCCGCTTTTAGAAGCATTGCATATACCTATCATTGAGTTTCACGGTAAGCGTTACCAAACAGTCAACGAAGATTTTAATCACCTGCGGCTATGCAAAGAAGCAATGGAAGCAGATGTTGTGATTAACTTACCCAAAGTCAAATCACATACACAGTTGACATTAACGATGGGGGTAAAAAATCTCTTTGGTTGTGTTCCTGGTAAAATGAAAGCTTGGTGGCACATGGAAGCAGGGAAAGATGCTAACCGATTTGGTGAAATGTTAGTAGAAACTGCCAGAGCAATTAATCCCAACTTAACTATTTTAGATGGTATTATCGGTCATGAAGGTAATGGACCGAGTGGTGGAGAACCTCGTAATTTAGGAATTTTAGCAGCCGCAGCCGATGTATTTGCTTTAGATAGGGCGGTAGTAGAAATTCTCAATGTCCCACCCGAACAAGTTCCCACAGTTGCAGCGTCTCAAAGGTTGGGTGTTTGTCCAGAATTAGCTGAGATAGAATTTCCTCATTTACAACCTGATTTACTCAAAATTGAAGATTGGCAATTACCAGATAAATTAATCCCAATTGATTTTGCCATGCCTCGTGTGATTAAGTCTACGTTTAAACACTTTTATATTAAGTTTCTCAAGGAACCGATGAGTGCTTATGGTAAAGGCTAAAGTGGTAAGTTTTACCGAATAACGCCAGCAATCGTAGGGTGGGTTAGGCGCATAGGGTAAACATGACACTCAACAAAAGAACTTTTTGGCGACGTAACCCACCTTCAACCGTCAATATTTGTGGTGGGTTAAGCTGTCGCTTTAGCGCAGCCATGCCCCTTGGGCTATACCCACCCTACGGTTGAGAAACCATGTATAATCTTTGAAGCGATACATAAAACCCAAGTGTTTACCAATGGCAAATAATCCGCAACAACCGGGAGAATACGATGCTGTACTTGGTGGTCAAAATCAAGCCCCAGAGAATGCAGCAGTTTTAGGTGGAATTCAAGGGGTAAAGTTACGGTTGAGTAACTCCAACCCAACGGTAAGAATTGCAGCACTGGGACAAGTTTTGAATTATGGAGAAGTGGGTTTAGATTTAGTAATTCAAGCTTTAAATGATGAGTCACTACAAGTACAAGATGCAGCTTATTCGTTTCACCCAAATATCCCAGACACCACGACAACTATTATTATGGGATATCGTCACCGGTTGGGATGACAACGGTAACGATAAAAATTCAGTCATGGGTGCATTAGCAAGAATAGCCAAAGCACCCGAAAATACCACCACAATATTTGTATTGCGAGACATACATTTTATCCTCAAAAACCCCGACACCGAAAAAAATGCTCCCGTAATTCGCGCCATCAAAAACCTGACACGACAACTCAAACGCACCCGCCAAACCCTCATCCTCACCAGTCATATATTAACCATTCCCCCAGAACTAAAGACTAAAATCGCTATTAAACTAGCAGGCTTGACTCAGACTCTACCTATATATAGATTGACAAAAGCGAGGTAGTATTACTCAGATTTAGCTTTGATGATGCAGAACCTTTTTTTGGTGCGATCGCTGCATAAATACGAGATAATCTGGCTGTATTCACTGTATTTATGCGGTATTACTTCATTTGTGTAATAGTTAGTTTTACATAGTCTTACTGATTTTTGCATACCTGAGATTTAACTACAGGGCTATTGTTAAAAAAATATTTATTTTTATGTAAAATTTCGGTGACTTTAAATGTAACTAAAACTAGCTAAATCGCTAAAACTACGCTGACAAGGTGATTTGAAGATGTTACTATAGTATCATGGTTCGCTAATTCAGGTGAATAATTAATATATGCTCAGATAAAAAAAAGTGATTTATTATGCCAATAGTTAACCTATTCTTAACCCGTAAATCACAAATTACAGTCCAGAATGTAAATTATTAGTCACGCAGTCAAGATACCAATGGTTTTTTGTAACTTTGTATCAAAAATGGCAGTTATAAAGCTGCTATTATGAAATTGACAAAACTGGGTGAACTTTTTGACTGCTACATAGTTAACAGTCAAAAAATAGTTAGAATAGCATCAACACTCTCTTCTTGAGAGTCAACCTCCAAAAAAAGTGACGAATTTCAAATTTGTATGGACGCAAATAGCCAGTCTGCCAACCCTCCCGATACATATTCCCATCGTTTGGCAGACATTGTGGGAACTGCGATCGCTCTAGTGACTCTAACACTACCTGTGTTTGTCATTGCCCACTATTCAACAGATGTTGCAAATAACCCGCAACCGCAAACCTATACACTGCCTATTCGTGGAAATTAAACAACAGTTGCAAGTAGCATTTCACAGCAAGTTCGCTCGCAGAAGGAGAAAACACCTTGTGATCTGATATTCTGGATGTGTAATTAACCCGGCATGATCTGAATCTGTATTGTCTTCTGACTGATTCAGATATGTGTAGCTCAAGTTTTTTGATTGATCATCAGTCGTAGATATCTGAGTAAAAAGCGTTGCGGGGAGTCCTGACAACGCTTTTTACTGTGGGAAGTTGACCTATACTTGCGATGTGGAACAATAATTGAAATGAATACCTTGGGAAGAAGTCCATCTTGGCTTTAAAATTCTACAGAAGGAGCCAAACTGAGTGCTACCTGAATTTACCCGTTATCAGAGGAGTTTTTCTGTGGACTTATCCCGTATTCCTGCTCAACCAAAACCTGGTATACTCAACGTTTTAATTGAAATCCCCGGCGGGAGTAAAAATAAATACGAGTTTGACAAAGACTTGGAAGCCTTCGCCCTAGACAGAGTGCTTTATTCTTCGGTACGATATCCTTATGACTACGGCTTTGTACCGAACACTTTAGCTGATGATGGCGATCCTTTGGATGGAATGGTGATTATGGATGAACCAACCTTTCCTGGCTGTGTAATTCCAGCACGACCCATTGGGATGTTAGAAATGATTGACGGAGGCGATCGCGATGAAAAAATTCTTTGTGTTCCTGACAAAGATCCGCGCTACGCTGGAGTAAAATCACTCAGAGACATAGCACCACACCGCTTAGACGAAATTGCCGAATTTTTCCGCAGTTATAAAAATCTGGAAAAGAAGGTGACAGAAATTCTCGGTTGGCAGGATGTTGACAAAGTTGCCGCCTTAGTAGAAAAATTCATCAAGGCTGCTCAAGCATAATGTAAACGTTATGAGTTATAAGTTGTGAGTTATGAGTTTTTATTTTTAACTCTTAACTTCTAACTCTTAACGGTTTATAACCTTTGTAGAGACACAAACAGCTTTCGCTGGTTGCGATTTGCAAAAAATTCTACAAAACTCTAAAAAAAATGCAGCGTACTGTCCTTTTAGCAAAAATTCATAACTGTACCCTCACGGGAGCAAATATTAACTACGTGGGTAGTATCAGCATCGATGAAGTTTTATTAGACAAAGCTGGCATTTTACCCTATGAGCAAGTGCAAGTAGTGAATAATGCCAATGGTGAGCGTTTTATAACTTATACAATACCTGCTCCCGCTAATTCCGGAATAATTGAACTCAATGGGGCAGCAGCACGTCTAGGCATTACAGGCGATCGCGTGATCATAATGGCTTACGGGCAGTTCACTCCAGAAGAGTTAAAAAATTACTCTCCTACAGTAGTCATTGTGGACGAAAAAAACCGACTTTTGGAAGTGCGGCACTACGATGACCTGCTCAGTAAGGTCTAATTGGCAAGGAAAATGTCAAATTTTGAGTTATCGGGTTTGCAAAGCTACGTAACAGAAGAGCCAATTATTCCCCTAAGTAGTCCTGTGGGTGAATTTCTGGTGAAATTTTGGGGTGTCAGAGGTTTGATTCCCACTCCATCCAGCAGCTTCCATTAAACAATGTCTGGGTGACCAAATGCTCCAGCCTTTGTTTCCTTATCCTTTACAGGCGATGCAATCTGAATTGCAATTCTACCACCTGAATCCGGGGAGTGAGGTAAAGTTAGATGATGTGATATTACCACCGCATTGATTAATCAAACTCAGAAATCAGTGGGTTTAGTATTATCGGTTGGGTAGCCAATGAAATTTGGGAAAAGTCTGCATTTAAAAAACTAATATTTTCCGCAAAGCATTAATGATCAGTGACATTCGCTCAAAGACTGTCTAAGCTCTTGGAGTTTGGTAGCTACCGCCCCATTATGAAGTAATTCTGCCGCTTTGCTTAAACCTGATGGCATATCTGAACAAATACCACTGCGCCAGAGATAAAAACCACCATTCCATAAGGCTGTTTGCATGAGTTCCCCAGGTTGACCGGCTAAAACTTCCTGGATTTGAGTCAACAATTCTGCGGTACTTCCTAAAGGTACATTCTTGCTAGTAATCCCATAATCATGGGGCGAGAGCAGCAATCTTTCTATCTCTTGGGGCTAGGGGATGATGGGCGGCTGTGAGGACTTCTATTGATTCTTCATATAATACTTCTACTACCATTTCTTTACCAGTAGTTAAGAAGCGATTATTCATGACAATTGCTAAATCTACTAGTCCATCTTTGAGGACTTTTAAAGCGCGATCGCTACCCAATGATGTAACCCGCAATTGTACTTCTGGATAATCATGACAAAATTTCTGTAACACTGGTGGTAAGTAGGAAGCACACAGCGAATGAATCGCCGCAATACAAAGTTCCGGTTGCTTCCCCTCCATTAAATCTGTTAATTCTTGTGTAGCAGTTTGCCACTCTTGGCATATTTTGCGGACACGAGGGAGTAAACATTCACCACCTAAAGTTAACTTGGCGTGACTGCTGCGGTGAAATAGTTCTACGCCCAGATCAGCTTCTAGTGACTGAATTTGCCGACTGATGGTCGATTGAGTCACTCCACATTTTCGGGCTGCTTGTTGGAAACTCCCGGTTTGGGCGATCGCCAGAAAGGCTTGTAACTGCTCTAGCCGCATTTTTATGTAGCCTGAATTACATTTATGGCCTTTACTAAATTAACGGTTTTTTATCTGCTATTTAGTAAAGTTGGTTACATTTTTTTTGCTCGATCTTTGTATCAATCTGGTTTTACTACTAACATTCTCAAACATTTTTTGCTAATTTCACCGAAAAAATACTTACTTATTCGATTTCCCGCAAATTATCTTTTTAAATTGAATACTTTAGTCTGTAGAACTTTTGTATTCAAAATTCTATGCTTTTTTTCATGCAGCCCAGTAAACTAGATCAAATTTTAGGACTAGAACTACAGCGTCATCGCACCGAAAAAGGGTGGTCACAGGAGTATCTTGCAGAAGTCACAGGTCTGCACAGAACTTACATCAGCCAGCTTGAGCGAGGGCTAAAAAGTCCATCTGTTAGAGTTCTCAGCCATATTACTCATTCATTGGGTATAACAATGAGTCAATTTTTAGAAGCCGTAGAGGAATCTTTGAGTGTTGAAGGACGATGAAATTAAAAAATTAAGGCAAGCTATTATTGCGACTGTTGCATCTCCAATTATCGGTTCCATAGAAGATTATACGTGGGAAGCAATTTTTCACTATATTAAGAATATACCTTTATCAGATCCTGCATTGGGACGCAGCAAGCTTCTTTATGATGCTGTTGATTTGGTGACTAAAACTGGTTGGTCACTCAAATCTCTGCAACTTAATAGACTCAAGATTGGAAGTTCATTTTTCTTTGTAATTCAGAGAGCAGATATTATCAAAAAAGCTGTCCAATTGGGGTATCCTGGTCTAACCGAGCAATCATCGCCTGATGCTCTGGGAACAGCCATTATTCAACATTGGAACGAGAAGATTATCGCTAGTCAAGCAGCACAAAGTGTTGTCAATAGTTATGAAAGCATATTGCTGAAAACTATCAAAGGCTACGAGTACATTTACTGTGAGTTTCCACTTTATCCTCTCGACCCAAATACCTTTTCTTGGGCTTGGACAGTAGATAAAACGAGTGGGTTATCAGGCGCAGGACTACAAGGAAGTGTTACAGGCAAAATAGAATTGATTTGGTACAAAAATCAGAAACAACTTTTTAGAGCTAGAACTATTCCTGCACAAGCGGTTTGTATTACAGTGGAACGAACTCGTTTGACACTTGATAGATATGTAAAAACAGTGCTTTGTGCTTTGGAAGATCAAATCAATACTCAGTTTTCTGAAGATGAGCCTGAATCATAGATGAGGCTATCACTTTACCTAAGAGTGGGGGTACAGATTGACCAATTTGAGCAGCCATATCAGTATATGTTCCCAAAAAATGAAAATTATCTGGATAAGAGTGTAATCTTGCAGCTTCGCGGATTGTAATTGTTCGGTCTTGAATAGGGTGGAAAAACCTACCAGATCCTGGATGGAAAACCCATCTGGTGATGGTTCTCGCTGGCTTATCCCAATAAAGTCTACCGTATGCGCCGCTATAATGTTTCTTGGGAGCTAATTCACAAGGTAAATCCCTAGCATCTTGTCCTTCACCAAGAACGCGCGCTCTTGCTAATTGGATTGGACTCAAAGCGCGAGCAACATGATTAACAATTTTCAAGCTTTTATTACGAATCATAGCTTGATATGTAGTTTGTGGAGCATCAGGATAAACTTCTTCGCCATAGTCCTGTCCAGCATCTAGTGGTGGTAAGTCTCCAATCGCATCTCTGACTGTTACCAGTGGAGAAAAATTTGCCTCTAATAAATTAAGCTGATTGCAAGACTTCATAGTTCTATAGTCACTCCTAATATCACCAAAATTTGTGGGTTCAGGAAAATGAAGAGAGTTATCCAAACTAGCTAGAAAAAAGGCTCTGGATCTCGTTTGTGGTATTCCATAATGTGCAGCATTGAGTGATGAAGAGATAACTTTATAGCCTAATGATTCAAGTTGTTTGGTGATTTCTTCTCTAACTACGCCATTGTAAGCTTTTAAGATTTCAGGCACGTTTTCAATTACGGCATAAAGGGGTCTAAATTCCTCTACAAATTCCAAGAAAGTTCTATATAGTTGGTTACGAGAATCATTTAGGTAGCGATAACCAGCAGGAGTATTTCTGGAAAATCCCTGACAGGGAGGACCGCCAATCAACACTGTTAGTTCTTCTTGTCGCAAGCCCAAGGCTAATCTTAAATCAGATGGATTAACCTGACGTATGTCTTGATGAATGATTTTAGTGTTTGGGTAATTATGCTTATAGGTTGCTAAGGCTTTTGCATCTATATCGATTGCACATAGAGACTCAAAACCCTCCATGTCAAATCCTGTAGTCAAACCACCTGCACCAGCAAATAAATCAATGATTTTGTGTTTCATTTACGAATACTATAGTATTCAATGCACATAGTCAACTAGATAGTTAATATTTATGCTCTCCTGGCTATAAGTCAGGAGAGCATTAAAATTAATAACTTTTCACTTCTCGGCAAACTTACTCTAACTTTGTTGTTGAGGAACTTGTCCTATTTGTCCTTCTTCCATCAGCTTTTCTTTATCCCGTCGGCGTTTTTTCGCATAAAGCTGAATAGTCACCGCCATTAAAATGACTAAACCAAAAATACCCCAAACTGTAATATCTGTTGGCAGATTATTCTTAAACACAGCCAGTAAGACAATCACCAGTAACATGACTGTAGGTGCTTCATTTAAAGCCCGCAACTGCTGACCACTCCAGCGACATTCATCTGCGGCTAACTGCTTCATCAGACGTTTACAGTAATGATGATAACCGAGTAAAAGGGCAACAAATAGCAGTTTAATATGCAACCAACTTTGTTTTAAAACTTCCGGTTCAGTGCTTAATAAACCTATCGCCATTGCTACCGTCAGCAACATTCCTGGAGTGGTAATGATATTGTAGAGGCGCTTTTCCATAATCTGATACTGATTTTTCAGTATCGTTTTTGCTGGTTCTGGTTCTTGGTTCGCTTCCACATGATAAATAAATAAACGTACTAGGTAAAATAACCCCGCAAACCAAACTACAATCCCAATCAGATGAAATGCTTTAAACCAGGAATAAGCCATGAACTCAAATCTCCGTCAGTGTGGTTTTGAACCTTTTTTAGCTTTAATAAAAAGTTTACAAATGCAGTCTTAGATAATATTATAAATCCGCAACAAAAGCATTATTTACTAAGAGGATGTTTTAAAAGTTTTGGGCGAATATAATTCGCTACTACACAAGCAAAGTCCACCTGCGTGGACTAATGAGAAATTAACCCGCGCAGGCGGGTTTCGTCTGGATGGTTCCGCGACTTCTAGTCGCCAAGTTAGTCATAAATTAGACTTTTCAAACAACCTCTAACCTTAACCGTACTTAAAATTAGAGAAAAATAAATCATTTGTTGTTGCTTATTTATATTCATCGCATTTTGCAAGTAACTCAAGTACACATTTTAATATTATAAATCTTGTGAAGTTGGCAATATTCCACAAAGAAGGGGGGCAGGATACCCAAACCCATAGGCGGGCAGGATGCCCACCCCACAATATTGGTCAACTCTCCCCTACTGACTCTGCACCTACTCAAATGAAATGTGTTGTATGTATGGTTTCTTGCTTATAATATCGATTTTCCCCAGATTTATGATTTTTTTGTTAAGTATTTATACGTCGGACAAAGGGCAAAAGGTCTTCTAGAATCGTTTTGTGGTAGTGTTCTTGAGGATAATGCCCGACATTATTAATTTTTATTAATTCGGCATTGGGTACAGAATCAGCAAACTTTTGTGCTACTTCTATAGGTAGCCAAGGGTCAATCATGCCCCACTGAATCAAAATTGGCTGTTGCCATTGTTTAAATCCAGATTCTATTTCTGACATTGCTTGGTCTAGTTGTAAATTCCGCACAGTTGCTAGGAGACTTCGCCCCGCAGTGGAAGCTTTTAAAAATGGTTTGCGATAAATGTCTAAATCTTTATCTTCGATGCGGTAACGACTTCCACTTTCGAGAGTCCGATCAACTAAGAGAGGATCTTGGGTCATCATTTCACCAGCCAATGGTAAACCCAGTTGTTTAATTTTCCAAGGCAATTTGGCAGTTGTGGAAATTGGTGCATTCAAGATAGCTATATTAGTTACTTGTTCGGGATGACGCAAGGCATATTGTAAGCCTACAGAACCTAAAAATCCTTGGACAACTAAAGAAAATCTTTCCAGTTCTAAGGCCTTGACAAATCCTTCTAAGGCAGTAATAAATTTATCAGGTGTGTAAGCAAAATCCCATTTTTCCGGCTGGGATGAAAAACCGTAACCAATCCAATCAGGTGCGATCGCTCTGCTTCCTTGACTCCCTAAAGCAGGCATAATGTTGCGCCAGCTATAACTTTGTGATACTAAACCGTGTAGAAACAATACAGGCAGTAAGTCAGTTCTGCCAATGGGTTCACACTCGCGATAAAACCATTCTAGAGAATCTACTGTAATTTTATGTTCTTTTAAAGACACACCATTTTCCTAATAAAACGTCAAAGCACAAATACTAAAAGCTATTTTTTAATAATGCCCAGAAGTAATCATCTCACGAATTGCGTCAGCTGTTGCTGGTGCTAGCAAAACACCATTGCGGTAGTGTCCTGTAGCTAAGAGAATATTGCTAAATCCTGGTAGTTGTTCAATCACTGGTGCGGGACGACCTTCAGGACGGGGACGTAAACCCGACCAAGTGCGGATAATCTCGGCTGGGGCTAAATCTGGGCAAAAGGCGATCGCTTGCTGCCAAACTTCTGCTAGCATTTCTTGATCTAGTAGTATTTCATCTGCATTGCTAGGAAATTCCACCGTTGCACCTACCCAGTAATCACCGCCCCCGATAGGGACAATATGCACATCATTACCAGTAATCACCGGCTGAAAGTCAGAATTACCCAATGGTTGATCTAAATGTATGTGTAATGCTTGCCCTAAAACCGGGCGGATATCAAGCATTTGGTTTAACTGTGCCGTGAGTGGTGTAGAACCCAGCCCCGCAGCGACTACAATCCAATCGGCCGCAATTTTTCCTTCTGTCGTCTCTACAGCACTACATTGACTAACTTTGTCAATTTCTGGGGTTTGGGTATCCATTCCCAAAACAGTTACACCAAATTTGCAAGTTACGCCATTGTGTTGGGCAGCCTCAACTAAAGCTAAAGTCAAAGCAGTGGGATCTAGTTGGCGGTCTTGGGGAGAATAAACCGCGCCTGTAATTTTGGTGTGATCAACTTGAGGACAGATATTTTTGAGTTTGGCTGTATCCCAAAGTTCTAATTTCCAGCCTTGAGAATCACGAACTGCGGCGAGGTTTTCCCAGCCGGTTAAATTTTCTTCTGACCCGAACAAACTGAGAATACCTTGGCGGTTAAAAGGGATTTTACGCCCTGTTACAGCTTCTAATTCGGGAATTAAGGTTTCGTAGCGTTGAATGCTGGTTTGTCGCCTTTGCCAAGCCTGACCTTTAATTTTATGACTAATCACGCCCATTAAAACGCCCAGGGCTGCACCTGTGGAAGCTTTGGCGGGTGCTTGACGGTCGATGACTGTGATTTTTAAGTTTTTAACTAGGCTGAGTTCATAGGCGATCGCAGCCCCAACTACACCACACCCGATGATAACTACATGACTCATTATTTTTTTGAAGGAAGTGGGTAGAGACGCAATTAATCACGTCTTTACAAGAGAATGGGAGAGATCAGGGAGTAGCAAAAGATAGTAATGATCATTCATTCACCCTGATCCTTCTCTTCCCATTTTAAACTTATTGCCTAACTTACTTCTGGTTGAGTGCTTGTATCAGGAAGCAGTTGGAAGAATTTATCAATGTCTTCCATAGCTTTTTGGTAGCTAGTCAAAGCAAGTTGGGTATCACTCTGTACAGCCGCTTGATCGATTTTAACCAGGTCGTTCAGTAAATCTCGGTTTTTTTGCCGTGCTACGGGTTGGACAGAAGGTACGAGGTTAGGAATGATATAAGTCATGCTTGACCTAGCTTCGGTCATCGGACCATGTATAAAATTACTGACATCGATCCAATCCTTTTTGTTGATCAGGGTTCTTAGTTCGTCTGCGCGATCGCGCACAGCCTGAATTTTCGGAACGTATTCCCCAATTCTCTCCAGTTGAGTTGCTGTGTAAGTTGGAGGTGCAACTGTGGCACTAGGGCCACCACAACTGATGAGTAATGTAGCCAATAATACTAAAATCAGAGAAAAAATCGAGCGTTGACGCGCCATAAACTGAATTTATTGTGTTTTGTGTGTGCCGATGAACAGTGTAATTTTAGATCGTTGGGGTGATCTAGCGTTCTACTTAACAAGGGATTTTCCAGAAATTTTTGCTAATGGGCGTAGTGAGTGCGTGTTTCTGGAAAATTTAAGTATAATTACTCAAGATAGCCCGGCTCAGTCTCAAAAGACTTAATTATGAGGAAAGCGTAATTTGAAATTTGCTAAATCTAAAAGGTGCTGATAAGTTGAAACAGGAATATAATCAGCCTTCTGGCGGTTTTTCTGGCGTAAACAAACAGACCATTTAAATTCAATGAACAGCCTAGAAAATCAGACTTTTGAATTTTGACTTTTGACCAATAGTTCCTTAATGGTACAAGCCCCCAGATTTATCTGTGGAATCAATCTAAAATCCCAAATCTAAAATCTAAAATTGTTTGACTTCCGCACTTGCGGTAATAGGAGTGTTTTTTCGTGAACGCATCTGAACAAGCAACAAACCTTGAACTCGCCAGCAAGATTGCTACGGTAGTGAATTTGTTTAAATTCGAGTTTCCTGATGCTAAATCGGATCTCAAACCTTGGAAAAATGATCCAGAAACCAGGGAGTTAATTGATCCAGATTCTATAGACATTGGCTTTCACTTTCCGGGAATCAGCAAATCTTGGCGCAGTCGCAGTGTTTTGATTCAAATCCGCTTTTACCAAGATCCCATAAATCAGTCACGTCGTGCTATTGGTTTAGAAGTCGCTGGTTTTGACCATCGCGGGGAAGCTTGGCGACTGTCTACTGTGGAAAACTGGAGTTTTGTCGGTATGGCTGAACCTTCGCCGCAAGTTGGGGACAAACTCAAGGAGATTTGTCGGCACATTTTAGATGTGTTTAATAGCACTCATTTATGAATTATTCCCCGTTTTGCAGCTACCATCGACACAATAGGCTGATTGATAAGTACTCCCACGCTTGCCAAAGAGAGTATAGCGGTTGTCGCGGATTTGTTCATAAAAGCGATCGCCTACCCACTTCATCCCAGGTAACGCCCGATAAGCTTCCACAAATACACTTCCCATCGGCAATAATCGCCCAATTTCCTCAGCCGCATCACTACCTTGCCAACGTCGTTCCGGTGCATTAGCATCAATTAAAATCATTCCTTGTTCGCAAGCTTGGGGTGTAATTCCCCACTGTTGCAGTGTTTCTTCATCTTGCATGGGGGCGTAACGAAACAGCTTTCCTTGGTCTAGGTTTTCCAGTAATTGGACTAGGGTAACGCAGAGATTACAGTTTCCGTCGTAGATAACGTAGTAATTCATGAAAATAATATTTCTTTAGGTATAGTTTTAAATTTACCGTACCTGGAGGAATGGAGTCAAATTGAGCGATCGCCTGTAAATTTTGTTTAAAAACGGAATAGTATCTTTAAACTGCAAATCAGTACCGACATTAGCACAGAATTTTTACTTTTTGATTTGGGTTAATTGAGATTTACAATTTCATTCAAAATTGTAGCGCCGTGGCCAGCTTAAAATAGTGCATAAACATAAATATTGTGGGGTGGGCTACTGGTCCCCCCAGAACAGGCAAGATGCCTGTTCCACAAGAGAAATATAATGCAACATTTTAAGCTTGTCAGTCCAGTAGGGTGGGTTAGCGACAGCGTAACCCACCATTATCTATTAAATAGATGACACATAACATTGCCGGGCATCTTTGCCCAGACCACAAGAGTTTAATGTAATTTAAATATGCAAACTAAGTTTCTATTTAGCTACACTAGAAATTGATTCTAAATAATCTAGGAGCAGCAGAGACAGAATGTCTAAAAAGCGGAATTCACCAGACCAAATTGAGCTTTTTCCCTCCCAAACTCCCTATAACTCAGAAAACTGGCAGGAGAGAGTGGCGCAGGTGGGGTATCGCTTTAACCGACAGTATCAAAAGCAAGATTTGGAATTACCAGCAGAAGTACAGGAAATGCCCATCTATCAAGAATGGGTGGCGGGGCTGTTGTCTGGGAAAATTGCCTCTCCATTTTGGGAAATTGCTCAACCGAAAAAAAACCAGCACTGTTTGGATATTGGCTGTGGTGTCAGCTTGTTAATCTATCCTTGGCGGGATTGGTTAGCATACTTTTATGGGCAAGAAATTAGCACAGTGGCACGGGATACCCTCAATTCTCGTGGTTCGCAATTGAATTCTAAGCTGTTCAAGGGTGTGGAGTTGGGGCCAGCCCATCAATTAAACTACTCCGCAGACCAGTTTGATCTGGCGATCGCCACAGGATTTAGCTGCTATTTTCCCCTAAAATACTGGAGTGTTGTCTTAGCAGAAGTTAAGCGGGTCTTGAAACCAGATGGATATTTTGTATTTGACATCCTCAATCCCGAACACCCTTTAGCAGAAGATTGGGCAGTTTTGGAAACATATTTAGGTGCTGAAGTATTTCTCGAACCTGTAGCTGAGTGGGAAAAAATGATTAAAGCTACTGGTGCAAAAGTAGCGGCGAAACAATCAGGAGAATTATTTGATTTATATAAAGTAAAGTTTTGACAATTTTTCTAACTTTGAGAACATAACTCTAGGCTGAGGACTTAAGTATTGATCTTGAGAAGAATGAGGTCAGGTAGTAATCCATTGTGGATTATTCAGATTCATTCAAAACAGGAGATTCTTATGGCTGATGCAATCCAAAACGTTGACATAGATAGCACCATCTCTGCCTTGCAAAGAGACCTGACCTCCATCCCTACCGATCAGGCGGTGGCGATTATCAATAATTGGCAACAAGAACTCTCAGGAACTGACCTGGCTGAAGACTTGGGAGAACTCAAAGAAGCGCTCCTCAGTGGCGATACTTCCTCAATTGCAGAAATTCTGGTCGATTTGGGCGAAGACACTCAAAATGCAGCTGCTAACGCTACTGGTGATGTAGCAACAAAGGTGCAACGACTGGGAGAATTGCTATCTCAAGCGGGTAATTCTTTGCAGTAGTTTTTAATCTGCCCCTGATTTAATTGGGGTCTAAGAGTTTATCGGGTGTGTTATGCCCCAGGCTAACGCACCACCCCAGATTTGCAGTTTCTAAAACCCCAATGGGATACGAAAAAAGAATATATTTGTTGTTAACAGTCATCTCTAAAAATTGAATATTTTTTCCCAAACCCTTGTAGAGACGTTCCACGAAAAGTCTCTATATTTTTTGGCGGAGATGTTTATTGATAATGATGGGACTAATATTATCTCCGCTTAATTACTTACATAACGCCGCCACCCACTCCAGGTATCCAGCCCGATATTTCAACAATTCTCTGCATAATTTCAGTATTTATATCAATAAATGCTGCTCAATAAGTATGGTATATATGTTGTATAAATACGGGTAATAAATGTGGGAGTATTGTATATAGGCGATCGCTTTACTGGTAAGACACATTTAGCAATGGAGCTAGCCAACCCTAAAAATGAATATGTAAAAGTAGAAAACCTCGATTACGAAAACCTGCAAGCTCAGTTACTAGATGAAAATTTGGCAGGAACTAGACCAACGGGTGCTAACCAAGCCATCTATGATCGTCCCTTAGATGTTCAAGTACGACTGCCAACAGGTATAAAACCCATTACTGTAGATTGGATAGATACGCCTGGAGAGGTATGGCGCAAAAGCTGGCAAGGTGATAATCAAAGTGAGTGGAATAAACTCTTAGCGGCCATTGGTCAAAGTGAAGGAATGTTGCTGATACTACCACCCCATCGAGGGATGAATTTTCATAAGGGAGTGGACTCAGAGCAATTTATGAGTCAACAACAATGGTGCAACAGGTTTGACCGTTGGGTAGAGTTTTTTCGGCAAGACTGTCCTAAATTAAGGCATCTGGTAATTTGTCTAAATAAGGCAGACCTTTTTTGCGACTTGGAAAAAGAAGCTGCAAAACTCAGCTACAGTCCCAATGGCGCTCAAATGAATTGGCAACAACGTCATTTCTATGTTTTGCAACGATACTTTAGACCTATTCAATCGCAATTACAGCAAATTAATCAAAGTATTGGGGGGTTATCAGTGCGCTGTTTTATCACTTCAATACATAATCGGTCGGTTTTGGAACTTCCTTGGATATATCTAGGCAGCTTTTTGGCTAAGTAGTAGAGAAGGCACAAATAAATATGGGAAATATTCGGGTAATTGGCCCCAGGGGGTCTGGTAAAACTACGTATCTTGCAGCCTTAGCTTACCAACCAGCCAAGGCGATGTGGAAAAGTAAAAAGTTCAATATTCAAGCGATAAATGAAGATACTAAAAAGTTAGCAGACAAAGCTGAAAATATTATTTGCGAAGGAGCATCTTTAGAACCTACTGGTTCTCATGTCAGAAATATTTATGAATTACCTGTTTACTCATTTAATATAGAATTTACCAGTGGTTTTACTAAAGAAAAAATCAATTTGGTCGCCAGAGACTATCCAGGAGAAATTTTTGAAGATTTAGAAACTGGCTCATCAAATTCTTTACATGAAGAGTTTATTGAGGAATGTTTAACTAAAGATGTTAATGGCTGTTTAATTCTGCTCACAGAATGGAAACAAGGAACTGATAAGTTTTATAGTCGAGTGCTACAACGCTTTATTGAATTAATAGATATTCATGACCGAAGTAATGATTTACGGTTGGCGGTGGCTATGAGTAAATGTGAACGGGGGGAACTATGGCCTGGTCGTCTTGACCCTGAAGCTGATTTATTTGATATTCATTTACCTAAGACTAAATCTATTTTGCAAGATAAAATTCCTGCCAAAAATCTCCGGTTTCACGCCATATCAACTTTTGGGGTTTTGGGGCGTAATGATCCTCGTCCGAACCGCATTGTAGAATGGGGAACTGATGGGAGAAATTCTGTTTTAAGAGAGGCAAATCGTTGGCAACCCTATGGCATTATTTCCCCTCTTTATTGGCTGAGTACAGGTAAGAGGATGAGAGATGATACGTAATTGGTTCTCTAAAACTGCCTCTGCACCCCAGCAGAGTAACGCAGTTGTAAGGGTAATTGGCGATCGCAGTTCCGGAAAAACTGCTTATATGGCTTCTTTAGCCAGATGGCCTAATGCCGATCCTGCTAGTCCAGTGCAGACTGTTATCCCTGTAGGCGAGTGGGGAGAAGAATTAATCAGTAAGGCTCAAAACATTCTGGAGCAAGGGTTAGAGCTAGAAGCTACTGATTTGGATCGTAGTATGTTAAAGGATTACACCCTGAGCATTACCCTCAAAGGTCAGTTTTCTCGGAATAACCCCCAGATTGCTAGAGGTTCCCAATTAGTTAATCTCAATATCAGCTCCAAAGATTACTCAGGTGAATTTTTTGCTGACCTCTTATACCAAGCTGGAAACCCACGACTAGAAGAGTATTTAGAAGATTGTTCCCTAGCTACGGGGATTATGTTCTTAGTTGATGGCAATAGTCGTGCTAAGGATTTTGAGTATGCCAATGGTTTGGATAAGTTTTTAACTTCCCTTGATCGCACCGATATGGATATGGGAACTCGGAGAATTGCCTTGGTGCTAACTAAGTGTGAGCAGTCGGAATTATGGGTGAATCGACATAAACCAGCTTTTTTAGCTGAAGCTCGTTTTCCCCAAGTACACCGTAAACTACAGGCTTGGCAACAACTGGGAGGCGGAAAAGTGGATTACTTTACTGCTTCCGCTTTTGGGATGTTGGGGAATAGATATCCAGAACCCAACGTCCAAGTGCTGCGTCGTGGTCGTGATGGTGTCAACGCCATTATCAAAGACCCCAAACGCTGGCGGCCTTTTGGTTTAGTGGCTCCAATTTATTGGCTATGTACAGGCGATCGCCATAAGGAATTAGATAAGGGGTAAACAGATGTATCCAGAGACTGTAGAAATTCACGAATTTAGCACTGGTATTCGTCCCGAAAGAACTGCTGATGGCGGTTGGGTATCACTGGGATTCACCGGACAGTATATGAATGTCACCCTTAAGGGCATTCCTGAAGTTGTGGAGCGTTCTATTGCCAATCGGGAATTTGCAGTGACAGAGGGGGCTTCTACTGAACAGCCGGCAATTATTGGACGAGTGGTGGGAACGGGAGATAATACTTGGGCGGTAGTGGCTGTTGTCACCAGGGGACGAGATGAGAAAGGGCGCAGCGTCTCTGTGTATCGTTATTTTTTGGCTCAGGGAGAGAACAACCTTCGGAAAATACTAGCTTGGTGGGAAGACCAGGGAAGACCTAAATTTAACCCTTTTGATATAAAAACTGTTGGTCAATATGAATCTGTTGATCCAACTTCTTTTCATCAGTCTAAATTTGACGAAGAAGCTAAAAATTTACCAATCGAAACAACTGAACCTATATTGTTACAACCACAGCAGTATAGTTTGGAAACTATCAACATCTTAGCATTCAGAAAATTTAATATTCTTAACAAGATTCAACCTGTATCCTGGGCATCTGATGTAGAAGCACTAGAAAAACCCCGAAGTTTTCAGATCATTCAACCGGCTTCCACACGGGCTTATGAAATATTGCAACGAGCGATTAAACAAACTCCACAAGTATCCACACCAGTAGTAGGAGATGAAGAAGCTCTTAAATCAGCAATTCGGAGTTTAATGAATAGTTCTCAAGTCAAACCTGATGCTGTGAAAGTTATTAAAGAGGCGCTTGGGGATAAACAGATTACTTCAGAATATTGGCACACCCTATTTGATGGACAGGGAGCTAAAACAGCGATTAACCAGAAAATTTATAGCTCTCAGATGGTGCGGTTAATAACACTGAGGGCAATGGTGATTCCCAAGACTATACCAGAGTTTTTAACTTGGTTAAATGTCAAAGCAGGTAAGAATCCTGATGAAAATGAAACCATTTCTTTAAATTTTCAATCTGCTGTCGGTAAGCAATTTCCCAAATATCAACTCACTGAGGGAATTAAGTTGCTGCTACCTAAGTTACTGCAAGGAGACATCACACCAGAACTTTTCCATTGGTTATTTATAAAAGGTAGAGCTTGGGATGTTTGTCGTAGTGAGTTTATTAATGATGTTCGCTATGATTTACAACTAATTTATAAGCATTTTAACTCTGGACAACAAACTCATACTTTTTCTTTTGATGCTTTGAAGTTTCAAAAAGTCACTTGGCAAAAAATCATCGGTTCTTGGAGAGCAATTAATGGAGGTTACTATCAGCTTGATGATTATCTGCCTTTAGCGCAATTATTTGAGCAGTTACATGAATATGACTTATCTGCTTACTTTTATCAGGTAAGTGAACGTAAGGTTCCTAAAGATGTATTTCTTGCAGCTTCTCCTAATCCTAGCAACAGACCATATTCACTCACTTTTTTAGGGTTGACTCTTGAAAGAGACGTTACTTTGATTGAAGGTGTTATCAACTATTTTTTACAGGAGTATATTGTGCCAATTAAATTCGTGATCATTTTATCACTCATATTGTCTGGAACTAGTTTTGTTATAGGTTCTCAATTTTTTTCTAAAAGTCAAACTCCGCCTTCTACAAGTCCTAATCCCGCAGGTCAAAAGGTTGTAGAAGAACCCTCAGTATTTCAAATGCCAGAAGATAAAAGAAATATAATATTGATAGCGAATACAGAAACTAATTTTAATACAACTAAAACAGCGCTTAATAAACTCACTGAAGAACAAAATCCGGCTGAAAGAATAATAAATCGTCAGAAAATAATAAAAAAAATGAGAGATATTTTAGATGTAGAATTTGATTTTTCACTTATGTCAAAATCGGATTTGGATAATATTACTGAGCAACAGAAGTCACAACAAATGTTTGAAAGAATAAAATTATCTGAAGCAATATATTCATATCAGAAGAGGAATAATATACAGAATGTGACTGGATATATTAAAGACGGCGACCAAACATATAATTCATTAAGAAGGGAGATTAATAACAACTAATTATAATATATAAACCTGCCCGTAAAAAACAAGCACTTTCCAATAAACTCTACTGATAATGAGATTTTACCTTTACATATTAGCTGGACTAACATCAGCCTTAATTGGCTGGAACCTGGGGCAATTTTTCTTGACTGACTTGGGTTTATTACCACAATTTCCCGAAATTACCCTATTTCCTTGTATCGCTATCTCTCTCGCATTTGGAATGGTGATGAATGAAATATTTATTAGCAACCCCACCAGACATAAACTCAACTTTCGCATTGCCAAAATGCCCTTACTGATTTCCCTGGGTTTAGGAACTTTGTCAGGTTTAATTGCTGGTATAATTTCGCAAATTCTCTTTTTACCAATAATTAGCGTTCCTAGTCCCATTGTCAGAACTCTGGGTTGGCTATTAATTGGTAGTTCCGTGGGAATTGCTGAAGGTTTGAGTTGGAGATCCCACAGCATCGAAGCAGGAGACTCTAAAAGATTTCGACAACGTTTAATAACTAGCTTTATTGGTGCTAGTACCGCCAGTTTGGTGGCGGCTGGACTGTTTGAATTTATCCGTACAGGTTTGGGTCAAGTACCGGCAGAATTTAGAAACATTGAAGACCCTTTAGGAGTTTCTATTTTGGGGATGCTGCTAGGGTTGGTTTTTAGCATCACTAACTCTCCCAGCTATATGGGTGCTTTAAGGGCTGGTGCAGGTTTTGAGTACACAGGTTTTAGCTATGACAATGATGAACTGCAATTAGGAGGCTTAAAAAAAACCTTGCCATATATAGATAAAAAGTTACTCAAATTTGTCAGTGATGGAGATGCTGAAAAAATTGAGGAGGGTTTGTCAATTCAATTACCAAGCAATGGTACGATTAACATTGGGGCTACAGTGGGAAAATCACATATTTATATGCCTAGACTGCCTCCACACATTGCGGATTTAGTTCTAAAAAAGCGTGAGGTTTTCCTAGTTCCCAAACCGCAGTTTATTTCCTGTATTGAAGTTAATGGCCATCGGTTAGTCTCCTCTAAACAAATTCGCCTAAAACATAATTACGTTTTGACCTTTCACACAGTCAAAATGGACGGCAAACATGAAGAAAAAAATCTATCGTTTTGTCTACTATAATCGCTTCCTTGACCCACAAGCTTAGTTTATCTCTACTGGTGGTAGCTTCCTTAGCTTCTCCCAGTTGGGCAAAGGAAAATGTTGCAGAAATTGTCAATAATCCCACAGTCAACGATGATCGAGTAACTATTCGCATTAAAGTTAAAAATGAAGCAGAAAGACCAGTCATGGGTCTACAAGATACAGATTTTAAGTTACTTGTAGATCAAAAAGAAGTTAGATTTGCAACTAGAGACTGGAAAAGCCCAGAAGAAAGTGTCCCGCCTCCAGCTTGGATTTTAGTGATGCTAGATTTTAGTGGCAGTATGAATCAGTTGGATAGTGGGGGTACGAAAAAAATTACAGGTGCAATTAATGCAGTTCGCCAATTTATTCAAGTATTAAGCCAACGTGGTGGAAATACACAAATTTCTATTGTTCCTTTTGGCGAATCTGGTAGTCGTTGTCAAGGCTATCCCGTAAATAAAGAGACTCTGGATAAGTTTTTTGCAGCGAATGATTTTAAGTTACAAAATCATCTCAACTACTTGGCAAAGAGTACTCCCTGTGCTTCTACTAACCTTTACGAACCTTTGAATCAAGCAGTCAGGTTTTTAGCCACTAGTGAAGAAGAACGTTTTTATGTAGCTGAAAATTCTGATCAACCTCAACCTAGACTTTCAATTATTTTGCTATCTGATGGTTATCACAATAAAGCAAATGAACAGCAGGATTTTACAGCTTTAACTAATCTCTTTAGAAGGAATCCTCTGATTACTGTTCATACCTTGGGATATGGGTTGACACCGCAACAGTTAGGGCAAAAATATAAACTTGGTAGACCAGCTACTCGTGCGGATATTGGTAGTGGTAAGGTTCCAGAAGCAGAGTTTGTAGACCAAAAACGGTTAGAGGAAATCGCCAAGTTAACCGGGGGAATTACCGAATTTTCTGGAAACGCAAAAGCCATTGCTGCAAATCTTCAACTGTTCCTCAATGCGTTGCTGGGGGAATACGAAATTACCTACACCCAACCCAATGCAGAACGGGGTGCTAAACATGATGTGCAGGTTGTCGTGAATATTCCAGGAGGTAAACCCGTGGAGTCTCCACCCAAAGCATACAGAATTTCTGTATTTGGGCGATCGCTTCCTTTGGTAGTGCGGCTAATAATGCTTATCTTTACTTTACTAGCGATCGCACTTGGCGGTATAGTCCCTTTTTACTTTTGGGGTAAACATTTAAAACAAGAAGCCCTACAGGATTAATTTCCATCAAAAAAACCCTATGAAAATTAAAATCCTGTGCTTAACTACTTTACTTCTCCCAGTCATTGCTGCTTGTTCCCAGACAACTAACCAAACTCAGACAAAAGCTAATGAATGTCCTACCCAACCCCAAGCAGTTCTAGAATCCCAAAATGTTAAACCTGTTTCCCTCAATAATCAAACCGTTACAGAATCAGGAATAGTTAACAGTAATCAATTATTAGCATATACCTTTGATGGTACTTCAGAGCAAAAGCTCTCCTATACAACCAATCAAAATATTTGTATTTGGATTTATACCCCAGATAATCAACTACTTAATAGCGGTCTCTTACCTACTACCGGGAAATATGTTATTCAAGTTTCTGCACCCCAAGGTTCTACGACCTTTGATTTAACAATGAATTTAGAGAATGTTACACAAGCCGCTATTCCCTCTTCTCCACGATCTACACCTACACCTACACCTACACCTACACCTACACCTACATCTTCTAATCAGGCTGTGGTTAATTCCAGAAGAAAATCTAGATCACGTCCAAAAGCAGATAATTTTGTCAGAAATCACTATATAGCACTTAAAAATCGTCAATATAGCCAAACATGGAATAGTCTTTCCCCTCAATTTAAAAATCTCTCTAGTAGTTATTCTCAATATGAAGAATGGTGGAATAGTGTTAGAGAAATAAATATTGGTGCTATCCAACTTATTGAGCAAAATAGTGATCAAGCTATAGTAGATGCTAAATTGTCGTATGTCTTGGAGAGTGGAAGAATTTATGAAGACCCTAAAACCCGGATTTATTTAACATGGAATGATGATACTGACAGTTGGTTATTTAACAATAAATTAGTACCTTGATGTTGAAAACATATTTACTTTATCTGTGACTAAATTGATGAAAAAGCTAACTATTTGCTTGACATTATTAACAATATACGGATGCAGTCAACCAGTATTAAACTCATCCTCCTCTGTTTCTTCGTCTCCATTTCCAGGTTGTTCAGAGAAACCGGCAGTAACTCTGCGTGAACAAGATGTAGAACTAATTACGCTGAATGAGCAGACATTAACTAAATCTGGTCAAGCTACTGCTACTAAATCTCTTGGCTATCAATTTGATGCAGAATCAGGTCAAAAACTGAGTTACGCCACTGATGCTGATATTTGTATTTGGGTTTATACACCAGATAACCAAATTATTAACACCCTAGAATTACCCAAAGATGGAGCATATATTATTCAAGTTTCTGCACCTCAAGGTTTAAGAACATTTGATTTAAACATGAGTTTAACTAGCCTTCAAGCATCTTCTACTCCCACACCTGTACCAGTCCAAGCTTCCGTAGCTACAACCACTAATACACCTAGTGTCACTCCCAGTCCTTCCTCAGTCCCCAGACCACGACGGACTCCTTCATATACTCCGCCTCCATCCGTTCCTGTATCTGGTGCTGAACCAGCCCATGATATTAGTCAAGAAGAAGCATTAGAGATAGTTCAAAATTGGTATACAGCTAAACCTAGAATTTTTGGGCCACCTTATGACACAAGCTTAGTGGATAAATTGACAACAGGTAAGCTTTATTCATTTACTACAAAACCTGATGGACCAGTTGCTTGGTTAGAGAATAATAATGCTTACTATACCTATAAAAAATCTGAAATTACAAATATCGTAGATTTTTCTAATTCTGGTAGCAGACCATATATGAAAATCAAAGTTTTTGAAGAATTATATCTTCATGGGAAGAATGGAATTGACAGAAAAAATTCCGGCGCTTACCGTGGTAATTTTATCTACACATTTGCAAAAGAAAATGGAGTTTGGAAAATCTACGACTATAAGAAGGTAAATTAATGAATAAAAATATGAGAGTTCGTAAAAAACTTGTTAAAAAGAAAATGTCTATTAATTTCAAAAGATTCTCTTTGGCTTGTATGGTTTCATTATCAACACTCGTAATTCTTGGACTACTAATAAATAAAATTATTCACAGGGAAAATCATCAGGCCAAAACTCCTCCGCCGTTTACTCAACCTAAAATTTCTCGGTCTCCATCTTTTCCTCAAGTCAATTCTACTTGGTCTTCTCCTGTTTTATCCTCCCCCATACCAAAGAATCAAACATCAATAGAAATTCCTAAACAACCTAACAATCAAAATTTAACCACAACGACTAACAATGATCATTATGGAAACACAGATAGGCAACATATGACTCCTATTCCAGAAATTGATTATCAACAAGTTAAGTCGAATATAAGTTATAAACCCAAAAAACAACCAACTTTCACACCTAATAATGAACTACAAAGGCTAGTTAATGATATTGTAAGTTCCGTCCAGTCTAGTGGTCTTCCCACTGAACATTTATCTATAAGTCTAATTAATTTAAATAGTCCAAAATGCTGTGAGTATGCTGGAAAATCAAACGAAACAGCAAGATTTGCGGCCAGCATTACAAAATTATTTTGGATGGTGTATCTATATGGGCTATATCAAGAAGGACATCTAAAAAGAGGAGAAGTACCTGAAAAGGCTGTACGTAAGATGATTAAAGATTCTGATAACGAGTCTGCTAGTTTAATAGTAGATAAAATTACTCAAACAGAATCAGGTGATGAATTACCTGATGGTGAATTTCAGGTATGGTATCAGAAACGTCTTTCTTTGAATAAATTTTTTCAAGAAGCTGATTACAAGCTAATAAATATTAGCCAAAAGCTGTTTCCTACCTCTTACAGTAAAAATGATGGTCCTATGGGTAGAGATTTACAAATACGTAAACAGGATAATGAGTTTTATCCTCCTGTAAGGAATTATACTACAACGCATAATGTCGCTCGTTTACTACTTGAAATTGAGCAAGAGAAATCAATATCTAAAAAATATAGTAATCAAATGAAAACTCTTTTAAAAAGGAGCTTAAAAAAAGAGGATTGGCAAAATAAACAATTTAATGCTATTGAAGGCTTTCTAGGTGAATCTTTACCAGAAAATACTTACTTTTTATCAAAAATGGGATGGAACTCAAAGACTCGTAACGATGCAGCTATTATAGGTACTCCAGATGGCAAACATAAATACATCTTGGTAGTTTTTGGGGATCACCCAAGCTTTTATCAAGATAAAAAGATTTTTCCGGAAATATCACGTATGGTTTATGAACAAATGACTAAATAAAAAAGCTATTTATTTAAAGTTTGATTGATTGGTAAATTTATTTTGAGGTTTATCTGGAGAATGCAAAATATATTTAGAATCCTGAGACGAAACAAACCCCTACTATTTGGAAATGGGTTGTCTATTAGCAGCAATGCTATGATGTCAGTATTTATCGTCATTAATTGTCTGGTGAAAAATTTTATGGTGAAATATACATTTTCTCTCAAGGTAAAAGGTTCTGATCAAGAATATACTTATCATTTAGATTTACTCTCTCACCAAGAAAATCAGCCTCAGCAAGCTTTTACTGCTCAAGTACGCGAAAATATGCGAATTGATCTGCAAAATAAAAGCCTATGCGCTATTAAAGATCACCACCTAAATCAAATCATTCAGACTTGGATACAGGATATTAAAGAAGGTTTTAGAGATAGTAACATCACTCTGAATTTACCTTTACTCATTGAATCAAATATTGACCAATTATATGAACCAGGAAATCAACAAATCCCCTCCGTTATCAGTCCAGATTTATTAGATATAGAACCCCAATTAGGAATGCTACCACCCTTAAATTTTGCCTAAAAAAAGTCGGCACACAGGCTAATAATAAGTAATAATTTTTCCAGTCTACTTTCCTTCCCAATTCTCCATCAAAAAAAGCATCATGCCAAATGAACTCAATCTAGCCATTCGCCCACATCGGGAATTTATGCCTGCGGAAACAGCCGGACAGAAACTATTTCTGATGCTGAAACTTCGCCCCACAAAAGATGTAGCTGCCATTCCTCCTTCAACTACTTTTACTTTTGTGATTGATACCAGTGGTTCAATGTATGAAATAGTTGCTGGAGATACTACTCCCACTGGTAAAACTTATACAGTTGACGGCAAAGAATATACACAAGTAACTGGAGGCAAATCTAAAATTGATATTGTCAGCGAGTCCTTATTAGCCTTAATACGTTCTGGCAGACTAGGAGCAAGCGATCGCATAGCCATTGTCCAGTTTGATGATACCGCTTCCCAGATTATCGGCTTAACCAGTGCCACAGAAATTAATAAATTAGAAGATGCGATCGCTCAACTCCGTACCTTTTCCGGTGGGACTCGCATGGGTTTAGGTTTGCGCCGGGCTTTAGAGATGTTAAACAATCAACAAATGACCGTTCGGCGTACCCTCCTATTTACAGATGGTCAAACATTTGACGATGACCAATGCCGAGCGATCGCCTCAGATTTTGCCACCAATAACATCCCCATCACCGCATTAGGAGTTGGAGAAGACTTTAACGAAGACTTACTCACACATCTGAGCGACTCCACAGGTGGCACACTACTTTATATTGTACCCGGAAACGCCATTGGCACTCAAGTTTCCATTTCAGATTTACCTCACAAAATCATTGACGAATACACTCAAGCCCAGCAAGAAGTGATCACCAACCTCGCCTTAACCATCAAAACAGTCAAAGGTGTAGAACTTACCCGCATTGTTCGCGCCTACCCCACCCAAGCCGAATTCCCCTTAAATCAAGACCCTCATCCCATTGGTAACGCAGCCGCTAACGACGAAACCATCTTTATCCTCGAATTCAGCATGAACAGTCGTCCTGCATCCCGTGTCCGCATCGCTCAACTCGGCTTAACCTACGATGTCCCAGGGCAAAAAATCCGAGGTGAATTACCCCCTCAAAATGTAGTCGTGCAATTTGTCCCAGGACAAGGAGGCGCAGCACAAGTAGATCAAGAAGTCATGGATTATCTGCAACAGTGCAATATTTCCCACATCATCAACCAAGCCACAAAAATCGCCGAACAAGATCCTCAAAAAGCCGAACAACTCTTAGACACTGCACGACGGATGACAGTCAAAATTGGCAACCAAGCAATGGCAGAATCCCTCAACGGCGCTCAAGAAGAATTACGCAAAACCCGCAAAATTTCAGCCGGAACCCGTAAAACAGTCAAAATGGGAGCCAAAGGTAAAACCGTGAAAATGAGCAGCGATATTAACGAACAGCTTTCAGAAGCAGAAATGCGTAAACTCACAGGAACTTAACGAAGACATACCCCAAATTTTCCCACATCATGCTTCAACTGTGCAACTTCAATACTCATTAACTTACAAAGGAGTTATATCTAAATGATTACCTGTTCAACCTGTGGTTATGATCAAAACCCAGAAGACTCAGAATTTTGCGGTGCTTGTGGTTCAGAACTACAAAGCATAACAACAACAGCACCTACAGTTATTCAACCAGAAATACCATCACCACAAATACCACAACCCAACTATCCCACACCGACCCCCACTGCTCCTACTTTCCCCAGCACCACTGCAATAGCCAAGCTAATTCCTAAACAACCTGGTTCGCCCGTGCCAGAATTTATCTTAGATAGCAATGCTATTGTTGGCATATTTGACCCAGATATGGGGCCTGTTGATATTGACTTAGAAACCTTTTTTGGTGGTGAAACAGTTTCACGCAACCATGCAGAAATATACCAACAGGGGGGAGTTTGGCAAGTTAAGGATCTTGGCTCTACAAATGGTGTTTTCATCAAACCTGTAGGACAGACTCGCTTTGGAGCCAGAATTACCACACCTGAAACCGTAAATCCCGGAGATGAAATTGCCTTTGGCAAAGTTCGGTTTTTATTCCAAACTCATTAAAATGCCAACCAATTAAAAATCCCTATGTCCTCACTCCCGATAGACACAACCAATAATTTAGTAATTGAGATAAATAGTAGCCTTGCTATTGAAACTTTTCAACTAGAAGTTTTATCATATCTCGGTCAATTTACCACCGATGTTTATTACTTCCAAGTTAATATTTTATCAATAGATGATAGTAGCACCTCTAGTAAATTAGGTTTGCTCAGGGTAGGCGCAATTGATGGCGGACTCAGCCGAGAACTACAGCTAAGGCAAATACTCGGTGATTATAAAATGATTGCTGAACTTCTAGCTCACACCACAGCCGAATCTGTGATCATTAATCTTCATTCAACCAGCCACCAGCTAGAGGATGAACAGCCACAACAGAGAGAAAATGAGCAGGATAACAGCGAATTAGTGGCTAATCCTCTAGAATTAGCAGATACCTCCAGCCCATTAGACATTGAATCGAATTATTTAGAAGAAGAATATTATCCCGAACAAGAAATCATCTCTAACTCATCTACTAGTAAACTCATCCTACTTACCTATCTTCCAGATGAGACTCAAACATTAGAAACTTGGTTAAAAGTAGAGCATTCCTTAGAAGAATCTCTGTTTTTCACTAGCCAAGTTTGCCAATTTTTACGATATCTGCATCAGCGAAACTGGTGTTTTGTCTGTATTCTGCCTGAATTGATGCAAATGGGAACCCCCATGCAAATTTTTGATTTAACTAGTGCCTACCCACTGGGTGAAATACTCCCCTCTGGCTTGTTAGGAGATTATTGCGCTCCTGAACTTGCCTATGGGAAGAATCCTATCCATGAATCCATGAGTAGCTATACAGTTGGAGCATTATTATATCATGCTATTCACCAACAAACTTTGCCCCCAGAACAGTCTATTGATCTAAAAATTAGTCCCATTCCTCGGATTTATCAAATTCTCAAAATTTGCCTATCTCCAATTCCAGAAGCAAGATTTCCTCTGTCTCAACTATTAAGCATATTAGTAGAAACTCGTCAAGTATTTAATACATTCAAAATTCAGTGGCATATTGCCAGTCGTTCAACCGTCGGACTTTCAACAAATCGTTTACAAAATGAAGATAACTATGGAGTGAGACAACAGCAATTAAGTGATGCTGAAACCATGATTATGGGAGTTGTCGCTGATGGTATGGGTGGGATGTCCCAGGGAGAAGTAGCCAGTAAATTAGCTGTGGAAATAGTCATAGAAGAACCTATTTCTCCCAATTTGAAAACCGCAGAACAACGAAATGAATGGTTAATTTCATTATTTCAGAAAGTCAATGAATCTGTAGCCAGTCATGTCAAAGATGGAGGAACTACCCTCAGTGTAATTTTAGCGATCGCTCAACAATTAATGATTGCTCATGTTGGAGATAGTCGGATTTATCTGTTGCGCCAAGGAGAAATACGCCAGTTAAGTGAAGACCACTCACTGATTGCGATGTTAGTAGCCAGTGGTCAAATCACCCCAGAAGAAAGTATAGACCATCCAGACCGAAATGTACTCACAAAATTTTTAGGTGCAAAACAGAGATTAAGTGATGGCTATGTCCAAGATTTAAGACGTACAAACCAAGAATTATCAATCAAACTGGAGAACGAAGATATCTTACTGCTATGCTCAGATGGAGTTTGGGATTTAGTGAATGAAAATCACCTAGCCGAAATATTTAATAATCATCAAGACTTACAATTAGCTGTAGATCAAACTATGAACCAAGTATTAGAAAGGGGTGCATCTGATAACGCAACTCTCCTAGCCTTAAAATGTCGGATAGGAAAAAATAGTTAAATTCATATTTGCTATTAAAAAATTTAATTTAACTTATCTATTTAATTAAATGACTATTCAATGTCCCACTTGCCTCACCGAAAATGCTGACAGTGCAATTAATTGTACAGCCTGTGGTTCTCCCCTAACTTCTACTTCCAGTTTATCCACTTACCAATTACCTGCTGGCGCAATCTTAAGACAAGGAAGATATCAGATAGAGAAAGTTTTAGGAGAAGGTGGTTTTGGCATTACCTATAAAGGAGTTTATTTACAAAATTCAGCTAGCGTTGCTATTAAAGAACTTTGGCCAGAAAAAGCTGCTAGAAACGGCAATACAGTATATTGGCCTCATTCCATTACTCCAGTTGAGCGACAAAAACAGGTGCAAAACTTTCAGATAGAAGCTCATTACTTATCACAATGTGTCCATAGTAATATTGCTAAAGTATATGAATGGTTTGAAGAGAATAATACAGCTTACTTAGTAATGGAATTTCTTTCGGGGAAAACCTTATATCAAATCTTTAAAGAACAAGGTAAATTGCCAGAACATCAGATAAAACGTTATTTTATTCAAATTACAGAAGCCTTAAAAATAGTACATCATAACAAATTATTACATCGAGATATTAAACCAGATAATATTCTCATTGATCACCAAGATAGAGCAGTCTTGATTGACTTCGGTGCCACCAAAGAATTTATTGCCGGACAAACCCGTGAAATGAGCGTCACCTTATCACCAGGATATGCTCCTTTAGAACAATACAGTTACCGTAGTCAGCGTTGGCCAGCCACAGATTTTTATGCCTTATGTGCATCAATGTATGAATTATTAACTGAACAATTACCAGTTTCCGCCACAGATAGAGCTATATCAGATACACTGATACCTCCTCGAAAATTGTGTCCTCATCTCAGTCCCTTAATGGAAAAAGTGATTTTAACGGGGATGCAATTTCGAGTAGAAGACCGCTTTCAAACAGCCGATGAATTAATTGATGCCTTAAATGGTAAATTTGTCTCTCCCAGCCAAAAACGAGCCAGGGATTTAGTCCAACAAGGTGAATTAACAGCAGCTGTTCAAGCTTATGAAAAGTATCTAAAAATTGAACCAAATAATGGCGAAGCCGCAGTTGAACTGGCATTAATTCACATGCATCTCAATGAGAGTAAAGCCGGAATAGCTGCTCAGAAAGCAATTCAACTACAACCAAATGATGGTAGGGGCTATGGGGTTTTAGGGCTTGTCAATTGCCGTCAGCAAAATTGGTCAGCAGGTATAAAATATTTGCAACAAGCAGCCAAATTAGCTCCCCAAGAAACCTGGATACAAGCTAATCTTGCTTGGGCGCTAGGTAAGTCTGGTAATTGGCAACAAGCGGAGATAGCTGTAACTAAAGCCCTAGAACTAGATGCTAATTGCACTTTTGCTTTCGGATTACAAGCATGGATAGCTGTCAACCAAGAGCAATGGAAACCAGCCATTCGTGCTGCTACACAAGCAATTTTCAAGTCCAAGGAAACGCCATCTAGTGATTCTCAAATATTACAGCAATGGGTGTATCCTTATCTGATTATGTCCTTAGAAAAAGCGGTAGTTACCCAGCAGGCGAGGGATGTAGAAAGACGTGTACAAGAATTTATTAGTCAAGTACCTGATAGCGCTTTCGCTTTCGGATTTCAAGGTTGGAAAAAAGCCCTACAAGGGCTATGGAATGAGGCACTTTCTAGTTTTGAACAAGCAAGCCGCAAATCACAAGTTCCCGCATGGGTATTAATCAATCAGGGAATTACTCAAGAACATCTGCAAAATTTTTCAGGTGCTATTCAAGTTTACGAAGCTAATAATCAACAAGTACCTACTCATGCCTTGGCGTTATTTCGTCTAGGTACGTTGTATGGCAAATTGGGGGAATGGACAAAAGCCCGCTTTTATTTAGAAAAAGTCATTCAGCTAAAACCAAATTATGCAGAAGCTTATCACAACTTAGGTTGGGTTTTACTGAATATTAGAGGACAAGACAATCAAGTAGAACATTTCCGCGAAATGTTGTTAGCTTATCGTGAGGCTGTTAAACTCTATACACAGCAACAAAAATATTCATTAGCAGAAGAAATTAAACAAGCTTTTCAAGTGATTGGCATATTGATAACTGCTAACTGATAATGATTAAGTTGTTGGTTTTGGCAGAAATCTATGGAGTACGACTTTAAAACCCTAGCTGAACTTTATAAAAACGCCCTCTTGAATGACGTACTTCCATTTTGGGAAAAAAACTCCCTCGATTGGCAGCATGGCGGTTATTTTACCTGTCTGAATCGCCAAGGTCAGGTTTATGACACAGACAAATTTATCTGGTTGCAAAATCGCCAAATCTGGACTTTTTCTATGCTGTACAACCAGATGGAAAAGCGGGAAACTTGGTTAAATATTGCCAAAAATGGCGCTGATTTTCTCGCCCAACATGGCAGAGATGCTAAAGGTAATTGGTATTTTGCTCTCACTCGTGAAGGTCAGCCACTGGTAGAACCTTATAATATATTTTCTGATTGTTTTGCAGCGATGGCATTTAGCCAATATGCCTTGGCTTGTGGAGAAGATTGGGCGAAGGATGTGGCAATGCAAGCTTATAATAATGTGTTGCGCCGCAAGGATAATCCTAAAGGTAAATATAATAAGACCTATCCCGGTACACGCCCAATGAAATCCTTAGCTGTACCGATGATTTTAGCTAATCTGACTCTAGAAATGGCATGGCTGCTACCCAGCGAAACCCTGGAAAATGTCCTGGCTAGCACTGTTCAGGAGGTGATGACGGATTTTCTCGACCAGGAACGGGGGCTGATGTATGAAAATGTCGCCCCTGATGGTTCCCACATTGATTGTTTTGAAGGGCGGTTAATTAATCCTGGTCACGGTATTGAAGCTATGTGGTTTATTATGGATATCGCCAACCGGAAAAATGATACTCAGACGATTAATCAAGCCGTTGATGTGGTGCTAAATATCCTCAATTTTGCTTGGGATGCTGAGTATGGTGGGTTATATTACTTTATGGATGCAGACGGTCATCCTCTACAACAACTGGAATGGGATCAAAAGTTGTGGTGGGTGCATTTAGAATCTTTAGTAGCATTAGCAATGGGCGATCGCCTGACTGGGCGTGATGAGTGTGGGAAATGGTATCAAAAAATGCACGATTATACTTGGTCACACTTTGCCGATCCAGAATATGGCGAATGGTTCGGTTATCTCAATCGCCGGGGGGAAGTATTGTTAAATCTCAAAGGTGGTAAATGGAAGGGCTGTTTTCATGTCCCCCGTGCATTGTATCTTTGCTGGCGACAGTTTGAGGCGTTGGCTTTAAAGTCAGTTTAATTTCTGTTGGGAAGCTAAAGTGAAAATAGAGTGATTGTGCATAAATTTTTATGACTGTCGTCAAACCTAAGCGATTCACTATAGACGAGTATCATCGGCTGATTGAACTTGGTTTACTTACAGAGGGCGAACGCATTGAATTGATTCGAGGAGAACTGATGCAAATGACGGCAAAAGGAAGAGTGCATACAGTGTGTAGTTCTATCTTATGTCGCCAACTGGATCGGTTATTAGGCGATCGCGCAGTCATCCGTGGGCAAGATCCCATTACCCTACCCAATCAAAGTGAACCTGAGCCTGATATCGTGATTGCTAGAGGCAAAGATGAGGATTATCTAGTTCATCATCCCTACCCCGAAGATATTGTATTAGTTATCGAAATTTCTGATTCCACATTGATTTATGACCAAACAAAAAAGCTATCTCTATACGCAGAAGTGGGAATTGTTAATTATTGGATTGTAAATTTGCCGGCTCGTCAACTTGAGCGATACAATCAACCTTATCAAAATGCTCAAAAGAATTTTCACTATCTCAGCCAGCAAATTTCTTTATCTCACCAATCAGTACCAATTCCTGGATTTGAAGATGTCTTGTTGGATTTGAGGCGGATTTTTCCAGAGGGTGCGGCAGCTTAATTGATTAATAAGGTGATTGTGCAGTGGATAAAGTAGCAAAATATCAGGAATGTATTAAAAAACTACTAACTCGTTATGCTAGTAATGATGTTTCAGATCAGGACGTAGAAGTTCAACTCATCTTAGATACTGAGCATAACCATTACCAGTGGATGAATGTGGGTTGGCAGCAATTTAATCGTGTTTATCGATGTGTTATGCATTTTGACATTAAAGATGGCAAAATTTGGCTTCAGCAGAATTTAACTGATCAGAATCCGGCAGAGGAATTAGTTGAAATGGGAGTACCAAGAGAAGATATTATCTTGGGTTTGCAACCTCCCTTCAAACGGCAGTACACAGATTATGGTGTTGCTTAAAACTTTGTGCGATCGCGTATAATTTTATTGATTAAAAACCCTAAATAATGTAATACCAATTGGCGTAGATATAGCGAAGCTGTGTGCGAATCGTTGCAATACATCAATCTAGATTTTAACCATGTTTTGTCATACTACAAACTGAGGTTTTGTACTACTTACCCCTCATAACACTCTCTCTATATTTACCTCGTAATCTACTCCTAATGCTTGATTAAAATGCTTTTTACCACAAAGAATTTTACGGCGTTCATCGGGGCGTAATTCATCTAAATTTGTTGTACCTTTTGTCTCACGAATGAGGTAAAGAAGCGGTTTCCCTACTGCTTCTCCATGTTCGTCCCTATCTTCCATGATAATTGCCCAATCTGGATTATATTCGCCTACAGGTGTAGGTACAGTAAACCAATTAGGAAGTTTGACAAATAGTTGTACATCATCTCGTTTTTCTAAATCTGCAACAAATTTACCTTCAATACTATCTTGTATATTTTCGGCTTGACTATCAATAATTACATGATCATAAACCGAACGATTTGCCGGAATTAGATACTCTTGCCAAGTTTCAATTTCATCTTGAAATTGAGTCATTTCATACCAAGTATCTATTTTCTCATATTGAATCCCATTTACTAGATGATCTGCTAGTTTATTCTTAATAATTTGCACCGCTACCGTAGCAAATTCATGAGGATTAGAAAGCACACTTTTTTGATTACTCAACCTTTTTAAGATTGTTAATAAGGTATGACGAGTTAATGAGACAGAAGGAGTTGTATTCTCCAATAAGTCTACCATGAGAGTAATTACATTAGGTAAAGGTCGTTTTCCAGTTAACGTCATAGCCGTTTTACTGGTGCTAAGTTGCATGGTTTCTAATGTATCTTCATTACCTACCTCTACCCGTGCTTTAGTAATAGCAATGCGGGGAGGATTAATAGTTTTTGTGTCTAACTCATTCAGAACTTCCTCAATCAGTTTTTCTGTATGAATTTGCACAGCATAACGAGTTTTATGTTTAATTTTTTCCCACAATTCCTGAAACTCTGGTTTTAACAAATATTCTTTACGTAACTTAGCTGTACCTTTGTTCCTCCCATTAGCTGGTTTCGGTGGTACACCTTCTTTACCATACTCGTTTTCAATTTCCTGTTGCAGTGTTGCTACATATTTTTCATAACTTTCATTAGCAATTACAGTAAGAATGTTGATTTTTGGATCAAATATTCTTTCTCCTATTTGATTCACAGCTAACCGCACACCCCGACCAATTTCTTGGCGTTTTTTAGTTTCTGATGTTGTTTGGTTTAGTGTGCAGATTTGAAAAACATTAGGGTTATCCCAACCTTCTCGTAATGCAGAATGGGAAAAAATAAAAGCAACAGGTTCATCTAAAGAAAGTAACCTCTCTTTATCCTTCATAATTAAGTTATAGGCTTCTTCATCTTTTTTGGCTGTACCAGTTGTACTATCTTCAAAAACAGTTTCTCCTCCCTTTTTTCGTTTTTGGGCAAAATAAGCAGCTTGGACTTGTTCAGGTGTCAATGCTTCCCATTCTGGATAATTTACCTTTAACTCTTCAAAGGCTTGCTTAAATAACTGACAGATAATACCATCTTCACCAGTTTCTGTTTTATAGTTAGCAACTTTATCAATAAAGAATAGCGAAATAACTTTGATACCTTGGGATTTTAGTCTTTTTTGTTTACGGAAATGTTCTTCAATCGTGTAACGAATTTGTGACTCAAAGATAGCTTCTTTATCAGTTCCCTTCGATTCACCAATGCTAATTTCTAAATTATTCTTGAAAAGCACGGTTTGAGAACCAGGATTAATTTCTTCTATTTCAAAATCTGCATATTCACTGCGTTTAGCTTTATCAAATAAACAATCTCCTGGCTTTACTGTAATTACCTTTTCTTTAACTGTGCCATTTTTTTGTAATTGATGAATAGCAATTTTAGCTGTAATGGTTTTCTTTTGACTGGTAATATTTTCTAACCGGAGGAAGACCTGATTAAAATCATTTTCTTTAATCACTGAAGCAACTTCAATACGTTTAACTAAACCTTGATTATAAGCCGTAAAAGGAGTTAACCGATAAATTAAATTGTAGGGATTTTTGTGAGTTGCACTATAGCGGAGAATAAACAAAGGATGAAGAGATGCTAAAGCCGCAATACTTTTTTCACTCTCCATATTTTGCGGTTCATCTAAAATTAAAATAGGACGGGTTGATTGTACTAAATGCAGTGGTGTTTCACCCATTAACCTATCTGTACTCTGACGAATGACATTAGCAGCTTTATTGAAAGCATCTATTGTCATCACCATAATTTCTAAGCCGTCAGAAAGTGCAAATTGACGCACTTGAGAAAGATTGACAGAATCATAAATATAATAACGATAAGGTGGATTACTATAAAGTTGTCGAAAATGCCTTTCAGTGACTTTTAAGGTTTTTAAAACTCCTTCTCGTACAGCAACGGAAGGAACAACTATAATAAATTTACGCAACCCATAACGCTGAAATAATTGTAAAGCAGTGCGTAAGTAAACATAAGTTTTACCTGTTCCTGTTTCCATTTCTACAGAAAAGTTAGGAAAGGAAAGTGTTTTTTTACCTCTTATTGTTTCTATCGTTTTTTCAATATATTGGAGTGATTCATCAGGTAAAATATCGTTTTGTTTTTGAACTGCTTGCAGATTTTCTAATAAACTTGCTTCGTCTAAATCCAGACGATTCATGACAGTAGCAGAACCCCACTCTAAAATTAAACTCATGTCTAATTCTATGCGGGGTTGACCTTCTAATAAATTAGTAACGGCTTCAATAGCAGTAGTTTGGTATTCTTGGTTGGCATCAAATCTAAATTCCATCTGCTACCCCTTTTAAATAGTTTTTAGTCTACATTGCAGCACTAAATTAGCTGCTGTTGTATCATCAATTGCCATGTCACGGCAAATTAATAAATCGTTTTTAGTTAGTTTTAATGTTCTCGCTGTTTCAAAATGAAACTGATTATCAAGACTAATATAAAAATGCTGTCTTTTATCTTCATCAGTTACTTTGTAGATAGTAGCCGATTCAATTTCTGTAACTTGCTCAATGCGAGATGTTAAGCTATAACCTTGTTTGAGCATGACTTCATATATTACATTTTCTAATTCCCAGCCATCAACTAAAGGATCATTAAATAGTTCTAGTTGTTCTATATATTGTTCGGGTTCTGTATCGGATGGTAATTCTTCCGATTGACGATAATTTGATTTAGATAATTTTAAAACTTTGAAACCTAAATCTTCTGGAGTTTCGCGATTTTGCAATGGGAGTTTACCGTTGGCTGAATTTTTTATTTTCTGAATACTACGACGAATACGCTCTTTACTAATATCAGAAATAGTAGTAAACTGTGGATTATATGTTTTTTGTGGTAACTGAATTAGTATAAATCGACGATCACCAGTATCTTCATGATTTAATTCTAATACTGCCTGGGCTGTAGTAGCAGAACCCGCGAAAAAATCAAGAATAATATCTGTTGAATCTGTATTTGTAGATAATTCAACTATACGTTTGATTAACCGGGTTGGTTTTGGTGTATCAAAAGATTGAGATGCTTCTGGAAAGAGAGATTTAATCTGTTTTTTAGCTTCATCATTATGTCCAACATCTTTATGTTGCCACCAAGTATCTGATATAATTCCACCTACTTCCGATAAAAACCTTTTGTATGCAGGTACTTTATTTTCCTGATTTAATCCCCACCAAACTCTATTATCTTGAACATTTTGTTGATGTCTAGCTTTGCTATAGCGCCAAACCGCAGTTCGACTAGGCCAGATTTCTTCTTCTGTTTTGGGATGAATTATTGGATAGTAAAGATTGGGTCTTTGTTCAGCCGATTTATTACATAAATAGTCTGAAGCTTTCCATAAACCTCGCGGATCATTATCTGGATTTTTGTATAGTTTATTTTGTTCTTCTGTTCTCTCCATTCTGCCAATTAGTGCTATTGGTTTACCACTATCTAAAAACTGTCTCTGCTTACTATAAACCAATATAAAATCATGGGTAGCTGAAAAATCAACAGTATCATTAGCTGGAGCATATTTTTTTTGCCAACACACGCACGCAACGAAATTCTCTTCTCCAAAAATTTCATTCATCAACAACCGCAAATTATGAACCTCATGATCATCAATACTCACGAAAATTACCCCATCTTCTTTTAACAATTGCCGTGCCAAAAACAGACGGGGATACATCATAGATAACCAAGCAGAATGATAACGTCCACTGGTTTCAGGATTGCTAGTTTGTAAATTTCCTTCACTATCTTTTTGACCTGTTAATTCTAAATAGTTATCAAGAGTATCTGTATAATTATCTGGATAAATAAAATCATTGCCCGTGTTGTAGGGAGGGTCAATGTAAATCATCTTTACTTGTCCAGAATAGGAATTGCGAAGTAACTTTAAAACCTCTAAATTATCACCTTCAATAAACAAATTTTGAGTATGATCAAAATCTACTGATTCATTTCTATCTGGTTTTAATGTTGCTCTACTGGGTGTTTGTAACATCTGAATAGCTTCGCGCTTACCAGCCCAAGTAAAAGAGTAACGTTCTGGGCGATCATCTATAATTTCTCCTAAAGTTGCCTTTAATTTGGCAAAATCTATATTATCTTCTGTAAACACCTCTGGAAAAATGGCTTTAAGCTGCTCAATTTGTTCAGCCTTGATATCACCAGAAGTTATTTCTACCTTCTCTACATCTTTTCTGTTCATTGATTAAATGTATTGAATATATTATACATTATGGTTAAAAATAGATTTTAACAGAAATTGTACTAGTCTGCGTCCTTAAAAAATGAACTGGGTGCGGCTCAATGCCCTTATATTTTTTAATCCGATTGAAAACCAATGGTTTACTCCAGTTGCTACCCCTGGACGTAGTGAAACCATTTTCATTTAGAAAGTCAGCGCGCTTGATAGCTCTTACCTTACTGATGTAACTCCAGCATACAATTAAAAGCCTTGAAAATCAATAAAAACCCTACATAATCAACTTTTTGACTTTTGACTTTTGACTTTTAACTTCCGCCTTGCGGTACTATATCCCCTATTGCCTTTGTGCAGTTTATGTGGGGAGTAGTGCAGGTCAAAAAACATGACAAATGAGATCAATTTAATTGCTATAGCCGAACAATTCACCTCTCAAGGTCAGGTTACGAGGATTCAATCATTGGGAAATGGTAATATTAATGACACTTTTCTGGTAAATCTGGATTCCCCAGAGAAAAAGCATTTTGTGCTGCAACGCATCAATACGCAAGTGTTTGGGCAGCCAGAACTGGTTATGCAGAATATGCGTATTTTAACAGATCATGTGAGCCAGAACCTAAAACTTACCCCTGCCAATCGGCGCTGGGAGGTTCCTCGCGTGTTATTAACTCAGGATGGTCAAAACCTCTGGAGAGACGAAAATAATGGCTGCTGGCGGGCTATCAGCTTTGTAGACAACGCCCAATCATTTGACACTTTGGCGGATAATTCCCACGCCCCAGAAATCGGCTATGCTTTGGGAATGTTCCACAATCTCATCAGTGATTTACCCCCGGCAAAACTCGCTGATACTTTACCAGGATTTCATATTACACCAATTTATCTTCAGCAGTACGAGGATATACTGACAAAAACTCAACCGCAGACATCCCCAGAGATTAACTATTGCTTACAATTTGTCAGCAGTAGAACTACCTTTGCACATATCTTAGAAGATGCCAAAGCTACAGGTAAATTGCCACTCCGCCTGATCCACGGCGACCCCAAAATTAATAATGTGTTGTTTGATACTGCCACACAGAAAGCAGTTAGCATTATCGACCTCGACACCGTAAAGCCGGGACTAATACATTACGACATTGGCGACTGTTTGCGGTCTGGTTGCAATCTGGCGGGAGAAGAAACAGACCAATGGCAAAACGTTTCTTTTAATACAGATTTATGTCAGGGAATTTTACAGGGTTATCTTGATGTTGCTCAAGCTTTTCTCACCGAAAATGACTATACCTACATTTACGCTGCTATTCGTTTGATTAGCTTTGAGTTAGGACTGAGATTCTTTACGGACTATTTAGCTGGGAATGTATACTTTAAAATTAAGTATCCAGAACATAACTTAGCCAGGGCGTTAGTTCAGTTTAAGCTGACTGAGAGTATTGAAGCTCAAGAAACCAAGATTCGCCAAATTATCGCAGATTTGAAATGAAAAATCAGGAATTTTCTCTAAAACCGTTTCCCTCTCCGGAATCTTGGCCTAATTTGCAAATTACAGGTAATATTGCTCGATATGCAAATAAACTTAGCCTCCGTTATCAGCTGACGGGTGATTTAAACCAAGTCGTGATTCCTCAATTATCAGATACACCAGAGCGCAAGCCTGAACTATGGGAAAATACTTGTTTTGAGTTTTTTATTGGTATTAAAGATTCTGAGTATTGGGAATTCAACCTTTCCCCCACCGGACATTGGAATGTTTATCATTTTGATGGCTATCGTCAAGGAATGCAAGAGGAAACAGCCTTTCATATCCTCCCGTTTCTTGTCCAGAAGCAAGCTGATAGTTTCACACTGGTTTTGGATGTGGATTTGGGTAAAATATTGGTGAGAGAACAAGAAATAAGTGTTGCGATTACTACAGTAGTTAAAGATAAAAATAGTAATGTTACTTACTGGGCGTTAGCTCATTCAGGAGTAAACCCTGACTTTCATCTGCGAGATAGTTTTATGATTTCGTTGTGATGATGTTGGTAGCAGACACAATGTTTGTGTAGCAGGGAATTATATTTGCCTGATCTGGGAAAATATCTTTGGAGAGCGATCGCCATCATCTGGTATCGTGGGCATTGGGTAGCAAATAATTAGCCATTAATGATATAATTAAACACACACAGAATGAAGTTACTGCGTGGTCACTAGGAGATTAATATCAACAAAATATATATGTGTAAGTAGGTAAACAAAAAAAATTAAAGGTGTGTAAAGATAAGTAAATACGGAAAAACATATATTAGGGTGATGTAAATATGGGGTCAAGGTTAAGGATATTCCTGACAAAAAAACAAGATAGAGAGTTGTTTGACCTGAGAACAGCGAAAGTACCGCAGAAAGTAAAAGATAGAGCTGAAGTAATCAGATTAAATGCAGATGGTTGGTATGTGGAAAAAATAGCGGCTCACTTTGATTGGGGAGAGCAAACAGTAAGAGTCGTGTTGAATAAGTGGGAAAAAGAAGGAATAGAAGGACTCCATGAGTTACCAGGTCGAGGGAGAAAGCCAAAATTGGTGGAAGCTGACATTGAATATTTAGAAAAATGCTTGAAAGAAGAAGCACAAACTTATAACAGTAAGCAATTAGCAGAAAAACTGGATAAAGAGCGTGGGATAAAAGTAAGTACCAACACAATCAGACGGGGACTAAAAAAAAAGGGGTGATTTGGAAGCGGATAAGAATAAGTCATCAAGCAAAACAAGATCCAGTGACTCGTGCAAATAAACAAGCAGATATGGATATGTTAGAACTGGCTGCGGCTAGTGGAGAAATAGACCTAAAATATTTGGATGAATCAGGATTTTCAGCTTGGAGTGATTCAGGTTATACATACTATCAAAAAGGAGAACAAAAAAAGCTCGAACAAACAAAAAGACGTGGACGCAGAATCAGTATTATTGGGCTATTTCAGCCATTAATTAGCTTTATTTATGGTCTAGTAATTGGAGGAGTTAAGCGCAGTTCTTACATCAAAATGATGGAACAAGAGGCGCAAGAAGCATCTGAAAGTAAACGAATGAGAGTCATAGTTCAAGATAATGGACCAATACATTGTTGTAAAGAAGTTCAGGCATTATGGACAAAGTGGGAACAAATGGGTTTATATATGTTTTTCCTTCCTAAATATTGCTCGGAAATGAATCCAATTGAATTAGAATGGCAACATCTTAAACGAGATGAAATTGCTGGAAAAATGTTTGAGGATGAATTAGAACTAGCGTATGCAGTTATGGATGGTGTTGAAACCAGAGGTAAAAAAGGAAAACACCGGACAGAACGTACTAAATTTAACAAAGCCAATTAGGTTAACTTTTCTTTACATACCTTTAAATTTTTCTGTTAACCTACTTATTGTTGAATTGATTGTAAACATATACCATTGCCAAAAAATAGTTTTGGTAATGGGCGCATAGCGCAAATTTACGATCTAAATATGTTATAGATATTCGCATTCAAGTGAAGTATGGGCAGTAATAATTGAACGCAGATGGACGCAGATAAACGCAGATAATTTTGTACTTCATTAGACTAGAAAATGCTATATGTGCATCTTTAAAGTAAAATGATATCAGAGAAAAAATATAGCTTACATTCATTAGTAAGCCATATCATTTATAAATAATTTGTGAACATTTATGGTTGAAAAATTACATTAACAGGTTGAGAAACTTGATAATTTGAATGTTGAACAGTATTAAATATGCCTCCAAAAGTTCTTACTAATTGTTTTTAAGCTGACAACTTTCCTGTTATTACCAGATTCTGATGTATTTTCACCTTGAACAGATTCAGTTGCCAATAAAGATTTTAGTAGTGATAGTTGGTGGTCTACGTCTCCGACATGACGGTATATTAAGGAGGGGATTATTTTCATGCCTAAAGGTGTAGGGACAATTTTTAGATATTGGTTTAATGTCTCTAAATAATTGCTATTTGCGAATTGTCTTTCAGCTACATAAGGGCGTAATATTTCTAGCAATTGAATAGCTCTTTTGATTTCCAAAGAATCAGAAGTATGATCAATTTGAGGCTGGCTTTCTCGGTAGCCTTTCATTTTCTTTTCAGCAACGAGATTGTGAAATTTAGAAACTGCTTGTTGAAAATTACCAAATGAGTGAACTTTCTGTTGAGATTTGTAGCCTACTCGACCCCATTCAACAGTTAAATTTTCTTGCTCAACTTTAGCACTCCAGAACTTATTGCTATTCTGGGCAGCATCTACGAATACTAAATATATTTCCATGATGATTACAATGATATTTCATGGTTGTAAACCGCTAAAAACTCCAATTAGTATTTAGCGGTTTAGTGATTTATGGCTTACTTGACTACTGAAAGCAAAGCGAGCCGCTTACTTCTGTGCCGGAGGCAATCTAATTGGTACGGAATTTAGAGGTACGAAGACTTCTCTTGGAAACCTGCACAGGACTAGAAGCGGGTCGTGCCACCTTTGACCAAGACTGCATCCGCTCAACAGCAGCAGCATCTTGAACCGCTAAAGGCGTAATATTTCGCTGGCAATTTTCTAGATCAGCTAGTGTTACCTGCTGTGGTCTTCCCTCATCAAAAGCTAGTAGTGCGGCTTCTGAGGCTAGAGTTTCCAATTCAGCACCGCTAAACTTGCTGGTACTAGCAGCGATCGCTTCCAGATACTCTTCAGGAACTTTTATACCGTAGCGTCCCAGATGAATCCTGAGAATTTGACAACGTTCTATTTCTGTGGGTAGATCAACAAAGAAATTCTCATCAAACCGTCCTTTGCGCTTAAACTCAATTGGTAAAGCAGTTGGGTCATTACAGGTTGCCACCACAAACACCCCTGCTGTACACTCAGACATGAAGGTGAGGATATTTCCTAAAATCCTTTGCGAAACCCCAGAAGTATCGCCATTAGCGGAAAGTGCCTTCTCAACTTCATCAATCCAAAGGACACAGGGAGCGATCGCTTCTGCTGTACTGAGTGCGCGGCGGACATTACCTTCAGATTCTCCCACCAGGCTACCAAGCATTGAGGCAATGTCTAGTTGCAATAATGGAAGATTGAGGATGGTGGCAATATTCTTTGCTACTATTGATTTACCTGTCCCTGGTGGTCCCGCTAGTAGCACTCCTTTAGGTTGGGGTAAATTGAGCGATGCCTTCGGCGAGCTTCGCTAACGCGCTTCTTGGGAAAACAACCGACGACGGCGTTGCAACCAATCCCGTAGTAAATCCAGACCGCCAAAAGGTATTTTTGTGGGTTTACCCAGTTCGATACCCATTTGAGCTAATAGCCGGGTTTTGTATTCGACAACCAAGGAAATGACTGTAGCATCAATCACAATGCCTTGAGAAGTTAATCGTTCCTTCACAGTCAACCGCAGGAAGTCGCTGATTTCTTCCAAAGTTAATCCTAAAGCTGCTCTTGCCAAGGTTTCCTTATCTTCAGTGGTCAGAGAAACTGTGAATTTTACCTCTTGCTCACTGGCAGATTCTTGCAAATAGAGCAAATATGATTCTAAGTGGTCTTGAATTTGCTCAATGCTGGGTAAAGGAACTTCACAGCAAGGAATAAGCCTCAATAAAGATTCATGCAGTTGAATGTTTTGACCCAGAAGTACAATGCGTTTTTCAGTTGGTTTGAGACGATGGTACAAGTTTTTGACTCTGGTGAGAATTTCCCAACTCAATTGCAGGGAATTTTTACCCACAAAAGGGTGAATATCTCCCAAAATGAAAACCCCATTCCCCTCAAAATTGTTGATGTACTCGAATACATATATTAAAGGGTCTATGTGAGGAGGCTTTTTGTAAGTCTCAATTGATTTGAATACCAGTCCACCGTCGTCAGCAATTAGACATTGTTCTAAGCTGGATACTCCTAAATTCCAGAAATACACAGGACTGTTGAGTTTGTCCATAACTTCAGTAGTTAACCACTGAATGATAGTTGCTTCTTCAGGAGATAGAACCTCTAAAGCCACGATGGGTATTTGAGAGTCAATGGTGGTAATTAGGTTTGATAGTTTCATGGTTGTGAATAAGGAATTTTGTTTGTTTCCCAGTGAAAATGTATTGATGAAATAGCAAAGCTTGTTTACGTGAAGGATAATGAGGAGAGGGAGGAATATTGAAGACATTTTCTCCCTCCCTGGTTTGAATTTATTGATGTAGTCGGTGTTGATGGGTATTAGTGCTACGAAGCTGTTGGTGAGATTCGGGCTTGTAGGTGCGATCGCTCTCTACTATCCCCAAAGCTTCCTCAAAAGGTTGGGTTGCTTCTAGACAGGACAATCCCTCAAATCCTTCAGCTTCTATTTTTACTTCACCTGTAGCAGTGTCAAAATGTATCAATATTGCCCTTTCCATAAACTATCTCCGTACTTGCTGAGTTTGTTGATGTGCTGAGAATGCAAGACGCAAGGTATGTACTTGACCCTTGGTTTCTTCGGTGATGGTGTATTCTCCTAGCTGTTCCTGTAACTGTGCTGCTTTAGCGCGAACCATGTTTTTACCGTAGGCTTGCATGAGGGTATGAGAAAAGAAGTTTTCTCCCAGTCGGGGTACGGTTTCATAGGCATCATGGATGATTTGATACACCTTTACTTCTTGATCCCACAGAAACCCGATATCTGCACGGGCATTTAAAGTATGACCAGGGACAACAATCTCTGCACTTTTGCCTTCAGAGTCGTCGTAATAACCTTTGAGCAATTGTGGTTTCTCATAAACTTGCACGGTAAGCTGCAAATCTTGTAGAGCATCAACTAAACATTCACGGTTAGTTAATTTTGTGGTGACAGTTGAGAAATGTGACATCTTAGTTACTGTGAATTGGGAAATTAAGACTGATAAACAGGTAAGCAAATAGTTGCTATTATTTCCTCTCTTAATTGCGTAGCAAGTGTATGAGGTGTATTATTCTTATCTACACCTCACACCTTTTTTTTGTTCAAAGATGATACAGACAGGTTTTTCTACCGAAGTTTGAGAGACATGGCTGTAGCTTTGCTTAACCCCATACCCTCATCACTTGCTAATCTTTGAAGATGACGTTGTTCATCCAGCAGCTTGGCGTAAATTTCATCCATTTTTCCCTCTAATTGAGAACGCCCCTGTGAATCAAGCCTTTTGGCATCTACAGAAGCGTTTTCGAGAATGTCTTCTAGATGAGTCATCATTTGTTCGAGACTGCTATCTGCTTCAAAACTGGCGTTACCCAAAAGCATTTGCACTTTCTTAAAATGACGTTCCATCTTTTTCTTGAAGTTAACCGGCTTGCGTCCTGGTTCCCAGTTGCTCAAATCTTCGAGTAATTGTGCTGCTAATTGTTCACCACCTGCGATCGCTGATTCTCTGAGTGTTTGTTCTAAATTTGTGTCATACTGCTCGATAAACCGAGTTATTTGCTGCAAACATTCAGCTTGTTGTTCTGACAATTGCTCGCTAATAGCAGGAATAATCACAGGACGACCAATTATTACTTGTAAGTAGTCTTCTAGTTCCTCTAAACAGGGAAAAGCTTTTACTAAGTTTTGCTTAACTTCTTGTTGTTGTTCTACAGATAACTGCCAAGCATTCAGTGAGAGGAATTTATCAATTCGTTCTTGGTAATCTGTGTAACCCTCGTCATACTCTTCTCTCAATTGGGTGCGTAAAGTAGGGGCAATATTATCTCGAATTTCGATTAATTGACTCCAGACTATGGGTGCTAAATCTATGGAACAAATCCAATCACCATTGTCATAATTCATCCATTCTTGGACTGAAGCAACTTCTTGTCTTAATTTATTTGCGGCTTCATCTAAAGCTTTGAAAACTTTGATGCCTTTTAAACCAACTTCTGAAGTTGTAACTTTTACTAGGTCAGATTCTTGCTCATTTTGAGACGTTTTAAGAACATCTGCCCATTTTGGAGCATTGCTTTTAGTTGTTTTCTTTAATTGAATCTTGAACCGGATGCGTGTTTTGTTTAATTTGGAGAAGTTGTATCTTTCAACAACAGCGTTTTTGAGGAAGGTTTCGTTTGAGTTGGGAATGACTGCTTGTAGCATATTGTTTTGGGAATCATATTATTTGCTCACTCCCAAATAAGCGTTAGCTTCCAACTGATAGTTACAACCCAAATTCCAGCAATTCAAATTTTGATGACTTAGCCAACTTGCATTATTTTAGCTAAATAAGAATTAACTTACCCTACTTTGATAAAAGAGGTTTATCTGTGCGAAGGGTTGTATTCGTGATTAATTTTATCCTAACTGTGGAACTCTGGTTAGGTAGCAAAATTAGCCCTAAATTATCTTCCGCAACTTTTCAATTTCTTTCTCCTTACTGAGTGACTTCCAAGATTCTGGTATATCTGCTTCTACTGCATCATATAGTTTAGCAAGCTGAGAAGAATAGGTTGCCATAAACCACTTCCAGTAGCTTCCAGATTCTAGTGTACGATCACCAATAATTTTCCATAAAGCATAGTCACTATTTACTTTCCGATAATCCTTGTAAGGGTGAGGTTTCCAATCAGTGTGGTGATTCTTAAAGTTTTCAAAGTTTCCATCACCCTTCACAAGCTGTTGACACGTTTCTATAATTAGTTTACCGTTTCCGTCTCTTAGAGCGTATCCAGTTATACCTTGTGGACGATGATTAGGAGTCTCATGATCTCCAGCATGATCATTCATACCACTAATACAAATTTCCCCACAGAAGGGACAACTCTTTACACAACCGATTCTTACAGTAATTATTTTTTCTACAACTTTGGTTCTCAAACTGGTGTATTTACTGGCGGCTGGATTGGAAAAATCACCCAATTCACTAGCTAGTCGTGATTTAGTATTCTCTAATTCTTTACTAAGTCCATCTTGGAGATATTTACAATCAAAATCACCAATAAAAGTAGAACCTAAAATTTCAATCCTTTCTAAATTTTTGATAATAAGATTTTCTCTTGTTAACTCACTAAATTTTTCTATCCAATTTGCAATAGAACGCGAACCTTTATCTTTACTTTCAATGTATCTATTTGTTTGTTCTACAAAATGTTTAGCGGCTTCCACTAAATTTTTAATTTTGTCTTCTATTACACCTTCAACACCCTTATCTTTGGCATTAAAGTCGTTAAAATAGCTCGATACCCAGTCTTTTATACTTCGTTCCGGGTAATGAATATAAGTATAATAAGAATTAATGTCTCCTTTTTCTGCTAGAGAAATGAGAATACTTGCTATTAGTGATCCCTTATTATTGATAATTTTGGTATGAGTTATGGTACACATATCGTTGCATATTTCATCTGCCAAACCCTCTTCTATCTTTTGACTAATTCCTTGTATGATAATCTCAGACAGTACATAGACAATCGTACTTGCTAAGTTTTCTTTGTCAAAATTGACTTTAAAAAGCTTAAAGTAAAACTCTTTATTTTTTTCGAGCTTGAGAATTGGATTCTGATTTTCTCGAAAGCGTTGATCGAGATTTTCCAGATGCTTAATTGCATGACCACATATTGCTATGACTAAATCAATTTCTAAATCTTGAGTCAGGCGGAAAGCAAGACTTTTAAATAATTCCTCAGATTTTTCATGTATCATATTGTTAATATGTTTGAGGATATCTCTGATATAACTTTCATTATATGGCTGTGAATTATCCTTTTTTTCTCGAAGAATCTTATCTACATTCTCAAATAAGTTATGTTTCAGTTTTTCAATCTCTCTTACAACTTCTTGCTGTTTATCCTTTGGTATCTCCCCCTTTTTTAATACCTGAGTAAATGATAAAATTCCGGCTTGTTTCCAATCCCAATCATAGTGTTTATTATTGACAGAAAAATATTTTAATCCAAATTTCCTTAGTTCTTTCTCCTTGGATATTTTCTCTCTAATGAAGCTCCACTTACCTGAATCTGATTGTCTCAAAGCTTCCTGGGTATCTCTTTCTACATCCGCTTGTTTTAGAGGATTTTTGTAATGCGTCCTCAAATCATTCATCCAAATTAACCATTGAGCTTCAAAGAGTTCTCGTAATTTTTCTTCAGACAAAGAAAGCATTTGTCCCTGTTCTATTTTCTCCTTTTCTCGCTGTACGAATAACCGTATACTTTCAGTGATTCTTTCTTCATAGTTAAGAACTTCTCTATCAACAGTCAGTTCAGCTTGTTTACTATTTTGATAACTTTCAATCTGCTGATTGTTTTGACTTCTCAATTTATCGCTCAAATCTCTAAGTCTAGCAAAGGTACTTTGTTCCCATTGCTGTATAGCGTCTTCATACATTCCTTTTGATTTTTTGAAGAATTGTTTAAGGCTTTCTTCTTGTTGCTGGAAGATTTGATCTATTTTATCTGATAAATTTACCTTGAAATCCTCAGAAACTTTAGATAATTCAGCTTCATCACGACAATTCATAATTCTAGTATGTGCGTTTAATATAAATTCTGTTACTTTGCTGCGAAATTGCAGATCTATCTGACTCCAGAATTTATCTAGCTCTCCTCTAGCTTGAGTTTCAATAGTATTCTTAAACTCATAAACAAAATCATCTTTCTTTACCGCCTCCCAAAGATTCTGCAAATGCTTAGAAAAACTAGTTATTGACAATTGATTTAAATCTATTCCTGTTAAAATTTTTCTCTTTAGTCCATTTACCTCTTTACTATAATTAGGAATAACTGCATTTCTGGAATCATCACCCTCGTATAAAGAAGGCAAATATTCTATATCTTCAGTCAGATTAAAATCAATCAATTCCTTAAATGTTTGAACCTTCTTGCCTTCAAATTCGCAGGCTATTTTTGTGTATTTGTCAAGATTTTCATTCAAAATTCGACTTTGAGTATTTAATTTTTCTTCTGATGACTTATCAACATTGCGGTGAACAATTTTAGTCTTAGGATGCAAGTCTACCTCTTCCATTCTTAAAAAAGCATGAACAGAGATAGGCAACATTTCCTGCAAATAAGTATTATTTTCTCCTGGTAGCTTAATCAAGGCAAGATTGCTTAAGCCAATGACAAATGTAGAAAGTTCATTATCATGTTTACGAGTTGAGCCAGAAGAAAGTTCGGGAGATTTTAAACCTTCTGTATCCACCACAAAAATATAGTCAGCGTTATATTTTTCGCGTAATTTATGCTCTAATTTTACTGGTTGTAGATAAACTCCTTTTGTACAACGACCAGCGCTGACTGCAAATTGCAGCCCAAACATAGTATTTAACAAAGTGGACTTACCAGAGCTTTGAATCCCCATTGCTGACAATACAAAGACTCGCAGGTTCTCCTGTCCCTCCCTCTCCTGGAGAATTTTGTTTAATTCTTTCAGAACTGCCTCAACCCAAACATATGGAACAGAGCTAACATCACCATCCATAATTTCTACTGGATACCCACTCAAAAGTAAATCAGCTGCAATTTTTGGTAAACGTTCTAAACTTTTAAATTTGGCTCTTTCAGATTCAGAACTTGCTATCACTGCTGAGTAAATTTGACCCATTTCTCGCAGCAAATGCTCCAAACCAAATGACTGAGATGAAATTCTCTTATCTAGTTTGTCAAGTTCTTTGTTAATAGCAGCTTTTTCTTCTGGCGTTTTATCTTGAGCAATTTTTTTCATTTGTTCGCCATAGAAGCCATATAAAAGTGGCAATTCTTCTCTAGAAAGTTCATCTAACCCCAGCTTTAACCACCTGACAAAATACTCTCGAACCGAGGACTGTTCATTCAAAAGTGCTTTAATGAACAATTGCATTACCTCTGGAAGCCCATTTTTAACGATGCTAAATTGCAGTTTTCGACTTTCTATTTTGCGTAGTTCTTGCCTTTCTAGATATTGATCTAACTTCTCTTTCCCAATGTTCTCTAGCCGATGAATTTCCTTATCAGCTTCAGCCCAATCTGCCCAATTTTTACCCTGTAATGGCAATAGTTCAGCTTTGCGCTTATCTTTGTCGTGTTTTTGGATAATCTGCAAAATTTCTGTTGCTTTGTTAATTCCTTGCCGGCAATTTTCTTCTAGTTCATCTACATTCATTCCTAGTTGCTGCATTGTTTGAGCAAGGTTTTCTAGGCTAACTTTGGAGTTTTCGTCAACTTTAATTTCTTTTAATTTTCGTCGAATTTCATCCCTGATATCTGGTGAATTTTTGTTTTCAATATCCAGAATTACCAGTTGCTCATCACTATATTCAGAGAAGCGATTGAGGAAATTTTCTACACTTTCTTCTTCTTTATTTGTAATTGTTTTATCTGTCAAAATAATAATGACACTCTTTCTATCTTCCAGAAAGCTTTGAACAATTTCTGCTTCTTTTTCTAGTAGTTCTTTAGCTGAAGCTAAAATCACGATTCTGGATGATGCTTGCTTAATTAGTTCTAGTTGAATAGGATATTTCCTAGCATCACCACGCAAATTGGTGAATGAAACTATATCTTGGAAAATATCTTCTTTCACGCCTTTAGGTAAATACCAACCAATTTCTACCATACCATCCGCTAACTGCCGATTTTTAGTAGAACCCTCGGAATTTCTGTGAAAAAATACAGGATGAGATTTATCAGGTTCATTTTCACTAATTACCCAATTTAAAAGCGATGATTTAGAAAAATCAGACTTATCAAATCTAATAAAGCTAACTGTTTCTATAGGATAATTAGCAATTCCTCTTTCTTCACTTTTAATAAATTCTCCTTGTAGAGCCTTCCACTTCATTACTAAAGAGCGCATTGCCCATAAAAAGAATTTCGGAGATTTATCCTCACCTTCTTGAATCACTAAGGGAATTGCTAATTTACAGCCCCATAATCTCTGAACTAAATCTTGTTGAATAATGGAATTACAGCATAAAAATGTGGCTGCAACTACATCTAATGGATACACATTAGCCGTTTCTGGTTCTTGTTTCTTGCGTCTTCCAAAGCGACTACCTGACTGTTCCGATTCAGTTGCTGATTTATTTTCTGATGCAATTTTCAGTTTACGCCCTTCATAATTAAACGATATTAGGTTACTTAAAAAATGTGTCGCAAGTTGTTCTGTAGTTGCTGGAAGATTCTGCTCTAGTGAATATTCTGTAATTGAATAAATTTCTTCTCTTCCCAATTTTCCAGGATAATATTTAGTTAATCCTAAACGTTCTAGTATATCTTGTGACTCAGGAGAAGGTTGTTCATCAGATGATGTAACCGGAGATTTTTTTTGTGAATTATTGTCAGTTTCTTTCATAATATCTTGTAATCCAATTTCTGAATTTTCATTCTGTGGTTGATCATCAATAACATTTTGCAATTCTTTAACTGCTTCTACACACTCATAAGACAAACCTACATTATATCTTTTGAGAATGCTAATAATGGACTCTGATTGTAGATTCGGTAGTAATATTTGCTGAATAAAGTCTATTGTTCTCTCTTTTTCTAAAAAGCAAATATCATAACTCAACATTTTGAGTATTAAATAGGCTTCTTGTTTTTCTGTTTGGTAATTTTTTGCTTCTATACCAAAAGGATGTTCTTGATCTTCTCGTAACAACTTTTCTAATGTTTGATAGTCTTCAAATTCCCAAACTTTATTAAAAAAGCTAAATTCTGGCACATAACCCAAGGGAAAAAGTAAGCACAACAAACTAAGTTCACTCAGTTTGTCTTTTTTTATAAGTGCTGTTCGTAAGTTATTGATAGCCAATATTATATGTTGATATGCTTGTTTCTTTCTACTTTCTTTTGTGGAATCATTTTCTAGTATAATTGTGATAATCAAATCAGAAATCTTATTAATGAATTCATTAATATTATTAATTTCAGATGCAATGATAAAATCTGTAACTTCTGATCTTTCATTTAGCCATTTGAAAATATTTTTAAATTGAGAATAATCTTCTTTATTCATTACTGTAGTATCTTCTGCATTCACAATTTGACGCATCAATTCTTTAATTTCTTTACTATCAGCATTATTGTTGTATCTAATATCCAGTAAATACTGTTGAACTATCTTGCTTGATAATATTTCTTGTACCCAGTAATTATTATTGTCAGTTTTAGTTTTAAACTCTCTTCTTAATCTAATGAGATGATTGAGATTTTCGGTATTTAATTGTCTTTCTTGAATCCAGGAAGGTATCTGTTGGTTTAATAAGTTTTGAGTTTGTTCATTAATTTTAGCTATTTCATCAACAAAGTATTGAAATTTATCTTTTAACCCAGTAAAATTCATCCATTCTTGACGGAGTAATTCTATAAGTTTTTGGGGATTTTCAAATTCATGGAGATGGTAACGACAAATAATTTCCCATACTGCGATCGCTCTTCTATAATCTCTATCAATAATTGCAGCTTGATCAGGTTGTAATCCACCAATCTGAAGTTTTTCTATTTTGATTTTAGATTCGGTAATTTCTTGTTTATAAATATATTGATTTTTATTCCTAGAACTGTGATCTGTCCCGATACTACCTTCGCCTATACCAATAAATCCAATTTGAAATTGAGTAGTAAGTTTGGTATTAACAATATTTTGAATATTCTGTTCTTCAGTAGATGAAAATCCACTGGAGGAAGCAACAATTAAAGAAATACTTCCAAAAGTAACAGTTCCTAGTAGAGCATGAGAACCATAATCCTTTAGAAAATCTTTACAAGCCTGAATCGTTATATATTCAGATTCGGGATTGCGTAAAATATTATCTATTCTCTTTAATTCTTGTAAAGCATTATTATCAAGGCGAATCTGATTTGATGTAATAGTGCAAGCTGCAACAGGCATAACTACATATTGTACTTTAGAATAGTAATTACTTGTAGTTGTCTGTTTTGTTTCATTAATATTTTCTGTTTCTTTTTGTGATGAAAAAGAAGCACTAGCATTCAGTAGCCCTCCGAATAAACCATTACCTTTGGCGGATGCTTTAATGCTGGCACCAAACTTTTCCACACCTCTTTTAAAGATGCTTTCTTTGGTTTCAGATTTAAATTCTTCTGTGTTATCTGTAGCTTTATATGATGGGTGAGTTAAAGAGATATTTCCCTGAACTGTAATTAGATTAAACCGTTGTTGTAAAATGTCTTCTTCGTTGGTACTAATAAGCATCCCGTGTAAAGCTAGTCCTGCGGATGCCTGTTGTAGTATATTTTTACTATCTTGATATAGGGGAATAATATTTGCACCATCTACTGGTATAATATTTTGGTCTATATTATTTTCGTTAGAGTGTGTCATAAATAATACAAAATCCTCTTGTTTAAATTTTTTTAAACCCTTATCACTTTTCTGTGATGATTAAAATTATTCACTACCACTAAGTAAATTTGCAATATACTTCATAATTTGTTAATAATGGGTAGATATCGTTAGCTAACTCGGAAAAGCAGAACATTTTAAACCTTATTATCGTTGACAGCTTTTTCCTGGATTACTTCTTCAATCTCTGCCAGTTTCTTGCGAAGGACTTCCTGAAACTCCATTAATTGAGAAACCTCAACTTTCTTCAGCGCGTCCCCAGAAACTTTATACAAAGAGCGTGTTGCCGTAGTCATTGGTTTAACTTGTTTTTCGATTTTTTCAGCGTCGGTACTTTGTGAAGCGATCGCTTCAGTTACTAATTGCCGTGTTTTTTGCACAGATAATTTTTCTGCTAACACCTTTTGGGTGACGTTGATTCTAATTTCTTCTGCTTCTAATTCTGGCACTCCCAAATTTTTCGCTGACAGTTTTTGTAACGCTATGGCATGAACACCTTTAAGACCAGAAGACCTGATTGCAGTTTTCAAGTCTTCCGCTAAAGAAAGCATAGGAAAAATATTGGCATCAATCGAAGCGGGATTGAGTTGTAAATCTAAAAGTACAGTGAAAATTGCCGCTTCGCGTTCATCTAAGTCCAAAACAGCTAAACCTTGTTGTTGTTCTTCCGGTGTTACCGTAATCAGTCCAACAACAGAATTCATTCGTTTTTGTGCATTCAACCGTCGTACTACCGTTGAGAGAATACGGGGAATATCTTGAGGTTCTAAACCAGTATTTATTGCCAACTCCCGCACAATAGCTTCAGCTTTATCCAGAGGATTGAGGTCTTCCCTGTGTAATGAAGTAATTAAAGCTTTACGGTGCAAAGCATCAGGTTCAGGAATAATCACAGCTTGCAGATTTTCCCAACCCAAGTTTTTAGCACTGCGCCAACGTCGTTCACCGTCAAAGATAACTAAGTGTTCCCGTTGAATTAAAATAATTGGTTCTAGTTGTCCATCTGATACCAGAGAACGAGACATAGACTCAATACTTTCTGATAAAAATGTCTGTCTCGGTTGCTCTGGGTTGGCTTGAATTTTTTCTAAAGAAATAGATTGGATACCTGATTGTGACTGAAGTTGCGCCCTGAGAGTTTGTAGCTGTGTTTCTAACTCACTTGATCCTTGAGAGCGGAGTTCTTCTATTTCGGCTTTTAGGCGTTGAATTTCTGCCTCAGCTTCTGATAATTGTTGGGATTGCTTTGCGCCTGAAAAATAGTTGGTGAGGTCAGGAGATTTACGAGTGGTCATAAATTAGCACAGATTTAATTTGCACATTGAGACAATGATTGAACAGGGGAGAGGATTTAAAACTTGTAGCCAAAATCAAAAAGGTACAACTTTTGGGTGCAACAGATTAGTTAAACTTTCGCGCTCTCTTTACTCTTGCTGCCAATCAAAGCCGCTAATTTTGAGGCAATTTCTTTAAAGTCATCCTTTGCTTGATGACTGGGGCGGTGAATAGCTAATGGTAATCCTTGTCCACTGGCGTTAACAAATTCAGCACTATCCCGAATTTCTGAAAAAGCATGGATATTCATCTGCTCTAACTGAGATGGTAATGCAGCCAACATTTGTCTATGGGCTGCACGTCGAGCATCGTATTGGTTGGGAACAAAGCCGAGAATTTCTGGTGTGGGTTTTAAGCGTAAATGCTTGCAATGGTAGTAATACCATTCCAGTAAATGAGCCGCTCCTTGAATTGATTTGGGTTCTAGCTGCACGGGAATAATTATGTGTGTACTGGCTGCTAGTGCCATTAAAGGTAAGGGACCCAGGGTAGCTGGACAATCAAAGATCATCAAATCATGTTCTAGAGGATAGTCAGTTAAGCGATCGCCTAATAAGTAAGCTCCTCGTTTGTGTAAAACTAATTCATCTGCTGTTTGGGTCAGAACCATACCACCCTGACAAATGACTACTTTATCAGTGTGTTCACTCCAGCAGGGTGTTAACGGCCAGTTACCATCAAAATTCTCTTTGAGGACAGCAGCTAAAGTATGTTCTGGTTCTGGTTGATTTAAACCACAAAACAGTGTCAGTGACCCTTGCGGATCAAGGTCAAACAGTGCTACGTTATACTTGCGTTTTGCCAGAGCATGAGCTAGATGGACAGAAAGGGTTGTCTTACCACTTCCTCCGGCATTACTTATTACAGCTAATCTAATTTGCATGACTATTTTTTTGATGTTATGTGAGTATCATATATCGGATTTTCTACATCATATATTGATATATGATTTAAGAATATATTAGAGTCGTTGGGTAATAACCCTTAAAATTCTTTAATTCCTTTCCTGGAAAACATTTCAGCGATTTTCACCATCTATTTCCTAACAAGTCTAATATTTATTCTTTTGCATCATATATCAATATATGAGAATTAACCGAATCTTGAAACATAAATTTTCTCTGTTGCTGCAACCTGTAGACTATTGCTCAAATTATGGGTTAAAAAAATAACAGTTCCTACATCTATCATTGAAGTCATAGCCTAGCACTGATAAGTGAAAAAAATTATCTGCCGACAGGAAAAAAATACCTCTGGCAAAGTAGCCAGAAGTAAGATCATTAAAAGGGAATGTGAGAAATATTAGTATTTGGAGAATGTCCGTTGTTAGATGCTGTAGCTACACCAGCACCAACTAGCTGTTGAGTATTTTCCTGTGGAGTTGCTTGAACAACAGGTGTAGCAGTTGGTATAGGATTCCGATTACCAGTGGTAGTGCAGATGAAAGTGCGGATAACCAAGGCAGTTTTCTTTTCTTTATATCCCTTACCGCTATCCACTACGTTAATATCTAAATAGCCCATAGCGATACCAGTAGCATTAATTCCTGATTCAGCAATGGAAACTGCGGCTGCTCCCTTGGTTCTGTAGGGAATTGTGTCTTCCACTACGCCATCTTTTGAATAGTAGGAGAAAACACATTCACCATAGACAATCTTTACACCTTGGCTATCAAAAGCTTCATCAATACTGAGGAGTCGAATAGTTTGAGTTGAGTTAATCATGGTCTATTCCTTGTGATGAAATTGTCAATTGTTCATAAAAATTGCGCTTTGCGCTTTTCAACCACAACATCCCACAGACAAAAGTTATGCTGCGGGATGTGGTTAGTTTTCTAGAAGTTGGCGTTAATTATGGAATCTTGGTCTTCACTGGTTTCATTCGAGTCTTTACGTTGAGCAGAACTGATCAGTTCTAGATTGCTGACACGAATGATGGGTTTTTGTCTGGATTCGTTGGTGTTTTTATCTATCCATCTATCGAAGACTATTTCACCGGTGATCCCAATAGTCGAACCTTTTTGAACCCAGTCTGCTGCAACTTGAGCAATATTTCCCCAAAGTTCTAAATCAAACCAGAGGGGATTTTCACTTCTGTAGGGAGGTTTGACAGCAAGGGTCAAGGATGTTTTCATTGCACCTGATTCAAAATAGCGAACATCAGGTGTTTGACCAACGCGACCAACTAAATCAACTTTATTGACGTATTGCTGAGTCATATTATTTTCCTTGGGTAATCTATTTTTTTCACAGTATTAGCGCGATAGCGCATTCTCGGTTATGCAACTAAACGAATGATTTGCTACAGGCTGATTTGAGGCTTTATTGGATACAGCCCAGTATCAAACCTGATTGCGCCTAGCGCATTTATTACTGGTTGTATTGGGAAAAACTGCGTAAAAAATAACCCCAAATCTGCTAGAGATTTGAGGTTGATGAGTATTACAAAATTTGTTCTTTGGTTGCTAAACCATGCAATTTGGTTACTAATTTCTCTTCTTTCATGCGAGAGAAACCAGGGATTTTGTGCAATTTGGCTAACTCCCTTAGTCTTTTTAAAGTTAGGGTTTGTAAATCTTCCAAACTTGCTAATTCTGGAGAATCGGGAATATTTGTTATTTCTGAGGAAAAGTCATCAGGTGTAGGAGAATCAGTTGAATCGGTGATTAGTTCTGCTGTGTCGCAGGGAATAATATCATTGCTGTCACTGCTATGATCAATATCATCACTCACCACAGTTACAGTATCGCTACTAGCTTCACTAGGAGTATCATCTGTTGAGGAAGTAGATTCAGGTAATTCTGGTAAGGCGATCGCATCCACTACTGAGTTATCCTCAATATCTTCGTTTAAGGTAGGCACTGTATTAGCACCATCTTCACTAGGAGTATCATCTGTTGAGGAATTAGATTCAGATGATGTTGGTAAAGCGATCGCATCTTTTACTGAGTTATCCTCAATCTCTTCGTTTACGGTAGGTACTGTATTACCACCAGCTTCACTAAGAGCATAATCTGATGGGGAATTGATTTCAGTGGGTGAAGTAATTGCACCATTACTGCTGAGGTTAGGCGTTTCTGTTTCCCCACTGGTGTAACTGAGAATTTGCTCAATACTGGCTACAGTAGGTTCTTTCAAAACGGTGATTCTGTGGAAATTTCCCACTTTCCTAACAGAGATTCTTGCCCCAGCCGTGCGGAGTTTTGTTGTCAAGTCGTTGAGCAGGAGAAATGCTACATCCAATTGACGGTAATTATTGATAATGGCACTCATGGTTTTTGTTTGATTTAGTTCACCACAAGAGCGCATAGCGCAATCCTTTTATCCAAAAACGTTTTTGGTATCTTTGATGATGTTTAGACAGATTGCGTTAAAAATGTAGTTTTTGGTATTAGTCAGGAAATAGTAAAACTTCCCATACCAATCGGGGAGAGGCCATTTTCAACAGAGAGTTTTTGGCATCTTCCAATTTCAACAGCCAACTGTGATCACTGAGAAATTCCTTCCAGCAATGTTGCAGGTAATCCAGCAGCCATAGTTGTTGATGAAAATCTAATTGCACTTCAATATCTTTGGCGATACTTAACGCTGTTAACAGATTGCTAGGTGGTTGAATTAGTTGTTGCAAAATTGATTGTGGGATAGATTGAAGTTGATCATAATGAGCGATCGCTATTCCAGGAGAACCACCCGCAAACTGTATAACATTTGGGTGATTGAGAATTTCAGAACGTCCCACATTTTCTAAAACAGTGGTCATTTGGGCGTTGTTTAGTCGCTGGAAAGGAACAAGTTGACAACGGCTGGTAATTGTAGCAAGTAACCTTTGGGGTTGGGAAGAGATGAGGATAATTGTGCCGGATATTGGCTCTTCCAAGGTTTTCAGAAGTGCATTAGCAGCAGTGGGTGGCATTCTTTCAGCATTTTCTACCACGACAATTTTGTAAGGTGCAATTAGAGGAGAGGTAGCTGTAGCAACCTGCAATACTAATCGCTCAAACCTGCAATCAAGACATTTTCAAACCAGAATTACTTGCAACTATAATTCTGCTTCAGCCAGGATTAACTGCAACTGAACCAGGATTATTTGCACGGTAAGGAATTCAAAGTTAATTTATTAAATTCTGATATGAGTTTTTTGACAACCCCCTGTCAACCCTGAAAACTTAGCCCTAGTAAAGTATTGGGCTTATTTGCAATTAATCCTGGTCGAAATGGATGATTGCAGGTTGGTTGCATTTAATCCTGGCTCAGTTGCAATTAATTCTGGTTCAAATGAAATTATAGTTGCAAATAATCCTGGCTAGAAACAACGATGATTGCAGGTTTTGGAATTTATAATTGCAGGTCGCTAAACCTATTGTCAGAAGTCCACGCAACGGGTATATTAAAAAAGTTAAGCCTTGGGTGGGTAAAGATGGTAAATATCAAACTACCATTACTATTATTTTTAACATTTCCCCTACTAAAAATTGAAACCACATTAGCGCAAACGACCCAACCCCGACAAACACCGACACAAACCACGACAAAGCCCGTCAATAAAACTCCGACAACTCCGACACTAAAGCCTGTAACGCCTGTAGATGATAGCGGTGAGACTAACGAATTACAGGCTATTGGGAGTTTTCCACTGCTATTAGAAATTTGCTAATGTCAGTATCAAGCATTAAAGGCAAAAATGTTTCTATCTTTTGATCTGACCAATTCCACCAGCTTATTCGTAATAATCTTTCTATTGTTTCTTCATCAAACCTTTTCCTGATAACTTTTGCTGGATTTCCTACAACAACTGAATAATCAGGTACATTTTTAGCAACGACAGCAGAAGTTCCAATAACTGCACCATTGCCAATGGTAACACCTGATAAAATAGTTGCGTTTTCACCGATCCATACATCGTTTTTAATAATAACATCACCTTTAGAGTGAGAGGGGCTAGGAATGTATCTGGCAGAATCCCAGTACACATAAAATGGATAAGTTGTAACCCAGTCCATTCTATGATTACCTCCTAACAATATTTGTACTCTGCCAGCAATTGAACAAAATGCACCTATCTCCAAATTTCCCCCTTTATTATCATATTTAATTTCAGGAACTCCGTAAGTCCATCTACCAACTTTATGCTTAGTCAATATATCTTTTGTTTGCTTAAACATTGTATTCAATAAATAAGGTCTAAGGTAAATAATTTAACATAACTTCTGCTTTAAGTAAGATTTTTTCTCCCTGATAAACAGAGAGATCCTCATAGTGATGAAACTTAGAAAAAATTACACCATCTCCTCTTTTGGGAGTAATCTTATAAGATGCAGATGAAATGTATGTTTCACCCCCACTAAAACCATCATTTAAGAAAAGAATTAAAGTATGACGACCAAAACCAGACAAACTCGATCCATATTGGAGTTGGAAAGAATTTCTATTAACTCTATTTAATTGCAAGTTATCAGTCAACCTGATTGTTAAGTTTGAATTCAGATCCCGAAAAAATTGTTGCAATCTTGAACATATTTCTTCTTGCCAATATTGCTGATTATCTAAGACTTCACTGACTATTTTCTGACACTCTTCCTTTGTGAATAGTGAGTACACTGCAAGTAAATCCCAATCACCGTACTGAGAATCATTAATAACCTGACTAGGATTAGGTGAGAAAAAACCTCTGAATGAAATAGAAACATCTAACTGAGTTTGATTTTCGCTAGAACCATCGTGAATAATATTCTCAGTTGGAGCAATGTAAGCATATCCAGGAGGACATTTAACTCTAACTACAGGATAATGAGGCTTACATATTGCAAAATAATAAGCTAGTTTTGAAATATCTAAATGGGTTTCTTTTGGAATTGATTCTGGTTGTAGTTGTTCGATTTCTTTAACAATAGAAAGTATTGTTTTGTTAATAAACACAAAGTAACGATCTTCAGTAGATATGTTAATACAGATTCGATTTGAGGAGAACCTCCTTTTCCAAGGATGGTCTTTATCAAAACTATCTATATGTAGTCCTATGTATTTAGACTCCTTATGATCAAAAGTTACTGTGTGTAAACCTGGCTTGTTGATAGCAATAGCATTAAAAACTTGATAACCACAAGTATTTAGCTTTTCTACCTCTACAGAAATAGAAGAAACGATCTCATTAATAAAATCATGATTTAGGCTAGAGTTGACATTAATTTCTGAAAAGTTAACGGAAGACATATAATCTTCTATTCTTGTGCTTAACTTAACTATAGCTACAGTATTATAGTAGGATGAACAGCCTTCACCCACAAGTAAATTATTTAAGCAATCAAAGTGAACAATTGGCTGCCAAGGCATTCTAGGAACAACCGCATTACTTGTATACTGCTTATTAGAAATACCTTTTCGTACTTTGCCAACTTTTACTTTTTGGCGAGCAGTTGCAGTAGCCTGTTGATGTGTGTAGCCTTTTGTAATTTGTTGACTGCTGTCTTTTTTAAGTGGCATCTTACCGTCATGATTAATAATCTCTAGCCCATCAGACAAACAGACTAGATCAGTATCTTTTTCAAGATCAAGACTAGGATCAATCCACAAATGGATATCTTTATCTAGACACACGGCTGTTCTCCAATCTATTTAATAATGAGCGATATGTGTATTCATGTAGGTGGCTAGCATAGTTTCTTTGAAATATACTTCGGCTCACAATTTATTGGCTATAGATTTTTCCATTTTCTCCAAAACAACATCAATAATTGCCTTTTTCATGAAAATACAATAGGTTGTTTCATCACATTGAAACTTACCTTGTTCAAAATATTTATTAGACGCAGAGCCACCACGACACATATTAAAATAATCACAGGACTCTTTGCATAAAAGGATTCCTTGTTCAATGCTCTGACTAATTTTTTGGTATTTGTATGTATTGAAACTACTCTGAAAAGAATCATTCAATACATTTCCAAATATAAAATCCCCATATTGATCACTTTTCATAGTGAGTAGTTCTGGCGCAAACGTGGAGAAATTACCTTGATGATCAACGGAAATAATTGAAAAAGGTCGATTCTCACCATGCTCTATATCCTGAGTTCCTAGTATGAGATTTTTAGCAAGCTCAAATTCCCGAACAGCAAAAGCTTTCGACGATTCAACCAAATCATAAAGTTCACTCATGAACTTTTTAAACCGTTCTAGTGAGGAATCAGAGGGAGAGAAAGAAGATATTTTATTAGTTCCCTCAACTTCATCCATGTTAAAACCGATTAGTTGTACATTGAGGCTAGCAAAAAAATCATGTATCTCGTTTGCGTAATCTAGAGAAAAATTAGTCAGTACGCCGATGATGTTCGTATCAACCTCATACTGCTGTAAGAGCCTCCAACCCTTTAATACTGCTTGATGAGTAGAGATTCCACGTTTGGTAGTCCTATGTCTATCGTGGATAAATTCTGGACCATCAATGCTTACTCCGACACTAAAATGTTTTTCTTTAAAGAACTCACACCACTTCTCATTAATCAAGAGACCATTAGTTTGAACTCCATTAGTATAAGAATTTTCCTTGCCATACTTCTTAGCCACAGCCTCTAAAATTGATATTGCCTCCTTAAAAAAAGGCAAGCCAGCAACTAACGGTTCGCCACAATGCCAAACAATATAAACCTTATCCTTAACCATATTGCTTGAAAAAAGCTTTTCAAAAGATGCTTCCACTATCTCAAGTGAGATTTTAGCCTTATTATCACGATCTGGTAGATAACAATATTTACAATCTAAATTGCAAAAGGGAGTCGGCTGTAAAATGAAGAGGCGTGTATGTAAATCTTGGGCTAACATAATAACAATCCTGAAAATTTTGTAATGATTTAAAAACCGTGCTCCATTGGATAAGGTATTTCTTTTGAAATAGCTTCTAGGGAACTTAATGCTTCCTCTGAAATTTCATAGTTGTCTAAGTAAGCAATATCATCAAGCTGCTGAGGGTTACTAATGCCAATCAAAGATGAAGCTAAGTAATCATGCTGTAGGTTCCAAGCTAATGCCAAAGCTGCGGGAGGTATTTCCTCTCTTTGGGCAATTTCACAAAACAGTAAGGCTGATTCCAGAGTTTTATGATTGACATATCGACTAGCTATAGATTTTTGTCTGAGTTCACCTTGGGAATAATAGTTAAAGCGAAAATTGTGAGATTGCTGACTTTGGGTGTACTTACCCGTTAAAACTCCCCCTGACAAAGGAGCGTAAGCAACTAAACTAACATTCTCATAAAGGCAAACCTCAGCTAGTTCGTCTTCAAATCGGCGATTGTGGAAACTATAGCTATTTTGAATAACATCAAATGGAGTATATCGATTAGCTTCAGATATCCACAATGACTTCATTAAACCCCATGAAGTTTCGTTGCTGCAACCAATAACTCTAATCTTTCCCTCCTTAATAAAAGAGTGAAATAAGTCAAGTAAATCTTCTAGTCTTGCTCCATGATCTGGCCAATGAGCTTGGTAAACATCAATATAGTCAGTATTCAATCGCTTGAGTGAACCTTCTAGGGCTTTCCTGATTTGGACTCTATCCAGTGCAGCCATTCCAGATCTAGCAGGAGATTTATACCAAGTTTGAGCAGATCCAGAAACCTTAGTAGAAACAATAACTGCACTACGATCCTTTGTCTTGATCCAGTCTCCAAGAATAGACTCAGATAGTCCAAAATCTTTTGCAGTAGAAGGTACGGGGTAAATTTCAGCAGAATCGTAGAAGTTAATTCCAATATCAAATGATTTATCCAAGATCGTTAAGGATGTTTCTACATCACATTGAGTACCAAAAATCATAGTTCCCAATCCGATTTCTGAAACAAAAAGCGGACTTTTACCCAGCCTTCTACATTTCATGGAAAACTCACATTATAGGACTGACTATCTATTACCCATAGTGGTAGATAGTGGACATAAACAAATCTACCACTACTTAATTATTTCAGTTGGGTTGAATTACATTGCAATGTTGCTCCAGCTTTGGCTTACCCAGTTTTCCCAAGTAGTTCCCAAGCCTTGAACGACACATGGAGTTTTAAATTGCTCCTTGTGCTTCTTGACTTTTTCAATGCGGCTTTGCAAAGTAGACTTGTTGGGTGCTAGTAAATCTTTATTTTCCATTTTGGTTTTCTCCATTAGATTTGAATAAAGTTATACAGCACTTCTCGGTGTTATGAGGTACAAGAACCCCAACCCCAACCCCCTCTTCGCTTGCGGGGAGGGGGCTAAGATGTACCTCATAAGAGCGGAAACTGCTGTAATGCCTTGACCGGAATATTATAGATTGAATTCAGTCTATAAAACAACCAAAAAAATGACCGAAATATTATAGATTGAATTCAGTCTATAAAACAACCAAAAAAAAGTTAAATTGAGTCAAATAAGAGTAAATTCTCAGATTAAGCCTCATAAAGATATGTTTTCTCATGCTTAGTCTAAATCCTACATTCCGCACCCTTGACTGTCACAAACGGTGATTACGTAGGTAAATTGATAAAAAAGGAGTAAGTAGGTAAACAAAAAAAATTAAAGGTGTGTAAAGATAAGTAAATACGGAAAAACATATATTAGGGTGATGTAAATATGGGGTCAAGGTTAAGGATATTCCTGACAAAAAAACAAGATAGAGAGTTGTTTGACCTGAGAACAGCGAAAGTACCGCAGAAAGTAAAAGATAGAGCTGAAGTAATCAGATTAAATGCAGATGGTTGGTATGTGGAAAAAATAGCGGCTCACTTTGATTGGGGAGAGCAAACAGTAAGAGTCGTGTTGAATAAGTGGGAAAAAGAAGGAATAGAAGGACTCCATGAGTTACCAGGTCGAGGGAGAAAGCCAAAATTGGTGGAAGCTGACATTGAATATTTAGAAAAATGCTTGAAAGAAGAAGCACAAACTTATAACAGTAAGCAATTAGCAGAAAAACTGGATAAAGAGCGTGGGATAAAAGTAAGTACCAACACAATCAGACGGGGACTAAAAAAAAAGGGGTGATTTGGAAGCGGATAAGAATAAGTCATCAAGCAAAACAAGATCCAGTGACTCGTGCAAATAAACAAGCAGATATGGATATGTTAGAACTGGCTGCGGCTAGTGGAGAAATAGACCTAAAATATTTGGATGAATCAGGATTTTCAGCTTGGAGTGATTCAGGTTATACATACTATCAAAAAGGAGAACAAAAAAAGCTCGAACAAACAAAAAGACGTGGACGCAGAATCAGTATTATTGGGCTATTTCAGCCATTAATTAGCTTTATTTATGGTCTAGTAATTGGAGGAGTTAAGCGCAGTTCTTACATCAAAATGATGGAACAAGAGGCGCAAGAAGCATCTGAAAGTAAACGAATGAGAGTCATAGTTCAAGATAATGGACCAATACATTGTTGTAAAGAAGTTCAGGCATTATGGACAAAGTGGGAACAAATGGGTTTATATATGTTTTTCCTTCCTAAATATTGCTCGGAAATGAATCCAATTGAATTAGAATGGCAACATCTTAAACGAGATGAAATTGCTGGAAAAATGTTTGAGGATGAATTAGAACTAGCGTATGCAGTTATGGATGGTGTTGAAACCAGAGGTAAAAAAGGAAAACACCGGACAGAACGTACTAAATTTAACAAAGCCAATTAGGTTAACTTTTCTTTACATACCTTTAAATTTTTCTGTTAACCTACTTACAGAAAAAATAACCGTAGAAAATTCTAGTCTGATTGATAATCCTGTTTTACCTTTTGGTGAAGGTCATGCAGGAGATATTAATATTACCACAGGTTCTCTAGAAGTCAAAAATAGTACTTATATTGATACTAGCACTAGTGGCAAGGGAAACGCTGGAAACATTAATATTACTGCTTTGAGTGGAGATGTGATTTTTGAAAATGCTAGTTATGCACCTATAATTTACACTGGCATTTATACCAGCAATGGTCAAGGCAATGCAGGGGATGTAAATATTAATATAAATAATGGTTCTTTGGTTGCTGAAAATATTGGGGTAATAACTGAAAATAATCAAAAAACGGGAAACGCGGGTAATGTTAATTTAAAAGTTGCTGATAGCGTTATTTTTGATAACAGTGCTGTTTATACTTACACTTTTCCTGGTACTGTTGGTAATGGTGGCAACATTAACATTAATACAGACAAGATAATTCTGAATAATTTTTCTACATTTGATAGCAGTGTTTATGGTGTAGGTAACGCTGGTAATATTAATCTTAATAGTCGATCTTTGCAAATCAAAGATAATGCTTTATATCCAATATCTGCTAGTACCTACGGTGTAGGTAATGCTGGAAATATTAATTTTACTAGCAATGAAATCCTTTTAGATAATAGCCAAGTTTGGAGTATCGTTGATAATCTAGCTCAAGGTAATGGCGGGAATATTCAGATTAATGCTCATGATTCTCTACAAATTGGCAATGGTTCTGAAATTCAAGCACAAAGTGTTGGTAGAGGTAATGCGGGAAGTGTCAATCTTTATGCAGATAATACACTGAAAATAGATGGTGTTGGTAGTAGGATAAGTACTCTCATTGGATCTGGTGCGAGGGGTAATGCAGGTGATATTAATATTAATGCTGGTTCTTTGGAAGTAACTAATGGTGCATCTTTATTTACTAGTTTAGCAGGAGAGGGCAAAGGCGGAAGTATTAATATTAATGCCAATAATTTGGTCAAGTTTGATGGTGCTGATACTTTTGCTCAGAGTATTGTTGCTTCTACAGGCGTAGGTAATGCAGGGGATATTAATATTCATACTGCTTTATTAGAAGTGATAAATAATGCTTATTTTGAGTCATTTACATCGGGAATAGGTAATGGAGGAAATATCAATATTACGGCTACAGATAAGGTGATATTTGCTGATTCACTTTTTCAAGGTGCATTTACCAGTGTAGTTTCTTCTGTAGGTAATGCCGGTGATATTCAAATAAATACACCTGTGTTAGAAATTAAAAATTTTGCAGAATTAACTACTAGTACATCTGGTAAAGGTAATGCGGGTAATATCATTATTAATGCTACTGACAAGATCAATATTCAATCTGGTCGAATTTTTGCTGATGTTTTATTTAGTGGTATAGGAAATGGAGGTGATATTAACATTAAAACTGGTAATTTACGAATGTCTGATAATGCTGTGATAGTCGCTAAAACAACTGGAGCAGGAAATGCGGGGAAGGTGACAATTAACTCTAATCATCAAGTAGAACTTTTTGGTAAAGCTACTATTTCCACTAATGTAGATATAAGAGGAAAAGGAAATGGTAATGATATTGTGATTAACTCTCCATCTTTTTTACTTACAGATAATGCTCGAATTGTGGCTAGCACTTCCGGCGAGGGAAACGCAGGGAATGTGAAAATTACTGCGACTGAAAAAGCAGTTTTGAGTGGCGCAAGTGGCACGGAATTGTTAAATGGTGTATTCACTACAGTGGAAGCTACAGGCAGAGGAGATGCTGGTGATATTGAAATTAATACACCTGATTTTGCTCTGAGCAATGGTAGTCAAATTAATACTAGTACCTTGGGAAAAGGTCAATCGGGTGACATTATTATTAATGCTGAGAAGTTAGAAATAACAGAAAATGGGGGTATTTTTTCCATTACTGATGGTGATGAACAAGCAGGAGATATTTTTCTCAATATTGTTGAGAGTATTAATTTAAATCGTGGCAATATCTTGGCTAGCACTACTTCTAATTCTACCGGAAATGGTGGCAATGTTATTATTGACCCCATATTTGTCAATTTGAATCATGGTTCACGCATTGCCGTTAATAGTCAAGGTGAAGGCAATGCTGGGGACATTTTTTTAACGGCTGACAACCTCAATATTAATAGTAATTCAGATATTTCTGCTGCTACATTTAGCGGGGAAGGAGGCAATATTAGTCTATATGTTGATGATATTTTACGTCTGAACAGAGGTGTAATTACAACTGAAGCTGGAGGTACAGGAAATGGTGGTAATATAAATATTAATACTGATTTTTTAGTTGGCAGAAATGAGAGTAATATTATTGCTAATGCCTTTGAAGGGAATGGAGGTAATATTAACATTACTGCTAACAGCCTATTTTTTACTCCCGAAAGTACAATTAATGCCAGTTCAGCATTAGGTATTGATGGAGTGGTAGAAACTAATATTTTGGCAGTAGACCCCACTCAAGGTTTAATTGAATTACCAGAAAATATAGAAGATCCCACTAAGCTAATTGCTGAAAATGTTTGTCGTCGGGGAACTAATAGTCAATTTTACCGCACTGGAAGGGGTGGTTTACCGATTACTCCTGATCAAGTTTTAGAAACTAATACTATTGATGTGGGGTTAGTAAAACCTGCTGAAAGTTTAGGAACTGCGGTTAGTTCTAACTCTAATATGGAAACTTCTAGTCAAAATATTATCCCGGCTAGGGGTTGGATATTTAATGAAGATGGTAATTTAACTTTAGTGGATTATGACCCGACCCGTAAAGGGTTGCAACGAGAAATTAATCAGGCTATGGCCTGTAACTAAAAAGAATATATTAATATAGCGGTATGCACTGGAATGAGATACACTAAAAGACTTTTAACTCTGTTCCCTGTTCCCTGTTCCCTGTTCCCTACTATAAAAAAACTCAATTCAATTGCAAATCGTCTGGTACTTGAACTGAAAAATGTTTATAAAAAAAATATTGTATTTTTCACAATCTTACTATTTATAATATCCATGAGCATTTCCCCAGTTATGGCTCAGGTTGATAAATTAGCTGTGAAAAATCAAGATCATGCTTTAGAAATAGTCAGACAAGCTGAAAATTTATATGTCCAAGGAAGTTTGACAGCAGCAGTTGATAAGTGGAAACAAGCGGCTAATATTTATGCTTTGCAAAATAATAAACTAAATCAGGCAATGGCATTAAGTAATTTGGCCTTGACTTATGCAAAATTGGGAAATAGGGAAGAATCTTTGATATTTTTAGATAAAAGTTTCCATATACTCAACAATCTGGCAAATACAACAGAACAGCAGCGTATTCTTGCTCAAACTCTGGATATTCAAGGTCAGCAGAGATTTATTCAAGGTCAAAGAGAACAAGCTTTAGCAAGTTGGCAAGAAGCCGCTAAAGTTTATACTAACATTGGTGAAAAAGAAGCACTATTTTCTAATCAAGTGAATCAAGCTCAAGCAATGCAAAAATTAGGGTTTTATCCTCGCAGTTGTTTAACTTTGCTGAGAGCTTTTAAGATTAATGGTCAAGATTGTCAGATTACAGATGAAGAATTAGAAAATCTGAAAATACAAATTATTACAGATAGAAAGCATCAAATTAAATTAAGTCAAGTCAAAGGACTACATACTCTAGGTAATGCTTTACGTGGTGTTGGTAAATTAAAACAGTCTCAACAAGTTTTGTTGACTACCCTAGAAATGGTGGAGAATTTATTTCCTGAATACGAAAGTAATATTTTACTCAGTTTGGGAAATACAGAACGTGCTTTATGTCAAGACAAATCTTGTCAATTACCAGTAAATTATTATCAAAAAGCAATTAGGCAAACATCATCAAAAGAAATTAAGTTGCAGGGTTTACTGAATCAAATAGATTTATCTCAAGATATAAGTTTAATTGATGAAGCTGAAAAAGTTATTACTGATTTACCCCGCAGACAAACAACAATTTATGCGGAAATAAAGTTGGCTGAATACCAATTCTGTAAAGAACAAAAACAATTAAATTGTCTCCAACAACGAGAAGAAACTGATCTGGGGGATAGGTGGAATCAAGATAGGGTTTCTCAGACTGTGCGAAAATTAATTAGTATAGCCAAGGATGCAGAAGAACTAGGAGATAAAAGAACTCAGTCTTACGCTTTAGCTATGGTGGGAAGAGTGTATGAAAAACTGGGACAATGGCAAAGGGGAAGGGAATATACCCAGTCAGGTTTAGAGATAGCGCAACAATTAAAGGCTGTTGATATTAGCTATCAAATACAATGGCAATTAGGACGAATTTTATTAAATCAGGGACAGAAACAGGAGGCGATCGCAGCTTATGCTGATGCAGTGAATTCTTTGCAAACTCTGCGTAATGATTTGGTTAGCCTCAATCCTGATCTTCAGTATGATTTTAGAGAAAGAGTAGAACCAGTATATCGTCGATATGTTGATTTACTATTACAAGATCATCCCAATCAGGATAATTTGCAAAAAGCTCGTGAGTTGATAGAGTCCTTACAACTGGCAGAATTAGAAAATTTCTTTAGAGATGCTTGTATAGAAAATCAAGAAATAAATATTGATGATTTTGTCACGCAATCAGCACAAAATAATTCACCAACAGCCATATTTTATGCAATTGTTTTACCGCAAAGGTTAGAAATTATTCTCACAGTTCCCCAAAAACCTTTATTACATTACACAACTGATATTTCTCAGCCGGAATTAGAAACTACTTTAAAAGCATTACAGCAAGAACTTAAAAGTCCTAGTCGTCGAGAGTCACAATTATCTCAAAAAGTTTATGATTGGTTATTTGGACAAGTAGAGCCTGATTTAGCTAAAAATAACATTCAGACTGTGGTATTTATTTTAGATAGTTACTTAAGAAATATCCCGATGGCGGCTTTAGATGATGGGCAAAAGTATCTAGTAGAAAAATATGCGATCGCCTACAGCCCTGGTTTAAAATTGATCCAGCCGCAGCCCCTGAAAAAACAAGAATTAAGCGCCTTATCTGCGGGAATAGATACAGATAAAGCCCCCAGTATCGAAGCTAGAAAATTAGGCGGATTACCATTTGTCAGTCAGGAACTCGATGAAATAAAAGCTCAAGTTTCTGGCGAACAACTGCGTAATCAAGACTTTACGAAAAATAATTTTAAATTGAAAATTGATCAAACTGCTGCCCAAGTCATTCATCTAGCAACTCATGGACAATTTAGCTCTAACAATGAAGAAACTTTTATTTTGGCTTGGGATAAATCTATTAATATCCAAGAATTAGAGCAATTATTGCGAAGCAGAGATCCACTACAATCTCAAAATATTGAATTATTAGTCCTCAGTGCTTGTGAAACCGCCGCCGGAGATAACCGCGCTGCGTTAGGGCTAGCAGGGGTAGCAGTACGTTCTGGTGCGCGTAGTACTTTAGCAACTTTATGGCAAGTAGATGATGACTCTACTGCTGCTTTAATGAAACAATTTTATCAAGAATTAATTAATAATCCTGAGTTGACTAAAGCCCAAGCTTTGCAAAAAGCACAACTGCACCTTTTAAATTACTATCGTGTACCTCATAAATGGGCGGCTGTTGTTTTAGTAGGTAATTGGTTGTGAAACTAATTTGAAGTGTTTAGACTACAACAAGGAACAATTTTTTCTGAGACTAAATGCTTTAAATTAATCTCTGTTAACAGTTGCTTCCAGTCTGCTTCTGATGTTTGACTTACTAAAGTTAGAACATCTTGCCAAATACCATGTTCAGCTAAAATAACAGCTTGCTCTTGCTTTGATAATTTTCCTGATAATATCGGTGATGCTAAATTGAGCCTCTTCGTGTCTATCCAAACCCACCCATTAACACCAACTTCAGCATTTTCTGAATCACACTTTATAGGAACTGATAAATACCAATGATATCTTCTGTCTTTCTCTAGTTTCACCTGATGGGGGAGAGAAAGACTAATAATCCCCGGAGTGTTTTGTAAAGAGAAATTACCTTGATAAATTTTCTGATGTTTTCTCTTATCTGCATCTGTTTCATCCCATATTATTAATTCCCCGCTACTCACATCTGTAGGTGAATAGGGAATATAAAACCATAAAGTTGGTGATTTTTCTAGAGTTAATCCCCAAACATTGCTGAAATATGGCGATTTTTTAACCCTGGGTACTAACGCAGTTAGAGGTGTATTAATTTTAGGACAAGTACCACGTCTTCCTGCTCCTTCTGTATCACCAGGAGCGTCTTTATCTCCTAAGTCTGGGAGATTAAATTGAATGTTGGACAATGGGGATTTGCTCACTTGGGCTGGTGTTTTTAGTAAATTGACTGGGAAACTAGCCAACGAAAAAACTAAAATAGATATCAGTCTTAACCTAACTTGATTAAAGTTGGGGTGCAACATCATTTTTATGCCTCGGTTTCGGATGTAATTAACAAAGAAGGTGCAAAAATTCTTAATAAAGCTAAGACTAAAATTGCCGGGATTAATGGTGCTGTAATCAAGTACAAAAAACAAGCATAATATAAAACAATAATGTTAATGGCAAATACCACAGTCTGATGTAATGATGATTTTAAGTATAAAATTGGTATCCAAGCTGAGAAGGAAACAAGTAAAATGCAAATTCCATCTCCCCACCAAGGTAAAAAGCCAAGCTGTTGTGTTTCTTTTAAGCCTATACTAATTAATTGACTGGTCATTTGTGCATGAATTTCTACACCAAACATCTTTTTTTGCTGCGGGTGGTTAGTGTAGGGAGTTAAAAATACATCTGGCTTCGTTGATTCAGTTGTATAACCAATCAGGACAATTTTGTTTCCTAACAATTGAGGCTCAAAATCATTATTAATAATTTGGCTCAAACTAATTTCTGCTGCTACTTTTCCTGAAGAACGGTAATTGAGCAAGATTTGATAACCTTTATCATCTATTTGTTGGTAAAATCCATTTTTATTACGTAATTCATGCAAACGATTGAAAATAACACTCTCTGGACTAATTCCTTTTGAGTTTAAAAACCTGAATGCTAGTTGTGAGCTAAAAGAGTATTTAGCTTGACAATAAGATAGTTCTGTGGGTGTGGCGTAAATGAGTTGACGACGAACAATATTATCAGGATCTTTATTAATATTATTAAAGCTTCTACTGGTTTGGGGACTTCCTGGTGGGGGTTTTAAGCCAAGATCATTTTTAGTTTTAGCTTGGGGATGACCGAATTTACATATAGTCACAATATTGGGGTTTTCTTGAAGATAGCTATTTAACTCTTGATTACCTGGATTGAGAGGAATATTCCGAAGAATATCTAAACCTATAGCTATTGGTTGATGCTGATTGATATTTTCTAAGGCTTTTAATATTAAGCGATCGCTAATCGGATCTTGAGCAAATTCTTGAATATCTGCTTCTGTGACTTTAACGATTACTAGGTGCGGATCAGGTTCTTTGTCTGGAAGCATCCGCAAAAAATGATCGTAAGCTTTCAGTTCTAATGGTTGTAAAATACCAAGCGATCGCACTCCCATCACTAAGCCAGTGAATACAAAACTTGTCAGCAACAAATGCAAAAATTTAATCTGGCTGACTTGTGGGGTTTGTCGTTTTATTCCGATTAAATCATGCCATGTTGGTGGAATCACTGCCGGATTCTGAAAAATTACAGGTAGCCAAGTTGCACAAGGAAATTTATCTTCTAACCCTTGCAACTGTTCCCTAGCTTCTCTGACAGCAATATATAAAGATTTACCCTGAGCAAATTTCTTCAAAAAGGACTTTAAAAACTCATGGGCTACTTGATCAGGAACTAATTCCCGCATCACAATTGTTTGCGGAATATTTAAGTTATACAGACTTCTAGCTAATCCTAATCCATCACAAGAATTAAAAATTGCTAACTTTAAACCTTTCTCTATAGCTTTTTTTAATCCATAACATAGTTCATCAATACTCAGACTATCATGAGGATTAATATCAATTGTACCTGTTTCTGATTTTGTCCTACTATGTCCAGCAAAAAAGATAATATCCCAATTTTTCTCCCAAAGTTCGTCATTAATTTCCCGGCGGTGTGGTTCATCGAGAAACACTAAGTCAACATTGGGTAAACTCTGTAATAACAGTTTATCTGTCTCAATATCAATTCCTTGACGATTACCCAGAATCACTAATACTCTGACTTTAAAATTATGATTTTTTATGGATCTTGGTAATTGATAATTAGGCAAAGCCCAACCTATTTCTGCTCGTGAATAAGATGTAAAAATATCCCATTCTTGCCAAGGAAGCTTTTGTAACTCTTGATCATCGGTATGAATGAGAAATCTAACGTCTTCATCCAGTTTTAACTGCTCTCTGATACAAACATCAATTTCCCTAAACTCTTCAGACTTCAGCCAATTATTTAATTCATTTTTTAAATCTACACTGGATTGATGACATTTTTCTACAAGTGATTGTAAAAATGATTTACTGATAATTTGTTTGTTCTTAATGCGATAGGATGCTGCTAAATTACGATATATTTCTTGCCAATGATATTCTAGGCGATCGCTTAATTTGGGATCAGGAGGTAATTTCCCTTTCCGACGACAAAGGGAATCTATCCTTCCTTCTTCTTTAATCTCCAAACTGACGCGAAAACCTTGTTGTAACAAGTCACCATCAAGTTCAATAACTACGACTTTACTCATAGCGGCATTAATCTTTACATCGTTACCAAATACTATAGACTAAATTTCTCAGCAATATCCACATTTCCCCAACAAATTTTTACACAAAAACTTTCTCCTAATTCTCCAGTAAATTGAAATTTAAGAAACTGATCATTCTTTCCAGCTTCTGCTTGCATCTCTAGTTTACCCTGTTCATTAAATAACATTAACTGTAATCCAGTAGGTAGAACCTGTTGTTCAGTGGGGTATAGACTAATATAAATAGCCATTTCTGAATGGAATACTGGATTGACACCAACACATAAAGCAACTGCTTCTTGGCCTTGGATTAAATCTAATCTTTTCCCCCTAATAATTGTCTGACTATCTCTAAAATTAAAATTCAATTCTTGAGAGGGAGATGCTAAAATATTTGAGAGTAATTGCCAACTTGATTCAAAAGTATTATTTAACCACTCACTAAGTTTAACAATTGATGTTTTTTGCTTTAATTGGTTGATATGTTCCAATAAAGTTTCCACCGATAGTAACTGATTTAGATATACATAGTTTGTTGTGATTTTTTCCGTAAACCCTAATAAATAAGCTTCCTTTTGCTGCAAATCAATACTAACTATTACATAACCAATTCTCTCATCAATTACTTCCAGGGGAATATCACATTTTTCTGCCTGATTAACTACAGGGAGACATTCTAAACGTCCCACGCCTGTAATTTCTAAGTCAGCAACATCAGCAGCAAAACGCACCGCAGGATTCCAACTATCTCCGGCTGCTAAATCTGTGTTAATTCCCATAACACGTAAATAGTTATCGACTAAATAAACTGCCAAAGTATTGAGATAAACTTGCTGTGCTTTTGCTTGGGTGTACTGTTCTCTAGCAAACTTTTCAGCAGTAGAAATCGCTTTGTTAGTAAGAATTACTGGAACGGAAATGTTTGATTCTTTCGTGAAGATTTTATCGAGCATATTACTCATCTACCTTCTTATTATATTAACTGTAGTAGTCATTTATTTACTATAAGCAAAAATATATTTTTCGCAAGTTTATCTTGCTATAAATATCCTTGGTTAGTACCAAATCTTCTGAGTAAAGGCAAACAACTACGGTGATACCATTTAGGTAAATTTTTGGACTCAGCATCATTTAAATTAAACTCTTTAGCAATTTCTTTCCAAGAAACATCAGGAGGTAGCCTTTTTAAAATCACAACTTGAGCGTTAATTTCTGGACGTTCTTGAAAATAAGTGTTGCGTAATACTTGATCTGGGTCAGCTTTCACCCATTGGACTGTTGTTTCCCACATTTCAAGTAATGGTTGAATATCAGTAGGTGGTTTGTTTAATTGTTCTGGAGATAAGTTATCTAAATTATTAATTACTGGTTCAAAATTATCTGAATTTAAATTTACCCTAAGTTCAATGTGTCTCTTGCGTGGTCTTGTTTCTTCTTTATACTCATATCTTCTCAAAGCTTTAATAATTTCATCATTTAGCCAAGTAATTACCTGTTTTTTTGTAGGGTTATATTCTTCCAGATGACTACAGCAATATTCCCACATATCTTGCAGTGCATCATTATAATAAGGTTTATTTTCTCGCCAAAGTTTACCAGATTTCATTGCTAGGAGATAAGTCTGATGTATTTTTTGTTGACGCTCTACACTTTCTAGTGGTAAATTTTTCGCCTCATTAATCAGACGACGCAAGTTAGTATTAATATCGTTCATAACGAAATTGTGGTAATTGCCAGTGTCAAATTCTATAAATAAATGCCAGAATAATTGTATAGGATTGTTGCGCGATCGCCTCTCTGGTAACTCAAATACATAGCATAATCTGTATGTTCAATTAATCTATACGCTTATTTACAGGATGCTAAAACCCATCTTTCGCAATTCACTTGATATATTATTTTAATAAGTTTTATATATAAACATAAGTTTTATTTATTACTCCAACTTGCGAAAAGTTTGTTTCAGCGTCCTCTAATAACTAGAAGTTAAAATCACTCTCTAGTGAGGTAACTATGAACAAGTTGTATAAATTATTCATAACCGCCACCGCGATAGCTTCTGTATTAGGTTGGAATATCAACGTAGCTCAAGCCCAATCCCAAGAAACTTACTGCACTGCATCAGCCATCGGTGCTTTACTGGGTTTAGCAATTACAGGTGATGCAGAAACTGCCGCTTCAGTAATTCCCTCAGAATGCACTGAAAATAATCAGCCCGCACCCAAGCGCCCCTACCGTCATCAACAACCCAGTAGACGTGATTCAAATGATTATGTGAATCAGCAGCGTCTGTGGCTACTAGAACAACAAAGAGTCGAAAGAGAAAGAGAAGACAGAGAGTATCGGAGGGTATCTCGCTGTATGGACAATTGTCTGGCCAGCACTGATCCAAACTGCATGTCAAGATGTTCTTAATCTAATCAGGTGATAAATCAAATTCATACAATGGTGGGTTAGGCTGCGGTTAATCCACTTTACTAGGACTTACGCATTGTACAAATTAATCATGGTATGCTGTCAGCAAAATAGCCAATTTCTGGCTTTGAACAATGATTATGTTGATAGTAAATATACCCGTGTGGTAAGGGTTTAGCATTGCTAAACCCCCTACGAAATATGTGCTTTTTAGTGTTTACATATTTGGGATTTATTGTCAATGCGTAAGTCCTAAATCAATTTAGGAATCACGTTTGATTACTGAAATTACTCGTAGAGATAGGAAACAGGGAACGAACAGGAAAAAATCAGTAACAGCATACTGAATGTTTTTCAAAAATCAAATAGGAGTCTTACTGCGAAAACTCTCTTTCAGCATTCAGTAATAAATAGAACGTTCTGAGATTAACTTAGGACTTACGCAAATTTATGGGAAAACCAACCACAGAGGCACAGAGTACACCGAGTCAAGAGGGTTTAAGAGAGTTTCTGCGTAAGTCCTATAACTTTATGTCAAAAAGTTTTGCCACCCGTAGGCTTTTGGGAATTTTAATTACCTGTGTAATGATTACTTCTTGTAGTGGCGGTACATCAAGTAATACTCCTAATGGGGGAGGGGGTAACAACAGTCAGAATCAAAATGCTGATAGTGGAGGTACATCAAGTAATACTTCTAATGGGGGAGGGGGTGACAACAGTCAGAATCAAAATGCTGAAAGATCTGAAGAAGAATGGCAGCAATATAGGATTGATTGTCAAGGTTCCTCGACTCCGATTTCTCGAAGAACTTTTAGTGATGGTTCAAGAGGAAGATGTGAATTTGGTCCGAGGAGACGGGCAGATGGCTCTAGTATACCAGTTGCTTTTAGAGATAGATAATCAATATATCAACCAATTGAACTAACTAGTACCGCTAGCCGTTCATCAAAAGTCAAAAAGCTGATCAAACAGGCTTTTCAAGGATTTTAAATGGTTGCTTTATTTACGCTGTGCTGTACTAGCATCAATATTTAGTCAAAGATTGCGGGCATCTTGCCCGCTTACATTTGAGATGCGCTAACCCTGGTAATTTAACAGTGAAAATAAAGTAACATAGCCGGAGTTAGTTAGATTATTTATCACATCACAATGGTGATTGATGCTGTCGTCAACCCACTGCAATCATTACAAGTTCGTATAAAATTTATTTACAAATCACCCTGGGAAAACTCTCTTTCAGCCTCATGTAATAAGTAGAACGTTGTGAGATTAATTTTATGTCCAAAAATTTGGCTACCCGTAGGCTTTTGGGAATTTTAATTACCTGTGTAATGATTACTTCCTGTAGTGGAGGTACATCAAGTAATACTCCCCCCATTTACCCCACTGAACCCACTGAACCCCCCGAACCCCCCCAAACCTTAACTATTACCGTTCCGTCTTTAGGTTATGTAGCAACAGTTGATAGAAATACAACTTTCGGAGAAATTAATAGCACAGCCACAGATTTAACTGGTCAGTGTGTAGACAGATTTGGTTTGAGTCAACAAGGTACCACTTGCCGGGCTGAAGTACAAGCAGCACAAAGAGAGGCGGTTAGGTTTATCAATCAAGCTAATTAGGGAAAGTACATTTTTTATAAAATATTGCGGGCATCTTGCCCGCTTACATATCACTTGACATAACTGGAACAATGATAAATGAAAAAAAATCATACTTTTCCTCAACTCTCATTACTAGAACGTTATTTAATCTCAGAGCTAATTCCACCTTTATTATTTAGCATTGCTATCGTTACCATTGTTGCAGAATCAATTGGGATATCATTTGAACAGTTCAAATTTCTCATAGAAAGACAGTTAACCTTTGAAATATTAATATATCTTCATTTACTTAAACTACCTGAGTTTATTGTTTTTGCTGCGCCTATTGCTGTTTTACTAGCTACTATATTTACTTATAAAAAATTATCAAATACCAGTGAAATTATTGCCATCCACAGCTGTGGAGTCAGTTTAGATAAATTAGTTTATCCTGCGGTAATGGTCGCTGCTTTGTTAATACCTGTATTATTTATATTTAATGAAGTAATTGTGATTCCTGCCAACTATAAAGCTGCAATTACCCTAGAAAAAGCTATGAATATAAATAGATTATATTTTCAAAAAAATGATATTTTTTACCAACAAATAGATAATGAAAATACCCTGGATTCATTAGCTCAACAGAATTATCTCAAACATCTATTATATGCCGAGAGATTTGCTGATGGGCAGATGCAACAAGTCACTTTATTAATGAGAGATTCAGAAAAGTTAAAAGTAATTATCAAATCCAGGTTTGCTGAATGCTATGGACAGCAGAAATTTTGCTATTTTTATGAGGGTGTGAAAAATATAATTAATGCAGATGGCTCTTATGGTGAAAGAATTAAGTTTGATACCATGCCTTTATATCTACCTAATATAGCTTTACAATTGCAAATAGATCAAGAAACACTTGATAACAGAGAAATGAATATATTTCAAGTTTATCAACGATTGTTGGTTTTCCAAAAAGCAGGCGATCGCAGAAATTTTCGTAGTCTACAAGTTAATATTCAAGAAAGATTTACTTTACCAGTTTCCTGTGCTGTATTTGCTTTATTAGGTTCAGCAATAGGAATTAATCTACAACCGAGAACTAGATATAACAGCTTCAGTCTAACTTTAGGAATTATTTTACTATATGATGCAATTCAAGTAATTGCTAAAATTTTTATCATATCAGAAATTATCTCATTTTCTTGGATATGGCTACCAAATATAGTTGGTACTACCGTTGGAGTTTATTTGTTAATTAAAAAAAATTCACCATAGATAGGTGAATACTCATAGAAAGAACTTGAGGTGCGTTACGGATTTGCTAACGCACCCTTGGGGTTATTTTTCTAAATTACCAGCGTGTAAACCACACTCTTTCATTGTAGATTCTTCCCACCACCAACGGCCTTCTCGTTCATGCTGGCTAGGTAAAACAGGTCTAGTGCAAGGTTCGCAACCGATGCTGATAAAACCGCGTTCGTGTAACTTATTGTAAGGCACATTGAAAGCGCGGATGTATTCCCACACCCGTGTAGAAGACCAATTTGCTAAAGGGTTAAATTTAATTAACTGATGGTCTGGGGTAGAAAAAGCACTATCAACTTCAATTACAGGAATATGGTTGCGGGTACTAGGGCTTTGGTCTTTGCGTTGTCCGGTAATCCAAGCATCAAGAGTATTCAGTTTGCGGCGTAATGGTCTGACTTTGCGAACTCCGCAGCATTCCTTGTGACCGTCTTGATAGAAACTAAACAAGCCCTTTTCTTCCACTAAAGCTTGGACTTCCGCAGCATCTGGAAATTGCACCTCTAATTTAATCCCGTAACGTTCTCTCACCTGATCCAATAACTGATAAGTTTCAGGGTGCAAGCGTCCTGTGTCCAGTGTAAAAACACGGAAATCTTTAGTAATTTTTGAGGCGATATCAATCAGGACAACATCCTCAGCACCACTAAAAGAAATCGAGAGATTATTAAAAGTCTCCAAGGCAAATTTGATAATTTCCCTGGGCATTCTTTGACTATATTCTGCTTCTAAGGCGGGAATATTTAAATCGGTTGGGGTGGCTACCATGTATTTAGTGTTCTCCTCTGGCTCACCCTAGATTTTAGCAAGTAGAGATGTTCTCCCGAAACATTTCTAGGATAAATTTGCCATTCATACTCTCCAAAAGAGTCCTACTGATTGAAAGTATTGATACCTTGATGCTGATAATACTTGTGGGCGGCCATAGCCATAGCTAAAAATCCCCAAAGAATCATACCCGGCACACTTAGCATCGCACTATTGCCTACTAACTGTACACAAGAACTCAGACCAATAGCACGGGCGGCGCTGACAAAACTATCAAATTTAGCTTCATTATATTGGAGAACGCTGAAAATGATCAAAATTAAACCACCAATATAAGGGATAGCACCTAACCAACCCAAGGTAAAAAACATATCTAAAATGCCACTGTCAAGCACAATTACTTCTATTTGACCAGTTTTTTCATTGACTTTCCAGATATTTCCTAACCCATTACCTAAAACATTAGAAAGAGCTAAACTTAAATTTCTGTCATAGCTTCCCGATCTCTCTTTAAAGCTAGTATCGTTTTCCAAATTAGAAAAACTTTCCAAACGATCCGCAACTACACCAGAAATTGGTTCAATGTTAGTCAATGGTATAACACACATGAGCATGATTAAAATGATGGCAATTAAGCGCATTTGAATCCGCGCCTTTACCGAACCAAAAATCATCACTACTCCTAGCAACCAACCCAACCAACTTGTGCGTACTTGTGTTAACAAAAAGGAGAGATAACCAACGGCTGAGGCTGGAAAAATTAAGGTTCCCGAACTGGTAAATAATAACAATAAACCTGTTTGCATGACATAGGCAAAGGGACCGGGTGAGTGTAAAGTACTCCACACGCGCATTCCAAAAGGTTCCGGATCTCCCGAACTCGTAAACATTTTGGATTCTATCAACCAATATCTATCCCATTCAGGTGCTACCACGAATTGATAGATACCATAAATGCCTAAAATCAACACGCCCCACAGAAAAATGCGTTGCAAATTTTGGCGGTAGCTGGGATAATCTCGCCAGTTGATAAATAAGTGAAAAGCGAAAATAATCGGACTGAGCCAATCTAAAAAACCCCGTGCTACAGGTACTGGTGCATTATAAATTAGACCCACTAAAGAACCATAAAACACGCCAATAAACGCCAAAATAAACGGCAGTCCTCCCTGAATTGAAGCGCGAGGAGAGTGCCGTAAAAATGTGGCGATAGTGACAAACACCACTAAGTAAGGTGCTACGAGCATCTGACGGGTAGGGTCCCAACCAATGCGATAGTCAACTAAGCGAGTCGCTAAGGGTGTCAGGAACCATATCCACCAAGTAAAGCCGATATAGAGAATGGGATGGCGTAAGTATAAAAATACAGCTACAGCCAAAGCCATCGCCGGATAAACCAAGCGCAACAAACCAGCCGCACCAGCAAAATAGCAAACTACAATTAGTAGCAAAAAGCCCAAAATAGCCAGCCAACCTTGTAGCGATCGCTCTTCAGGAAAAAAGTGTGATTCTGAAAAACTATTAAAATGTATCTGTTTGGAAATCACAATAAAGCTACCAACATTATATTGTAAAAATTGAATAAAAAATCATCCGTCTTTATCTGTGGTTAATTAATCATTCCGGATACCTCAAAATATAAAAATCGCTCTAAGAAGGAAAATTTCCCATATTTAAACGAGGATTTGTAAATTTCAAGGCTTCATAAGCTTGCCAACGACCGCGCCAAGATATGATTAATTTTTGTCCAGCCAGTTTACCTTGACTCGGTAAAAGTCGCAACCATTGGATTAAACCTAAACTCTCTCGTGTCCCCACTAAGAAAGCCCAAAGCCAAAAAACAAAATGGCGCGATCGCGGCAAATGTTCTAGTAAAACTAAAGTTTCATTATGAACCAAATTAATCAAAGCAACTTCATTAAAATTATGACGTTGGTCTTCATCAAAACGTTGGGCTGGATAGTGGTCAACCGCCACCTGTGGGTCATAAATCATCTTCCAACCAGCCCGCTTTAAACACAGAGTAAAAGCCATTTCAAAATGTACCTGCGCTCCCGTACCACGCATACGTTGATCAAATTTTAATCGACCAATTGCGAGAGTCCGAAAACTCATATTTACCCCTTTAAGAACATCAACTTCGCGCGGTTCTCCTACTCCCAAATGATGATTACCAATTACCCGCCCGAACCACTGCAACTTACCAACTATCGGCTGTTGACCGGATTCAATTTGATCGCCGTAGTGTACCCAATCACGACCACCCACACCACCAATGCAACTATCAGCGATAAAGTGAGCATTGATTTTTTCTAACCAATCAGGATGGGGCGCTGCATCATCATCAGTAATGGAAAGAATGTCTCCTTCTACTTCCGCTAATCCGGCGTTGAGTGCGGCGACTACTCCCGGTTGTGTCACTTTCACAGTTTGCAGTGGTAAGAAGTTTTGCAGATGAAATTCGGCGATAAATTCCCAAGTTTCTGTATCCGTATCCCGAACTACTATAATTAGTTGATCAACCGGTTTAGTTTGGGTTTGCAGTGCCAAAAGGCAGCGTGATAGATCCAGGGGACGGCGATAAGTAGGGATGAGAACTGTATTCCTCATGATTAATTAATTCCTCAAATAAATCCAGATAAATTTGTGCCATATTCGTCCAACTATGTTGTTCGGCGATGGAACGGGCGGCTTTCCCCATGTTTTGGCGTAAGATGCGATCGCTTGCTAATAACTGCATTGCTTGTGTCAAACCCTCAGCATCATCTGAGTCAGACAAAACTATCCCAGATGCTGGCGTTACCAAATTGGCCGCACCGGTGGAACGAGCTGTAATTACAGGTAAACCAGAAGCCATCGCTTCAATCACCACCAAGCCAAAGGGTTCATAACGGGAGGGGAAAACAAAGAAATCTACAGCTTTCATCAGTTCTGGGACATCAAACCTCTGTCCCAAAAAATGCACTCGTTCACCCAATCCCAGTGATGCTGCTAGCTGAACATAGGGACTTCCTTGAGTATTTCCGGCTACTGCTAGATGTAACTCAGGAACTTTCACTAAAGCTTGTAAGACTGTATCTAAGTTTTTGCGAGCTAGTCTGATATCGCCTGCAAACAGTGCTAGGGGTACGTTCTCAGGTAGTTGCCATTTTTGGCGTTCTCTAATTCCTGGGGAAAACTCTTGTAAATCAACGCCGTTTAAAATTACTTTAATGGACTCTGGAAGTACACCTATTTCTCGTAAATCTTGGGCGACTTTATCAGACACTGCAACTACTACTTGAGCTTTACGAAAAGCTTGTTTTTCCCAATGAGCATTTAAATTTGTGTATACCCACTGGTAAAAATTATATAAAAATTTCTGTAAATTTGGTTGATTTTTCCTAGAGGTGAATTTCAGCCAAGAATTATGCACAAAATGCACTGCATTCACATCTCCAGAAGCATTGGTAATTGCTCCGTTTACTTTTACTATGTCCAGTTCTGGGCGATGTTTTTGCAACCATTTTGTACTTTTAAGCGCAAAAACCATGTTGCGAATAAATTCCGTCGGCCATCCTTTTACAGAGATAGTAACCCAATTAACTTGGGGATTTTGCAGAATTTCTGAATCTACTTTACTCGCTAATAAGGTCAGGTGATAACCGCGACGAATTGCTTCTTGAGCAACTTCGTAATTAACTCTACCCTGACCATCGCCTTTTTGTACGGTGTGGGTAACAATACAAATTCTCATTGATTCTGATTCCCTCTATTATTAATGATTAACTGAGTAATTGGGCAAAGATAAAGAAGGAACTACTAAGACACAAACAAAGCAGATGATTGAAAATTTTGAATTAATTAATACTATTGATTTATTCTGGTATTCCTAGTAATTGATTGCTTAACATTTTCGGGGTAAAGCTGAGAATCAGTGCGACGATGGTTCGCAAATTAAACTTTTGCTCTCTCAGGGCTTGCCAAAGATAACAACGTCCTAATTCTGTCTGTTTATTTCGCAGTAACCCGATGCCTAAAGTTGTATGAGATTCTAACATTTTTTTTTGAAAGTGGGTTTTAAATTCGGCGATATTCGGATCTTCTCTAAAGATTTTATAACAGAAGATTTCACTTTTGGCTTTACGGATTTTTGCCTGCACGTTTCTACTTCCGCTCTGATTTGTGTCTGTCTGCTCGTGTTCTCGATATAGTGTGAGTTTTTCGGGATGATAGTAAACACTATGACCGGATATACAGCAGAGGTAGGTTAAATATAAATCCCACATACCGCCAACTTCTGAGGGAATACTATCCCAATCAATAGTGTGATTACGAATTACGCAAGCTGCGGCTGTGGCTATACTTTTATCTATTAACCCAATTTTGGCGAATGGTTGATGAACTCCTGGGGCTAGTTGATCTCGCTTGTAACTGCGTGTATTTACTTCTGTTTTCTCCTTTTGAATTTTGTTATTATTATCTATAATGTATTGGTCACAAAATGCTAGAATTAAATCAGAATTGGCTTCTAATGGTGGTACAAGTTTGGCTAAAAAATCCTGATTCCACATATCATCATCGTGGAGGCTAGCTACATATTTACCAGTTGCCATTTTGAAGCCATACATTTGATTAGCAATCATCCCCACATTTTGCGGTTGTCGCCAAAATCTAATGCGTGGATCTCCAAAAGATTCGACAATTTCTTGGGGACTTTCGGGACTGCAATTATCAGAAACAATAATTTCAATATTTTGATAAGTTTGCTTAACAGCACTGGCGATCGCTTGATGGAGATATTCCGGTCGATTATAAGTGGGAATAATAACACTGACTAAAGGTTGTGGGGATTTCATCGTGAGTGACATTAGTTTATCAGGTGATATTTTGGCTTTACTATTCCAGAAGGAATAGATTTTACCTGGTGTTTATATAATTAGATACTTGAAGTTGGGAAATTTTGGATTGGCTGCTCTGATACCAGTGATTTTTATCGACATCAGGCGTGAGTAATTTTTGACTGCATTAATTGAAAATGAGCCATCCAAAATCAAAAGTTATTTAATTTTCTTAAATGGGGCAGAAATTTAAAGCCGTATTAGTAGGAGTTCTTGCTTCAAATTCAGCGATAGTTTTAGCATAAATTTCTGCCAGTCTTTGGATGTGGATATCAATAGTAAATTCTTGCTGATACCAAGCCTGACCTTTCTCACCCATGAGTCGGCTTTGGGAATAATTTATGGCGAGTTCGTTGATGGCAGCAGCTAACTGTTTTATATTATTAGGTGTAACCAAAATTCCTGTTTCACCATCTCGCACGTGTTCAGGAATACCGCCCACTGCACTAGCAATGATTGGGCGATAGTGACTATAGGCTTCGAGGGTTACTAAACCAGCAGGTTCAGGCCACAGACTGGGAAAGACTACAGCAAAGCATTGTTGATAAAGTGATTCTAGTTTGTCACTATTACACCAGCCATGCCAAGTAATGCGATCGCTTAACCCCATCTGACGTGCTAATTTTTCCATACTAGGCTTACTCCAACCATCACCGGCGATGTCCAGATGAATGCGTTGGTTAGTTTGTGCTAAAGCTTTAATCAGCCATTCCACCCCTTTATCAGGAACAATTCGACCAGCGAACAAAATGCGCTGATTTTGATGAGTGTCCGAATTTAGGGGTGTTGTGGGATTTTTGGGTGGTTTGACACCACACCGCAATGTCATGACTCGTTCCGGTGCTAAACCACTACTAATGATTTGCTGACGCACATAATCACTATTAGCAATTACAGGAATTTTGAGGTTTTTGAGTATCTCTAGAGGATGGTGAGTATTCAACCAATTTTGCAGAATTTTTCGGGGTCGGCGACTACCACAGCCATCTACTAAATGTCCCCAAGTACATCCTAAAGGATTCATCATGCGATCGCACACTTTCCCGCGATTGGCTAAATATTTTGTTCCACTGGGACAGTAGCTAGAGTGATTGTGCAGAGTAAAAATTGCTGGACATTCTTCTCGCAAATCCACTAACATATCTGGGTCGTGAATATGCAGCAATTGGGGCTGTTTTTGAGCGATATTTTTTAGAGAAGAAATAGGGCGATCGCTCACCCCAGAAATTTGCGAATTTACTAAAGACGCTAAATAAGTTTCAATACCACCACCCCCCTTGATATCAGCACGGGAGCAGTGATAAATCATTTTTTGATCAATTAATGTATAACTCATATTGATTTGGCTTATTTTTAATTAGAATCCTAATTTTTTTAGATAAATTATAGGACTTACGCACGAATTACGGAATAACTAACCACACCAGACGCAGAGGACACAGAGAAATAGGGGTTGGAGAGAGTTTTTGCGTAAGTCCTGAAATTAGTTGGATGCATTCATCCAAAACTTATGTCTGACATCACTTACATAATGTCGTAAAGCAATTTTTTTACTAGAAAATTTATCTGGATAGATAAATTGATCCATCACATTCATGACATACTTTTCTGAACATAGTGGCACACCATGATTATGGTGAATTGTCAAATGTACAATTGTTTGTTCAGTAAAATAGCTCGGTGTTCCGGCTAAATTTGCCAAACGTTTAATTGCAAAATCCCAATTTAGCTCATGTTTAAATAAAATAAATCCCGCATTCACAGGATTTGATTTTTCTGTTTCTTCATAAAGGATTCTGCCATCTAGAGAATTAGCACAATCAGGAAGATAATGACATACTTGATTATCTAACTTCGCTAACTCAACTAAGTCAATTCCCCCTGGGAAGAATAAAATGTCTGAATCAGTATAAATAGTTGCACCATTCACCGGAATTGACATCAATGCTGATAATTTTTTACCCATTGGATGTATTTGAGCATAATCAGATACACATGGTGGTAAATCTGTTTTGAGAAATTTGTTGATTGGTATAACCTCAACACAGGGATGAATGCGGCGTAGTAACTGACAACTCACATCAGTATAGCTACCATCAGAAATCACAGTAAATGTCTCAGGTATCCCAACATTGCTGATAAATGAGCGAATACTTGCTACTTGTTCAGCTAAGTCGCGTTCACAAGATAAAGCATAGACTCGAATGGGAACTTTTTGATTTGATTGTATGGCAATTTTAACCGTTTTCGCCAGCTTTGATTTATAGAGAGAACGGTTAAATTTTCCTTGAAAGCGCGCAGTATGATAGCCAATATTTACCATTTATCTCACCTCGTTTAAATGCCAAATGTTTGGTCTCAATTTATTGTGCAATCTCTGATAATTAAATCCGGACAAATTTTATCCAGCTTGACCCATTTCATATTGAGTTTTGTGATATTCCCACAGCTTGCCTTGAAGTTGTAGTAATTCTTGATAATTACCTTGTTCCACGATGCGTCCTTGTTCTAAGACTACAACCTTATCAGCTTGGGCGATAGTTGAAAGACGGTGAGCGATCGCAATCACTGTTCTACCTACAGATAGCTTTTCGATAGATTCCTGAATCAAATGTTCAGTCACAGAATCGAGGGCGCTGGTGGCTTCGTCCAAAATCAGAATTTCTGGGTCACGTAGCAAAGCACGAGCGATCGCAATTCGCTGGCGTTGTCCTCCAGATAATCGCACACCCCGATCCCCCAGTTGCGTATTCAAGCCTTCAGGCATTTCGTCAATAAATTCCAGTGCATTCGCTAATTGAGCAACTTTGCGAATTTCCGCTTCAGTCGCTCCTTCAGTACCATAGGAAATATTATTCCCCACAGTAGTATTGAAAATAAACGTATCCTGACTGACAACAGCGATTTTCTGCCGTAAAGAACTAATATCAAATTGGCGAATATTTATGCCATCAATCAGGACATTCCCTTCTGTTGGATCATAAAATCTGGGAATTAAATCAATCAAAGTACTTTTACCAGCCCCAGTGCCGCCAACTAACGCAGTAGTTTTACCTTTTTCAATGCTCAGGGTAATATTATTTAGCACTAAAGTATCAGCATCATAGCCAAAATCAGCAGAAACTATATCAATTGAATACTGTAGCCCAGTAAATTTGACATAGCCATTTTGCAAATAGATTTTATTGTCAGTCCTAATTAGCTCCTTAATATTATCTGCCGCTCCTTCAAGTGTGCTGAGATGCGCTCTAGTGCCATTAATATCTTGCACAATTGGCACAACCCGGAAGAGAACAAAGAAAAATGTCAGCAAAGAAGCTACTTGTAAGGTTCCATTGACAACAAAAATAGTAAATGCAAAAATAATCATCCCAATGAGAATTGTACTAGCTATAGCTTCAGCTAGCGGTCTGACAAGCGCCCAAGTTAATACAACTTTAGTAGAAGTGCTAACTACGTTATCACTAGCATTATAGAAACGTTCGCGCTCAAACTCTTGAGTAGAAAATGCCTGAACTGTGCGAATAGCGTTAATAAATTCAATCGCTATTGAAGTAAAATTTCCATTAGCAATCGAAGTACTAAAACTCGTTTCTCTAGCCCGCGCATTCAGTGTTGATAATCCTACTCCTACCAAGGTGAATAAGAAAAAAGAAATAACAGTAAGTTGCCACGATAATAAACACATCGAGACAAAATAGACAAAAGCAGTGATACCTCTAGTTATTAAAAATGCTGCTCCACTAAACCACTGTTTCATCCTCTCAATTTCAGTGGTAATAGTATTAATTAGTTCACCAGAGCGAGTTTTAGCAAAATAACTTAAAGGTAAACCTTGCAACTGATCAAAAATTTGTTTCCGCAAGCGGTCAGCTAGAAACAATTGAGACATTTCTGTGTATACTTGTGCTAGATAATTGAAACCAGCCCGAATCCATGTACTTAAGAGAATCAGTAAAGAGATGCGATATAGTCTATGAATTGCCGATGCATTAGCAGCTAAAATCCAAGTATCAAACCAGGAAATTCCCGTTTGAATAGGTTCGGCATCAGGAGTAGTTAAATTTTGCAAAAACGACAGGAGAAAACCAATACTAAAACCTTCAAAAGTGGCAGCTATAAATGAAAAGACTAAAGCTAAAGCAGCAATTTTGCGGAAATTTTTAAACTCTCGTAAAATTAACCGATTTTTTTGCCAAAACTTGGTATTTTTGCAGCGATTACCTATTAGTTGGAAAGCTTGAATATACATGAGGATTGATTTACAAAATGTGATTGCTTAGATAGATAATAGAGATGCTAAATAACCCGTTGATTTTAGGCAGGACTTACGCAAAATCATGAAAAAACGAACCACAAAGAACGCGAAGGACACGAAGGAAAGAGGGTTGCAGAGAGTTATTGCGTAAGTCCTATTAGGTAAGACAAAAAAAGGCTGATCTTTTTTTAGGGTGCGTTATGGCGATGAGGGAGTTCCAAATAAAAAAATACGAAATCACCTAAAGCAAAAAACCTCTCAAACTCTCATAACTCTGTGTCCTCTGTGTCTGGAGTGGTAGCCTTCGGCAAGCCCTTCGGTCTACGTTTATTAGGATAATTTATTTCTTGGAAGTCCCTTAACGCACCTGAGCGACTTAATGCATCTAGTTCACAAGCAAATCACAATGTTTGGCTATCTAAATGCAACAGACTCGATTCTTCCCATGAATTCCTCATCTCTGATAGTTGATTCATCTGCTGTTGTCCCGCCAAAGTTAGCCGCACAGCTTGTTCTAAAGTGCAATTACCAGAACCCATCAAACTCATTTCACCGCGTAGCACATTCCACAACTGGGGTAGATGATCTAAATCGTATTTACGCATCCAACGACACAAAGGTGTAATATTGGGCTTTGTAGTTGTACAAAACTTGATTGCACGAAAGAGTTTACCTCGTTCTCCAACTTGCCATTCACTGGTAAAAACTGATTCTGGTGAGTTAAGCTGTAAAATTGCAAATAATCCCATCATGACTGGACTCATGAGTAGGAGCAGAAATAAAGCCGCAATCCATTCAATTAGTTTTTGCCAATTGTTACCTTGTTTCGCCTGTTTATCGCTAGAGGGTAGGCGCAGAAATATGGGCTTACCAGCTTCTTCGCAAGCTTCAACCCAAAGTTTTAGATAATCTTCACCAATATTTGGATCTATACTCACCAAATTTACTAGAGAATGTTTTAAGCAATTGACTAATAATTGCTCGTCATGCAAAGAAGGTAGATGAAGCGGTTGAGTTTTTCCGGTAGATTTGACCAACAACTGACCCCGCCGCCATTGGAGTTTACAGTATGAAAAGTGATGATGTTGGTGTTTTTGGGTTTCAAGAGAAGAATTCTGGAGAGCAGGAATTAATGATATTGTCATATGTCTTTGGATCTATACAATAGTGAATTTCTGGGTTAATATTGAAGGCTATTAATGCCAAAGACTCCGAAAAAAAGTTTTGCTCCAAGAAATATGTAGGCGATTACGTGCAGAAATACGCTCTTTTAAGTAAGTTGCACTCCAGACAAGTCCACATCTTGGGAAATTCTGCTGGTGTCAAGATGTACAAACAAGAAAGATCCTAAGCAGACAACTAGCAGTAAACATACTGGGAAAGCTGATTGGGAAACGCGGGTTTCTCTTTGATAACTAGGGAAGATGGGAAGTGCAGAGGAAAATTTCCCCGTTCCTCAAGTGAACCCTAACTTCATATCTACGTTTAGTTGCGACTACCTATTTTTTTTTTATCAATCTCACAAAACTAGTTCACCGTTGTCTTTTAGCTGTTGAGAAGGGGCTTTAATCTCTAGGATATAAGACTATGTAGAAAGAACTATCTACTGTGCTAGATTCTTTATTTAGTCTTTAAACAGGCAGTTGTTTTTCTAGATAATTATAAAGTTGCTATAAATATACTGAATTTGAAGTAATATTAATACAATAAAAAATTCATATCTGAAAATATAAGCGATCGCCTCTCCAAATTACGAGCAAATTATCAAAAAAAGCATATGTGCGATCCCATACCAAAAATTGCGATCGCACATCATATAAAACCTTTCAATTGGTAAAATTGCACACAGATACAAATAGAAGTTTCCTATCTGTCCCCCCTCCCCAAAATCTGTGCTATTTTTCTACCGCTTCTTGCAACGCCAATTGAGAAGATTGAGACGGCTGGGGATACTTGACATAAGTACTGCCAGAATTTGAGACTCCATTAGCCACAACCCCAATCAGATTTAACTTACTCAACATGGCTGTAGCTTGGGCTAATTGGCTGCGAGTAATCTTACTCATACTGGCAGCCAGTACCACACTACGACAAGATGAAGCTGTCAGCATAGCATCCACCAAGCCGAGAACTGGCGGACCATCTATAAGTACCAAATCATAATTATCCTCAAAGACTGCCATCAATTGCATCATCCGTGGTGAACTCAAAAGATTTGCTGGGTCAATCGGTGTCGGCCCGGCTGTCAAAATATCGATGTACGCTGAACCTAAACTAGGAACACCAATCTGGTTGGGAAGAGAGACATCACTAGCCAGGAGAGTAGATAGCCCTTGCTCATTGGGAAGATTGAGCTGTTCGTGGAGACTAGGCTCGCGTAAGTTGGCATCAATCAATAGTACCCTTTTGTGTAAACGAGCCGCACTCATCGCCAAACCCAAAGCCAAAGCTGACTTACTCTCATCTCGCAAAGCCGAGGTAATCATCAAAGACTTCAACGTGGAAACAGAATTTAAAAGTTCAATATTCTTGAAAATTAAATCCAAGGATTCCCAACGCGGTGGAGATTGCAACACCTGAATTGTCCAAGGAGAAAGAACTTCTGGTTTACCAAAAGGTAACTTGATAATTGACTCTCTGTTTTTGGTAGTTGGCAGTTTGGGAGTAGTTCCCAACAACGGCAAAGCCACCTGCTTTTCCAATTCCGCCGTAGTATGCACAGCATCATCAGATGCTTCTCGAATAAAGGTAGCAATACCTCCCAACATCAACCCCACAACTCCACCCAACAAAAGATTCTGCCGCAGATTGGGGCCTAAATACGTACCTAATTGTGGTTCTTCCACAACTTCCCAATTAAAGCCACCCTTAGCAAGTTCTTGGCGTAATTTCTGTTCAGCTCGCAATAGCTCCTCTAACCGTTCACGGCTAAATTGTAGCTGTGGCATAATCCGATTGTAATAAGCCAACAGAGGCGGAAAGCGTTTGATTTCAAAACGCAATTCATTTTCTTTTTCCGCCAAAGTTTGATCGCGGGCGCTTAAGGCAACTATAGTTGTTTGCGTCTCCACTAGCTGACTCGCTAGGTTGAGGTCAATTTCACCGAATTGTCCTTGTTCCAAAAGAGGTGCTTGGGAGGACAATACACCATTAGATTGTACGCCTAAAGTTCTGCCCACCTCTTGTTGCAATAATTTCTTCTGGCTTTCCAGTTGTTCTTGAAGCTGTTGCACAGTCGGAGTTTCATCCGTAAACCGCAAACGCTCTTGAGCTAGTGCTAGTTCAGTTTTTTGAATTTCGTTGAGTAAGCCTTGGTAGCGAGTAGACTGGCTCAGACGAGAAGCAACCAGAGCATTTTGTGGAGAACGCTTGAGTTGTTCTTGCAAAGATTTTTGGCGGGCTACAGCCTCTTGATATTGAGAACGGGTAGTACGACGTTCTTGTTCAATAGTGTTTAAAGAATCTTCTAGAGCTTTAGCTTGTGACTCAGGATCGATTAAATTTTGGTTTCTGCGAAATCTTTGTAGATTAGTCTCCGAGGCATTTACTTCCTCACTGGCTTTACTTAACTGTTCCCTAATAACTTGCAAACCTTTTTGTAACCGGGAATTCTGCTGCTGTTTGTTGTATTCTACATAAACTTGCCGAATTGCCGCCAAAACGTTTTGTGTCTTTTCTGGATCTTGGGCAGTATAGTCTACTTGGAAAATTTTTGTAGCCACATTATCTTCTTTACTCCTGAGTTGATTCAGAACTAAAGATTCTCTAATTTCATTGACAGTAATCTGAGGATAATCAGATTTAAGTTTGTCAACTGCTTGTTGGATGAGTCCTGAACTTTGCATCAGATTCAGCTGAGTTGCTGTATCTATCTGAATATCCGGCTCGATAAATTGACTGTCTATCCCAGCGCCTTCGGGCCTACCTTGATAGTTAGGTTCTACAAGCAGCTGCATCGAGCTTCTGTAAGTAGGCTTTGTCCTAGAAGTTACCACAGCCGCCATTGAGATTGAAGTAATAAATACTGCTAAAAACCAAGGGAATCTACGAATAAATATTTTAAACAACTGTCCATAACTTGGTTCTGTATTAGAGTTATTAACCTGATTTATACCGGGACTAAGACTAGGTTGATTCATGTTTATTATCCTTATCTGCGAGATGCTACGCGTAGCTTGCTTCCCCGTAGGGATATTGTTAATACTAATTCGTCATTGCCCAGGGGCTACGCTCTTAGCCCAGCTATGCCCATAACTTGCATGGACTAACCAGAGGCTTTACGTGATTTATAATTGGGAAAATCAGACTCCATCTTGGTTTCTCGGTTTACAAGTGTGACATGATTTTGATAATTTATATGAAAAACCTCAACAATGATTAATTGATACTACAAGTTTGTTCAATAAGTTGCTCAACCTTCCTAAAAAACACTGGTTCTGAAAAATTGTTCACTGCATGATTACGAATATTTTCATAATTCCAAGTGATTGCTCCGGACTCTATTAATGCAGATTGTATGGATTCGGGTGTTTGTCTCTTAAATAATACCCCGGTTTTTCCGTGTATCTGTGTATCTAATACTCCACCCGCTCCGTAGGCAATCACTGGTGTGCCACTAGCATTTGCCTCAACTGGAACTAATCCATAGTCTTCTAAGGCGGCAACTATCACAGACTTGGCTTTAGAAAATAATTCTTTGCGTTGAGCATCACTGACGTGTCCTAAAAACGTAATATTATCTAAGGCTTTGGCTTTGAGACGTTCTTGTTCTGGCCCATCACCTGAAATTAATAATTGCCACCCTAGCCAATTAAAGGCTTCAATGATGATATCTAGCCGCTTATAGCTGATCATCCTTGCCGAAGCTAGATAATATTCATCTTTTATATCTGAAAAGAGAAAATTATTTGTATCAATGGGATAGTTAATAGTAATTGCTTGTTTATTGTAAATTTTTTGAATACGACGGGCGACTACACTAGAGTTAGCAATGTAAAGATCAGGTTCCTGAGCATATTTCAGGTCTACATTTCTCATTAATTGAAAAATCTGTTCAATTAAGGGCGCAAAATAGCGATAGTCCCCATACTCCCTTAAATAAGTTTCTGTATCCCACAAGAAACGGGTAACATTATGACAAAAACAAATATGTTTTGCATCTGGACGTTTGCGTACTGCTTTGGCAAAGCTCGTACTACTACTAATAATCAAATCATAATCTTGTAAATCCAAGGACCTAAAGGCAGGAAAATACAAAGGAGCCATCAATCTAAAATACTTGACTGCGCCGGGAATTTTTTGCAAAAAAGTAGTTTTGACGATACGTTCACCCATATCAATGGTTTTTTGCGGGTTGTACAAAGAGGTGAAAACATCCGCTTGGGGGTAACGCTTGCAAAGTAATTCAAATACGCGCTCTGCTCCACCGCGCTGGGTTAAATAATCATGAACTAGAGCAATTTTCATACTTTTATCTAAATTTCTTCTTAAGTTTAGGAGACGCTTCGCGAACGTGTTCTTCTCCCAAGGGGAGACGCTACGCGAACGTTCCTTCTCCCAAAGGGATAGGCTAGCGCCATAAGCGAAGCTATGCCGTAGGCTTTACGTGGTTCATTCTTTCTTAACTTGTGCGTAAGTCCTACTGACTACAAACTTTTATTTCTACAGTTTGGTTAGCTGATGTATCTGTCGAAGATGCCCTCAAGCTGCTGATCAAAGAGCTTGAGGGGTTCACAGGCTTAACTGAAGGTAGTAATATAGAAAATGCTGATGTTATCCAACGGTTGCTAGAACTTTTTCTGATGCAAAATAAGTGTTTTGTTCAGCACGTAGTTGGTCGCAAAGTCTGCCTTCAGGTAACTCGACATCATCGTATGTGAGGACTTGATCCTGGGGAATATCTCGTTTGAGACGACATCCTTCGGCTAAACCGATTGGTAATAGTTTCTGCTCTTGAACAATGGGGGAATTTTCACATTGGCCGTAGGTCATATAGTAGCCAATACCATCTAGGGTTTCCCCGGCTTTCAGATTAATTTTGGCGGTGGTGATCACATCGACTAATGGACCTGCTAGTGGAGACAAGACAGCATCTTGAAACAGCACAGCACGGGCTACAGATAATGGGACTTCAAAATGGCAGAGGTGATAAGGAGTGTAGAAGCTATATAAGGGACCTTCACCTAATTTGTACAAATCGAGATAATGGCGTTGTTTGGGGTCGTCATGAGTGGCAAATACAAATACACCAGGGCTAGGTTGAGCGCCAACTACATAATCAACGATACCACCCAGTTGCTTCAGTTGATCAACGTCGTACATTTTGGTCATTTGATCAACATGACCGCTAAAGTTGTAGCCGAGCATTCCGCGCTGGGCGACTTTCATTCCTGTGGCGTTGGCAACGATCGCTTGCTCGAAGGAAATTTTGGTTCCGTCAGCAAAACTAGTTACCATGTGGGCTTTTTGACCCCAACGTTTAGCAAATCCTTCTTGGGTTGTCGGGTTACGATAGGGGTCTTGGAGTCCTTTAATGTTACCGCACAATAAGGGAGTTAGACCAATACTTTTGACAAATCGGTAGAGATTCATTTCTACCCCTGGCTGATCACCATCACAGGCGCTGAGAATGACTCCGGCTTGTTTGGCGTACACGTTGAGGATGGGGCCGATAGTCGCGTCGAGTTCGGCATTCATCATAATGACGTGTTTGCGATGGGCGATCGCTTCCATGACGATATGAGCGCCAAATTCTACTGCACCAGTGACTTCGATGATCGCATCAATGCCCTCAGCTTGGCAGAGTAATGAAGCATCTTCGGTAACTGCATATTTATCCTGAGCGATCGCCTCTTCTAATTCAGTTACACTTGTCACAACTTGAATATTTTCTAATCCCGCTTCTGTATAAGCTCGTTTGGCTGCATCAACCTGACGGCTAAAAATCGCCACCAACTCCATTCCGGGAACTGAATTGATAATTTGATTAGCAATCCCCCTACCCATAAAACCAGCCCCAATCATCCCCACTTTCACGGGATTCCCGGCGGCGGCGCGGGCTTCTAAGGCACGATCAATAATAATCATTAGCTAAATTCCTAGTGTTAATTATTTGCTCAAACTAAGCTTAAAAACAGTAAATACACTGGTAACTGATAACTGATAACTGATAACTGTTTATCTAGAATCTGCACTACCAACAGGGATCATTTCCAATAAAGTCCAATTTAAGTCTTTCTCAGAAATTTCAGTTACTGCTAGAGGCCATTCAATATGAAAAAATGGGTCATTGTAACGTAATCCTCGTTCATAACCTGGTGTATAAAACTCACCCACTTGATAGACAACCTCAGCATCATCTGTGAGGGTTTGATAACCGTGAGCAAACATTTCCGGTACATACAAAGCCCGGTGATTTTCTGCGGTTAATTCCACGCCAATATGTGATAAAAAAGTCGGCGACTCAGGACGCATATCAATAATTACGTCATAGATAGCGCCTTTGGTACAACGCACTAATTTGGTTTCTGCGGCTGGAGAAACTTGATAATGCATTCCCCTTACAGTACCTTTCTTGTGGTTAAAAGATATATTACATTGGGCAACTGTAGGCTTCAAACCATGTGCCATAAATTCTTGAGCGCAGAAACCACGGGCAAAAAATCCCCGATGATCCGGCTTTTTTTCAACATCAACAATGAATGCGTCTTTCAGTGTAGTTGTGGTAAATATCATAGAATTTATCTGGAGAAATTTTGGGACAATTAGTTGGTTAACTTCTTGATTGAGCGACTTCAGCTACATTTTCCCCAGTTTCAACTTCCCACCGAGCAATTTCTCGTTGCTGAAAATATGCAAGTTGCATAAACTGCTGAATTTGCGCTTGGCTCTTTTGCTGCATATCACAGCCTTGTTTCCAGGCTTTTGTCCAATCCACAATCCAAGCTAAAGCTGTGGTTAAATCTAATTTTGGTTCCCAGTTAATTTGAGTTCGAGCTTTAGAACAATCCAAGGTTAACAAATTGGCTTCATGGGGTTGAACTTTACCATCCTGAATCCAATTAGCATCCTTACCCCAAAACTTTTGCAGCTGGTTAACTACCCAAGCTACGGTTTTTACTCCTGACTCATTCGGCCCAAAATTCCAGCCTCCACAATAAACTGAACCGTGAGTAAATAGTTTTTCAGCCAGCATTAAGTAACCATTTAGGGGTTCCAAAACGTGTTGCCAAGGGCGCACTGCTTGGGGATTTCTAATCACAACTTCTTTCCCGGAAAGCCAAGCGTTGAGAATATCAGGAATCAGTCTGTCCTTAGCCCAGTCTCCGCCGCCAATGACATTTCCAGCTCGAACACTGGCTACAGCTACTCCATGTTGAGCGTAATCAGCCGGATTGAAAAATGATTGACGATAAGCTGTGGTGACTAATTCAGCACATCCTTTACTACTGCTGTAAGGATCATATCCCCCCATAGCATCAGTTTCCCGGTAGCCCCAAACCCATTCCCGATTTTCATAACACTTATCAGAGGTGACTGAAACTACGGCTTTGACGCTGGGGACATTCCGTACTGCTTCCAATACGTTGACTGTTCCCATAATATTTACAGCATAGGTGTCTACTGGGTTGTAGTAAGATTCCCGCACCAACGCCTGCGCTGCCATATGGATGACAATATCGGGTTGATAGGTTTGCATCACTCGTTGGAGAAAATCTAAATCTTTGATATCTCCTACCACCGATGTCATCCCATCAGCAACATTAGCTAATTCAAACAGGTTCAAACTTGTGGGAGGTGTTAAAGCATAACCACACACTTCTGCCCCTAACATTTGTAACCACAGAGATAACCAACTACCTTTAAAACCTGTATGTCCTGTGACAAAAACTTTTTTTCCAGACCAAAAATTTGATTTCATTAGCTAAATTATCCTCATGCAGCACGGTGTAAATTAACCTTCAGTTATGGCAATTACGAACTACGAATTACCAGACTTTCCAAGGAGCATGACCACTTTTCCATAGCTCTTCTAGGTGGTTTTTATCACGTAAAGTATCCATCGGCTGCCAAAAATCATTATGTTTAAAAGCAGATAACTGATTCATCTGTGCCAGTTTTTCTAATGGTTCTTTCTCCCAAACTGTAGAGTCATCAGCAATCAAGTTAATTACTTCCGGTTCTAAAACAAAGTAACCGCCGTTAATCCATGCACCATCACCTTCCGGTTTTTCCCGAAAGCTGTTGATTTTAGTTTGCTCTTGTCCTAAAGAAATCGCACCAAAGCGTCCTGCTGGTTGAACGGCGCTGAGTGTCGCTAAGGTTTGTTGTTCTTTATGGAAGTTAATTAACTCTGTGATATTGATGTTACTTACACCATCGCCATAAGTGAAGCAAAAAGTGCTGTTACCAATATGCTCACTGATGCGCTTTAAGCGTCCACCTGTCATTGTGTAATCGCCCGTATTGACTAAGGTGACACGCCAGGGTTCAGCATAACCAGAATGTATACTCATCTGATTAAATCGCATATCAAAGGTAACATCTGACATATGTAAAAAGTAATTGGCAAAATACTCTTTAATGATGTAACCTTTATATCCACAACAAATGATAAAGTCATTAATGCCGTGGGTAGAGTAAGTCTTCATAATGTGCCAAAGAATTGGTTTCCCACCAATTTCAACCATTGGCTTAGGTCTGATACTAGTTTCTTCACTGAGGCGTGTACCAAGCCCTCCAGCTAGAATTACCGCTTTCATACAATTACCTTTTCGGAGATTTTTAGGTAGATTATTATTTGAATTTTTCGGGATGAAGAGGATGCACGTATAGAGGAGCAAATTGCCTGGATAATGTCTTTGCTTCCGTACACAATATAACGATTATTTTTGGCTAATTGATGAAGAGGATGTAAATGATTTTCTTTTATATATAAAATATAGATGAATATAGATATAATGATAATTCAATAAGTTAAATATAGTAAAATAGCTAAACATGATAAGAGTATGGAAATGCTCACCCTTATCATGTTTAATTTTATCTCACCAAAAAAAAACTATTTAGGAAAAAACTAGCTCTAACTTCACTAGTTTTTTAAATTAATTGTTCCCTGTATATTCCCATATAGCAGAGCTTTGTAATAAAGCAGTACATTGGCTTTCTATAATTACACAGATACTGCTAAGTGCTTGCTGGTAGCTTTCTGTATCCTCTTGCTCTAAGGAAAGTTTGGCTGCTGTTTGTAAATCTTCAATAGCCTTGAGATTATTGGGGTCAAATTCCTTGCCAGTATATTGTGTAAGTTCATAGCGAATCATCCCTCGCTTGAGATAGACTTTCGCCAAGCTGCCATTTATTTTTAGTGCTTCGTTAAAGTCAGCGATTACCTGTTGATATTCTGGAATAAAGTTACTGCTAAATTGTGCCATTTTATAGCGAATTTCACCGCGCTGAAAATAAGCTTCTGCTCTGGATGCATTCAGTCGAATCGCCTGGGTCAAATCAACAATTGCTTGTTGATAAACTTGCACAGATTCACTGCTATATCTAGCCATTTTAGAACGGACAATACCTCTTCTAATATAGGCTTCAATTTCCTGCTTATTGATCCCCAGAGCTTGATTAAAGTCAGCGATCGCTAGCTGATATTCTCGATCAGGATCATGGCTATATTCAGCCATCATATAACGAGCATTACCTCGGTTGACAAAAGCTTTAACTTCTTCGGGGTTAATCTCTAAAGCTTGGTTATAGTCTTTGAGAGCGCCTTCATAATCTCTCAAATTATAGCGGGCATTGCCTCGGTTAACATAAGCTCTGGAACTTGTCGGTTGCTGTTCTATGGCTTGGCTAAACTTTTTGACTGCTTGGTCATAATCTCGAATTTGGTAAGCAGCATGACCGGCTTTATAGTAATCTGCGAAACTGAGAGTGTCTTCTGGTGGTTTGTGGGAACGAGCTATCAAAGTTTGTTGAGTGTAGGCATTTTGAGAAACGTATGGACGAGTAAATTTAATTACTACGTCCAAATACCCCAACAGACCAAAACCTAGTAAACACAAAATAGCAGGATAAAACTTGGTCTTTTTGCGATGTTGATAAGGAGAAAAGCCAGGAGTAGCTACTGACTGCCAATAATTTACTTGATACTGCGGACTGACTGGTTGTGGAGAACGTGGACGCTGGGTGTAACGCCTTTTTGGTACGACTCGCGGGCGCAGATGTTCGCGATTCTCTACTGCTCTAGGTGATGGAAATGGATCACGTCCACCTAAGCGCAAAGTCCGTTCACACCAAGGACAACTATCTAAATGGTTGTTGTAGCGATGCTGAGGATTAGTAGTACAAGTAATCAGGCTATCTTCGGCTTCAGCTAAAACTGATAGCCAAGTTTGAGCAGTGGGGCGCATCTGTGGGTCATGATGACCATCCTCAAAGCAACGTAAAAACAATTCTTGCAACTTGGGATGAAGCACTTCCCAAGCAGGTGCGATGGGGGTAGGGCTATAAGGTACTTGGCGCTTTTGACTGTAAGTGAAATGTCCCGCAGCAATGCGGGCTTCGTAAGGGGGTGGCTCAGAAATACCTTGAAAGATTCCCGAAAAGGGGTGAGTACCTTCCATTAAAAGTTGAAAAATCAACACCGCCAAGCCAAACAAGTCATGGGGAATTTGGCGATCGTGTTGAGCAAAAGTTTTATTTTGTAGTTCTGGTGGAGTAAACTCTGGTTTACCCACTGAACAGCGATAAACAAGATTCTGATCAGGATCGTATACTTGGAAAGAGTCAGTATCTACCAAAGTCACCAGTGCTGTATCACTGACGAGAATATTTGACTCATTTACGTCACCAACGCAATACCCACTATTATGCAAAGCCGCAAAAGCCGCCGCTAAATTGCGAGCTGTACGCAGCAAATACTGATAATTGAATAAAGGACAATGTTCGCGACGGGTTTTGGGATTGTAAAAGTCAATAATTGGGCGCATCCCGTAAATCCGGGGCATCAAAAAGCCAATGATACCATTGCCTTGATCTGTCGCCTGTAATAAATCCTGGGGCCAAGCAATGGAAATATGCCCCAAGCTAGCCGTAGGGTTTTCTGGAGGGTTAGCCAGCATCGCCCGGAGTTTTTGGGCGTGAGCAACTGTGGGCTTGTGATAAACCTTGGCTACTAAATCACCACAAGACGGTATTGCATAGATACAAGCTTCACCGCCACGCCCCAAACTAACGCTGAGGTTGATAATTTCTGGTTTGGGAAGACAACGTAAGACCTGCATGATGAAATCACGGTGAATGGGGTTATGTAAAAGACTAATATCGCAAAATTAGCACAACATTGCTGAGAAAAAAGCTCATGAGACGTGAGCCACGTTTCAAGTATTTTTTTCACTTAGCACGGGCTAACGTCCCGCTTTGCTCTAAGCGCAGCTATCGTAGGGCTTTACAGCACTCTGGAAGCCGGCTAAAATCAGCGTCAGATCATCATCAGTACGTTGCGTAATCCGCTCAGAACCTAAAAACCGCACCAACTGCTCTTTGGCTAATGTTTGATCTTCCGCATTCTCTACAAAGTCGAATAAGGGAAAAAAGAATGGTTTGTGAGGTTCACCCAGAACCATGTTTAAAGCCACCATTTGTAGTCCATCGGTAAGGACTCCAATATTCACTATGGATTCACGCCATAATCTCATTTGCGCGGTATCTAAGGCATCAGGCGAAGTTAAAAAAGTCGTCTCGTTGATGTGTTCGCCATTGTCAGGTATTGTCAGTGCCACTAAGTTACCCATATGATCTTTGGCTACTGCTAAACCGTCTCCAATTTGTACAACTGCCACCATATCTGGTGTGGCAACCATAATAATTAAGGTAGTTGCTAAATCTTGAGGCTGTTTGCTACAAGCTACCGCTTCATCCTCTACTGCTTTTTTGGCGGCTAGTAAGGCTTCATTCAATAGTGATTGCACAATTGCATCATCTGCAAGGGAGTCTGGAGTAATTTCTTGGAGAGAAAGGTTTTCTATTGCTGTTTCTACAGCTACCATTGCTCCCACTTTTCCCTGACTGGCTGAACCAGCACCATCAGCAGCAGCAATTACCAATACATTACTTGGCAAGAGCTGCCAGTGGTGAGCATCTTGACATAGCTGCTTGTTTCTGATGTGACTTGTACCACATACAGATGCGGCGACTACTCGCCAATGAGATATCTTTTTTGATGTTGTGTTCATAGATTTTTTCACAGCAGCTAGCTGTCTGAGTATAAGCCGCGCCATACCTACGGTCAGCTACGCGATCGCGATTAAAGAGTCCCCCAGCCAATCGGTGGTAGTGCTACCTGTTCATCTACCTGGGAATGGGAAACTGCTGACATACTAGCTGACAACCAAACAAACATCTCAATAAAATTCAGTCCTTTCAGTTTGAGCGGAGTCCTCACGGCTAATTGATTTAAGCGCATCATGTTAGCGTTTTCTACACCTACTGTGAAGAATGCAACTCGTTTATTGGCTTCCTCTCCTTGCAGGCGCTGCGCTGCTTGCTCTATCAGATGATCTAATTCCCCTTGCGGTTCTCCATCTGTAATCATAAATACCCAAGGACGATAGTAAGCAATGCCATTGGTACGATATAGAGATTTACGCTCTTGCACCATGTCTAATGCTTTATGAATTCCCGCGCCCATTGTCGTTAGTCCCTGTGCTGTCAATATTGGCGGGTTAAATTGATCGGCTGTCACAAAGTCTTGGACTATATTGACGTTACTATCAAATGTGACAATGGCTACTTCAACTCTTCTGGCTGCTAAGGAATTTTTGACTAATTCATCCTTTAAACTCAACAAGCCCTGATTTAACGCCTCTATTGCATCTCCTTGCATTGAGCCAGATGTGTCCAGCAATAGCACACAAGGACAACGTGGTTCAGGGTTTTCAGCAAATTCAACTATTTCATCGAGTTTTAAGGTATCGTGCATAACTTTTTTTGTTATGTTATGTTTCAATGCTTTATTTTCCTTTTTTCAAAGTATATAGTTTCGTTTCCGGAGCCTACAAGACTAAACATAAATGTTTAGCCCTAATTAGTGCAATCTTTATGAAACAGATACTTTTAACTAAATGATCTATATATACCATTTATTAATCAAAATGTGCCTAATTAGCCTGTTAATCACAGCTTTGTTTGCCAGCCTGTGAGATTGATTCCTGTGCTGGAATAAATCGCAGTTCCTCATATATAATCGGTATACATATTTATTTAAGAAATTATTTATGTACAAAGTTTTGTCTATCAACAAAATGTGGAATACTAACATAAATCTCGACAAATCTCAGCAAATCATCTGACCAATTAATTCATTTAATCACTCTGTTATAAATTTAAATAAAAAAATCGCTATTTTTTCTATATACATATTTACAAGTTTATAATGTTTTTTTATTTTAAATATTAAATTTTCAAAAAAATCCCTAATCAAAGATTAATTGTGGCGGTATTCTGTATACTCTCTCGAAAATACACCAAAATATGAATAATATTGGCACTTTCACAGCATTACGTCCTCAGCGTTTGTTAAGACATTTATCTAATTGTTATGATACTACTTGTCTACAAGCTTTTAGTAACTTAGTTACTTGGTCAATTTACCTAAAGCAGGGGAAAATAACCTACGCAACCCATTCAGTAGAACCTTTTGACCGACTAGAACGCCATCTGCGTCGCCTGAGTTATCAAATTCCAGGGCTTACTAGTGAAATTCGTGTCCAATTACGCTTAATGTTTGAAACTGACTTACATAATCAGTTCAGAGAATATCATGGTGATACGAATAATCATCCTGCTGATTATCAAGCTATTAACTGGTTGATGAATCAAGGGTATTTGAATACTCAACAAGCAACATTACTGATTGAAGAATTAGTTAAAGAAGTAGTTGAATCATTTTTATTAATTAAAAATGGTCATTTTGCATTCAGCTATTTCCCGCCAGAAGCATCAGAAATATGCAGATTAGATGTAGAAAAAGTTATAGAATTTTGCCAAATTCAATTAGATAATTGGTTGTCTTTAACACCTTATATTTCTTCACCTTATCAGCGCCCATATCTGTTGTTTACCAATATAGTTCAAAGTCAAGCTTTTTCAGATATCCAGCCAAATTTAACTACCTGGATGAAGGGTTTCAGCCTACGCCATCTTGCGGTGATGATGAATCAAGATGAAATTGAATTGGCTAAAATACTATATCCTTACATTGTCAAAGGTGGAATTATATTACATGAACCAGATCCACCTTTTGATCAATTACCGATAACAGAATTATTTCACAAGAATTTAGTAGCCATACCAGTAGATACGCTCAAGAATACGAGCCAATCTGACTCAGATATTGTTGTAGAGGAATTCCAGGATATTTCTGCTCCTATAGGAGAAAATATTCAGGAACTAACAATATCAAATAACATAAATCCTACTGCTGAAAGAGTAACTGCTGCTACTGTAAGCACCAAAAAAGTCTATAAAGTTGTTTCTGTAGATGATAGTCCAACAATTCTCCAAGAAATTAGCCGTTTTTTAGACAGTGAAACTTTTGTTGTCATTGCAATCAATAACCCGCTCAAAGCTGTAATGTCGATTATTCGACACAAGCCAGATTTAATTTTACTGGATTTAAATATGCCAGTAATTGACGGTTATGAGTTGTGTCGGGTTATACGAAATAATTCGATGTTTAAAAATACTCCGGTGATTTTTGTCACAGGTTCTAAGGGAATTATTGATCAGGTAAAAGCGCGATTAGTAGGAGCATCTGGATATTTAACGAAACCTTTTACAAGAGTAGAGTTACACAAAATAATTTTTAGACACTTGAGTTAAATTAGCAAAATTTACCTCGGCAAAGTCCATTTTTATGGGGAATTGGGATTACTCTTCTTGTGGTAAAATCTGATCAAGTTGCGGCTCTTGGTCGCCATTTGGAGTTTCTTCCTTCCAGTCAATATCTGACAGGGAAGATTCAGAAATTATGACTAACTCAGTTTCTTGGTGGTGACTTTTGCCCCATTGATCTAAAACATCTTTAATCAATACTTCTTCCAGCCAAATCTTAGCAACAACAGTCAAAGGTAGGGCTAAAAATAAGCCTAAAAACCCAAAGAAAGTCACAAAAAATAGTTGTGAAATTAATGTCACTGCTGGTAGCAATGAAACTCGATTGGCCATGATTGTGGGAGTAACCAAGTTAGCATCAATTTGTTGAACTACAAAATAGAGAATGAATACCAACAGAGGTTTCCAGGGAGTATCTAACAAAGCGATCGCCATTGCTGGGATAAGACTCAATGTGGGGCCTAAATTAGGAATTAAGTTGAGAAATCCTGCTAAAACTCCTAAAGCTAGAGCCGCCTTGACACCCAACACAGATAAGCCTATCACACTCAATATTCCCACTACACTCATGGCAATGAAAGCACCTGTAATCCATCTCTCTAATGACAGTTCACATTTATCTAAAATCCCGTCTACTTTTGTGCGATAAAAGGAGGGAAACAGGCGAATAAATAATTTGCGATAGGCTTGAGGTTCGGCTAAGAACATTCCTGTTAATACTAAGACTAATAAAATCTTGAGTAGGACTTCTAAAGAGCCAGAAACAAAAGCGAAAGAGTTTCCCAATATCTGATTCAGAAAAGGTTGTGCCTGTGCAATGAGATGATTGAAATCTGGGATGTAAGGAACCAATTGGTTAGGAATTAAAGTTTCTAGTCGTTGTATCCAACTATTAAAACGATCAAACCCTTGAGGAACCCGATAAGTGAGTTCTTGAAACTGCTGTGCAAAAGGTGGCACAATCAGCCAGAAAAAACACACAACCCCCACGAAAAAAAGAACTACCGACAGGACAACAGCAAAGCCACGTCTCACGCCAAAGCCTTGAATACGTTTGGCTAGGCGATTTAAGGTGACAGCTAAGACGACGGCGGCAAATATCAGCAATAACACCTGCCGAATTTGCCATAAGATATATAAAGAAAGGACTATGGCGATTAAGCCGATCCATTGACCAAGGTTCACAGGCTGCTCCCCAACTGTGTCATTCAGATTAGGTTAGCTGATTTTAGCAAGTTATACTAATTTTGTTTGGGTGCTGACTGGAATCGCCAAAATAAAGCGATCGCAATCATCACAGTCGGTAACAATACTATAATCAGCGCATTAGCATCTGTTGCCATGATCGAGACATTCGGTCCTGCATACTTAATCAAGACAGACAGCAAACTTGAAATCACAAGTAATTTAACCACAAATCCGAGATTATTTTTCATACAGTTCGGCAATACACATTTTTCTGTGGGGTATACCCGATATTAGGGTATTGGCTTTAGTTTCTAGAATAGACCTATACAGACACGAACCTTTATATTGACACTGCCAAAGTCGCTAGTTCGTTAAATTTTTTGTTGCTTCGAGTAGTTAGAAAAATTGTCTCCATACCCAGAACCTGTCTAATTTGCCACTTCACAAGATAGTTAACCACAGATGAACACAGATATAGACGCGTTAGCGGCTTGCCGTAGGCTACACAGATAAATCTGTATTTCATCTCAATGAAAACTGCTGTAACTGATAACTGATAACTGATAACTGAATTTGGAGGGTGTATCTAAATGCCTGTAGAAACTAATAATAATCAAAAAAAACCCAATCAACCGCCGAAAAATAGGCAGTTGGGCGGGAGTTTACTGATTCTGTTAAGTTTGTTATTAATGCTTAACTTAATCGTTCCCAGTTTGTTTTGGCAGCGACAAGCGCAAGTTCCCTACAGTCAGTTTATTGCTCAGGTGCAAAATAATCAAGTTGAGCAAGCTGTTGTGGGTAGCGATCGCATTGAATATACCATCAAAACCCAAACACCTGAAGGCGAAACCGTAGAAAAAGTATTTACCACTACGCCAGTAGCTCTCGATTTAGATTTGCCCAAAATTCTCCGTGAGCATGATGTCGAATTTACCGCCCCACCGCCATCTGAGAACGCCTGGATAGGTACATTACTCAGTTGGGTGGTTCCGCCGCTCATTTTCTTTGGAATTTGGGGCTTCTTAATCAATCGCCAAGGCGGTGGTCCTGCGGCGCTAACGGTAGGTAAAAGCAAAGCCCGCATCTATTCTGAAGGCATCACAGGTGTAAAATTCAGTGACGTTGCTGGTGTAGATGAAGCTAAAGCCGAACTGGAAGAAATTATTGATTTTCTCAAAAATGCGGGTAAATACACCAGACTGGGGGCAAAAATTCCCAAAGGTGTCTTATTAGTCGGACCCCCAGGAACAGGTAAAACCATGCTCGCCAAAGCTGTTGCGGGTGAAGCTGGTGTTCCCTTCTTCAGCATTTCTGGTTCCGAATTTATTGAGTTATTCGTCGGTGTCGGTGCTTCACGAGTGCGGGACTTGTTCGACCAAGCTAAACAGCAAGCTCCTTGTATTGTCTTTATTGACCGAAAAACGAGACGCAAGCCCCTGACTTTAGGCATGGGGAGAAGGCGGTAAGAACTTTTAAGTTCCGTCAAACGATTGCGTGGCTTTAGCCACAGTGTTAAAATAGATTAGCGAGAAAACAAGTAGGAATAACCTTCAGCGCATTGAAGTATCCTAGTACGGAGCAATCCCGGCAACGGACATATCCGACTCGATTCGGAATAGTTAAAGGGCGAATAATGGCAGGATATGGAGCGTTCATCTTTAAAATATGAAGGACTCAGAAAGTATGCGCGAATGAGAGCAAAAGCTCTTTGAGTGAGTAGAGGGATACTTGAATGTCCCGTTGTCGCCTTTTTCAGGTAGGCAAGAATCCCCTGGCTTTAGACGTGGGGAGGTTCAAGAATTAGACGCGCTGGGTAAGTCTCGCGGTGGTGCTGGACCAATGATGGGCGGTAACGATGAACGCGAACAAACTCTCAACCAGTTACTCAGCGAAATGGATGGTTTTGACGCTAACACAGGGGTGATAATTATCGCCGCTACTAACCGTCCTGAAGTCATTGACCCGGCTTTAAGTCGTCCGGGACGATTTGACCGTCAAGTTGTGGTTGACCGCCCTGATAAAAGCGGGAGAGAAGCTATTCTCAATGTCCATGCTAAAAATGTCAAATTAGCTAATGATGTGAATTTGTCAACTATTGCGGCGAGAACTCCTGGTTTTGCGGGTGCAGATTTAGCTAACTTGGTGAATGAAGCGGCATTATTAGCAGCCCGAAAAAATCGCCAAGCTGTGATTATGGCAGATTTTAATGAAGCTATTGAGCGCTTGGTGGCTGGTTTAGAAAAACGCTCTCGTGTCCTGAATGAACTGGAGAAAACCACTGTAGCTTATCACGAAGTTGGTCACGCGCTCATCGGTGCGTTGATGCCTGGGGCTGGTAAAGTGGAAAAAATCTCTGTTGTCCCCCGTGGTGTGGGTGCTTTGGGTTATACAATTCAGATGCCGGAAGAAGACCGCTTTTTGATGATAGAAGATGAAATTCGCGGTCGCATTGCTACTTTATTGGGTGGACGTTCTGCGGAAGAAACTGTTTTTGGCAAGGTTTCCACTGGTGCGGCGGATGATATTCAAAAGGCTACTGATTTAGCAGAAAGAGCCATTACTATCTATGGAATGAGCGAAAGGTTGGGACCTGTGGCTTTTGATAAAATTCAACAACAGCAGTTCCTCGAAGGTTATGGAAATCCTCGCCGCAGTATTAGCCCCAAGGTGGCTGAGGAAATTGACCGGGAAGTGAAGCTAACTCTGGATAATGCTCATCACATTGCTTTGAGTATTTTGCATTATAACCGCGAGTTGCTAGAGGAGACTGCACAGGCATTATTAGAGAAGGAAATTCTCGAAGGTGTTAAGTTGCGCGAATTTCTCAACCAAGTGCAAGTACCAGATGAACTGGAGGAGTGGTTACGGACTGGGAAGTTATCCGAAGACAGACCATTGATGCAATCACTGCTGGTGTAATGATTTTAGATGACGATATTTTCGGTTAATTAGATCATAATGTAGAGACGTTGCATGCAACGTCTCTACACTGTTTTAATTTCCGTCTTGCGTAGCACTTAAGGAATTATTTCACTTCACCAAAGGCGTGTTCTACATCTGCCATGTTGCCATATTCCCGTTCTGGCATTTGTTGGAGGGTGTCAATTATCTCTTGGTTGGCATTTTTCTGTCTAGCATGGTTGACTAAACCGTCTTTGTTTACCGGAAAGTCTATGCCACTGAGACTTCTGGAAATGTCAATTGCTGATACTGCCATAACTTTAACCTCTTTTAGTTGGTTATGTCTAGGCTATTGGCGATCGCCATCTCTAATTCTCCCCCTACAGATGTAACTTAAGTCTCAAAATTTTTGTGATTTGATATACATCAGGACTTAACTCCTTTAACCCGTCCGGTAAAACAAAACATCTCTCCCCAAATCTTAATTGTTTTATCTCTCCCCTCTCCTTACTAAGGAGAGGGGCTGGGGGTGAGGTTCTATATTTTATTATTCACTATTGTTTATTTTTTTTATTCCGGCTACGCTTAGTCTTCTCAGTTATTTCTAGCTGTTTTATTTTCTTATTTAAATCAAACTCATCACTACTGACCGAAAAACGAGACGCAAGCCCCTGACTTTAGGCATGGGGAGAAGGCGGTAAGAACTTTTAAGTTCCGTCAAACGATTGCGTGGCTTTAGCCACAGTGTTAAAATAGATTAGCGAGAAAACAAGTAGGAATAACCTTCAGCGCATTGAAGTATCCTAGTACGGAGCAATCCCGGCAACGGACATATCCGACTCGATTCGGAATAGTTAAAGGGCGAATAATGGCAGGATATGGAGCGTTCATCTTTAAAATATGAAGGACTCAGAAAGTATGCGCGAATGAGAGCAAAAGCTCTTTGAGTGAGTAGAGGGATACTTGAATGTCCCGTTGTCGCCTTTTTCAGGTAGGCAAGAATCCCCTGGCTTTAGACGTGGGGAGGTTCAATATTGTTTCCAAATTAGCTAATCTTTGTTGTAAAATTTCTAGCTGCTGTGCTGATAAATCATGAGATTTGGCGTTTTTCTCATCAGAACGCCAAACAGCAACAGTACTAAGAGTTGCACCAAAAATAGCAGCTAAAGGCAAAATTGGACCACTTCTCGTCACACCTGCAAGTGGAATACAAATTGCCAAAATGCCAACTGTCATTTCCCAGATTTTCTTGGTAGTAATGAATCTAATATCTTTATCTGGAGATAATTCTCTCTTTTTTTGCTTTTTCTTACCCATGAGTTTCTTTGAGAAGATTTACTTGCTTGTTTAGTTAAAAATTCCTTTAGCGATCGCACTGAGTATAATTGCTTTAATTAAACAAGGGATTTTCGCTACTGATATTTAAATTTCATCACTCAAAAATATCTGTCGTCATAATCACAAACTCAGATTTGGAGTATTGCTGCGACTAGTCAAGCAACTGGTAAAATTTGATTAATTACGAGACCATATTGATTACTCAAAATTTATATGACAAGTGCATCTTACATTTTTCTGGCTGGCGCAAGCCGTGGTGTTGGGCGAGAAATTGCCAAATACTTAAGCGCCCAAAATCTTCAGGTAAAAGCACTCCTGAGAAATGAGTCAGCTGTTGCTGAACTAGAATCAATGGGTATTGAAACTGTCATGGGAGATGCTTTAGATATCAGCGATGTCGAGCGTGCAATAATTGCAGATCAGCCTATCCACACAGTTATTAGTACCATTGGCGGCTTACCTTCGGAAGGTGAAAGGGCTGATTTCCTCGGTAACAAAAATATCATTGATGCGGCTGTTAAAGCTGGAGTACATAGGTTTATTTTGGTGTCTTCTATTGGTACTGGGAATAGCGCTGGTGCTTTACCTCCCCAAGCTTTAGCCACTCTGGGACCTGTGTTAGTGGAAAAGGATAAGGCTGAACAACACTTAATTACTAGTGGACTGATTTATACAATAATTCGTCCTGGTGGGTTGAAATCGGAACCAGCCACAGGTAATGGGATTTTAACTGAAGATCCCCGGATTGTTGGTACTATTCATCGCCCTGATGTGGCGGAGTTGGTTTGTAAAAGTCTAAATTCTCAGCGTTCTCATTATAAAACTTTGTCGGCAGTGGATAAAAATATGTTGGCTGGGGAACCAGAGTTTGTAGAATTTACCTTAGATTAATGGGGTATTGGGGAAATTATCCGGAATTTAAGGAACCACAGAGGCACAGAGAACACAGAGAATAAGAAATACAGATGTTATTTGATTTTGAGGTTCCTGTTTTCCCCATTCCTCAGTAAAATTTGCAAGCCTTTTACTAATCTTTCTATACCTGCTTTGGCGGTATCTTTTTGCAGCGCACCATAAGCAACCCTCAGATAACATCCTGATTCTATCCCGAAGGTTGTTCCGGGAATCACTGCTACTTGATGTTCTTTAATTAACCTTTTAACTAATTCAAAGGCATCCATCTGAGTATGAACTTTGAGGAAAAAGTAAAACGCGCCATTGGCAGGTGCTATGCTACATAAACCTTCTAGGGGTTTGAGGGCATCTATGACTATTTCTCGGACTTGGGAAATAGCACCAATGTTTTTCTGTAAATACTCTGGCTTGGCTTGTAATGCTCCTAATGCTGCATACTGAGAAACAACGGGCGGACAAATCAATATCGTATCTTGAATTTTTTTGACGGCGACAAATAGGTGCTGCGGAATTACCATATAACCAATCCGCCAACTGGCAAAACCATAGGCTTTAGAAAGGCTATACAGGGAAATTGTGTACTCTCTACTACCACTAAATGAGCCGGGAGAAATGTGTTTTACGCCATTGTAGGTAAAATATTCATAGGCTTCATCGCTAATGTGGTAAATGCCATGAGTTCCACAGATTTGATTTACCTGTTTTAATGCGGCTTCTGTATAAATAACTCCTGTGGGATTATTTGGGGATATTGTAACTATAGCTCGTGTTTTGGGGGTAATTGCTTGGGCGATCGCCTCTGGACGCAGGTGATAATTGGTATCTGTGGCGACCAATACGGCACGACAACCAGCCATTGCGATCGCCATCTCATGATTAAAATAATAAGGCGTATTCAGGATAATTTCGTCACCTGGGGAAGTAATCGCCAAAATAGCATTCATAAACGCCATATTGCTTCCCGCAGTCACTACAATGCAGTTATCTTGATTAATTGCAATCTTGTTGAAGGTTTGTAACTTTTCCGCCAGCGCTGATAATAATGGGGGAATTCCCTCAACAGCTTTGTATAAATTATTAGAAGATTCTGCTAAAAATTGGGGTAAAAGCTCAATGGCTTCTGGCGGTGGGTTGTATGAAACTACACCCTGTCCTAAAGAAATTGTGCCGGGAGAATTTTGAATTAATTCCCCAACCACAGGAATAATTGGCGACTGTACCGCCTGCATACGGGAGGTTAGGGAGTCCATATAAAATTAGATTTTGGATAAAATTAATACGTCAAAATCCTATCACCTTTTGTGAGTCTAATTTGTTGCCATACTCAGGGGAGATGTTTGAGCCAACCTTGTGGCGGGGTTTCCCCACCCTATTGCCAAATTTCTCACCCAAATGTGTCATTACTTACCATCTCCCGGCTTTCTAATCTTCACCACCCGGTAATTGAGTTAAACTTTCTGCCACAATTGCTGGTAACTCCTTGGCTGAATAGGAATAAGTTAATCCCAAAAAATTCAAAGCATTCTCAATTAACTGGGTTCTATCTATAATTTCAGCTAGTTGAAATTGACTATACTTGCCATTCATCACTTCTAAACTGGCATCAGCTATAGAACTTTCAATTACTACCTCATTTATGAAATCTTCCCATTCATCTTGATTGACATAATAGGATTTTTTATTTTCTTTGAGATTCACGTCTTGAATTTCTAAAATTGCATTGCGAATAGAAGCTACCCAAGAATTTGTTAATCGCTGTTCTACTTGATTTTTAATTAAATGGATCAACAAAATCTTGAGAAAAGATTTAATCTGCCGCAGAATTGCTTTTTTACTCATCCCCTCTAACTCATCAACAATTGCCAAAGCATCTGCGTAATTTCCTTGTAAAATACTATTTCTGAGGTCGGTGAGTTCCTGTGTCATTTTTTTTAACCTCCATAAAATTATCACTCAAAGCCAAGTCGTTACCAAAACCGATTCTGAGTCTAATTTGTTGCCATACTCAGTGGAGATTTTTAAGCCAACCTTTGACCTGTTATCATCATATTTACACCACGACCAGGCGCAAGGGTAACACCTCGACGACGGGGGACTTCTGGTTGATCATCAGTCAATGCGAGTTCATAGCGTGAGAGAATTGTTGCCAATACTAGCTTCAGTTCAAATACTGCCAAAGCCTCACCCACACAGCGACGCACACCACCGCCAAAGGGGATAAACTCATAGGGAGAAAATTGACGTTCTAGAAAGCGCTCTGGTTTAAATTGCTTGGGTTCTGGATATAAATCTTCACGCTGGTGAGTCAGATACATCGAGCCAACTAATATCGTACCAGGGTCGAGAGCATAACCCGAAATTTCCACAGGTTCTTTTACTGTTCTGGGAAATGTCAACATGGCTACGGGATGAATCCGCAAGGTTTCATTACAAACAGCTGTAAGATAAGGCAACCGGAAAATGCTCATAGGATCTGGTGAATCACCAAGGGTGTCCAATTCTTGCAGTAGTTTTTCTTGAACTTCCGGGTGTTTCTGAATAAAATATAATCCCCAAGCCAGTGCTGTAGCTGTGGTTTCATATCCAGCAAACAACAAAGTCATCAACTCATCGCGTAATTCCTGAACTGTCATAGGATTACCAGATTCATCTTCTGCTGACATCAGCAACGAAAGGATATCAATCCGATTTTCCAGGTTCTGCTGGCGACGTTCAGCAATTTCAGTGTAAATTAAATTATCAAGTTCCTGTCTATCCCTAACAAACTTACCCCAGGGACTCCAAGCGCCTAAATCCTGTTGCAGAGACGAAAAAAATAGCATACTAGAACTCAACGGTGAGCGAAATATATTCGCCATTAACTCTAGTTGTTTCTTGAGTTGTTGGCTGCGTTCTCCTTGATATACACCGAAGACTGCTTGTATCATCACTTGTAAGGTGATATCTTGGGTGACATTACGCGCCAGAAAAGATTTATCTGTCGGTAAATTGCTCCAAACTTCTTCAGTAATATTACTAATAATTTCACCATAACTTCGCATCCGATCGCCATGAAAAGATGGCATTACCAATTGTCGCCGTTTTCGATGGCGATCGCCATCCAGCATAATCATGGAATAATCACCTAATAAAGGCTGCAAAATTTTATTTTCTTTACCACCAGCAAAAAGCTTCTTACGGTCATTGGTTAAAATTTCTTGCATCGCCTGGGGATGGTTGACAAATACTAAGTTGTTACCAAAACCGACGACTTGAGCCGTAAAAATGTCAGGATATTGTTGGGCGGCTTTTTCCATATACCCTACAGGATCAGCTACCCACTGTAATTGCTGGAAAAAAGCAGGAGTTTTTAAACGATTAGGTGTTGACATCAGGTATTTGCTCCCGAAATAGTGATTATTTCAGTGTAACTTTTAATTTTTGCTAGGTTCATCACTCCCTTGAGTCAACTTAAAAGGTTTGACCCAGCCGATTTGAATTGTGGTATCGAGAGCGATCGCCCCCATTGCAAACCACAAAACACTTTCACCAGCTAGCACCAAACCAGGTAAAATTGTCTGAGCAGAATCTATCTGGGTTAAACCTCGCACTAAACCAAAAGCCATTACACCACCAGATTTCAGTTGAGGATTTTCATCGGTGCGGATGATATAGCGATAGGTGACACCAAATAACAAACCAGAAAAAGCCGCAATTCCCCCACTCAGCCACCAACGCCCATTAATCTCACTTTGCAGACTTGCGAGTGTCGGAAAATACCTGGCAACAACCAGGGTATTCACCAGACTGGTAATTAGAAAAGCCAAACCAACAGAAAAACCCCCAATTATTCCCGCTTTGAGAGATTCTAGCCGTTCCGCCATCAATGGCATATTTGCAGTTTCGTTCACTTTATATCTATAAGTAAGACCATTTTTGGATCAAGATCGCCTTCTTAGCGGCTAATCATGGCTTAGTTTATCAGCCTGTGGCATTGCTTGTTGTGGGCTAATAAAACCCCAGCTTACAGAGAATCTGTATAATAAATTAGCAATATAGTTGAAGAATCAACTGCTCTTTCCCATTATCATAGGGATTAGAGACGTTTTGTAATTATTTAGAAAGTAAGACTATGGCAACTTTGACACTGGGTTGGGTATCACTTTTGGTTGTGTTTACTTGGTCAATTGCAATGGTGGTTTGGGGACGTAACGGACTATAGGGGAATCGTGGAAAATCCATTCCTGAATATTTTGGCTTTATTAGCCTTAATGCTTCTAGTAGCGGTTACTGGTGGCGTTGGTTATTTGACTCTAGCAGATTGGCGCGATCGCCGTCGCCGCGAAGACGAAAAACGCGAAATTAGACGCAGTTCTCCCAAACGGCGATAATTCACTCAAAGTTGAACAATGTTTTTGTAGGGGCTTGATTATATCATGTTCCTACAAAAATACAAGCTAAAAATCTTATTTTTGACACTCCCCTGCCTAAAGGCGAGGGGATTCTGTAATCTACCTCGTCACTTGCTCCAATAGGCTTTCGCCTAAAAGAGTAGCGGCCACGAGTCCTACAGCGTTACTTTGGACGTGCCCCGTCCTAGCTTGTCTTGCAAGATTCAAAATGTTATAAGTATTCATCAGTGTAGTGGTCCTCGGCAATGGAACACATCAGAAATTGAGTTTGTACAACTAATTGCTGAACATCTTCTTGACATCAGGAAAATTCCCAAAAAAAACTTGTCCCAGAAGCATCACACCCCCAAGACAAGCCAAATATCTAAATTCTTTTCTTCCTCCGCGTTCTCTGCGTCTGGTGTGGTTTATTAAAGCTGTTTCACTTCCGAAACCAACTTAGAAACCATATCCTTCGCGCCACCAAAAAGCATCGTAGTTTTTTCCTTGTAGAACAATTCATTATCTACACCGGCAAAACCTGTACTCATCCCACGCTTAATTACAATTGTTTGCTTTGCCCGATCTACTTCCAAAATCGGCATACCATAAATTGGGCTATTTACATCACTACGCGCCGCCGGATTTACCACATCATTCGCCCCAATTACCAAAGCCACATCCGCAGCTTCCAATTGAGGATTGATGTCATCCATATCATACAACTGCGTATAAGCCACATTAGCCTCAGCCAATAACACATTCATGTGTCCTGGCATTCTTCCAGCTACAGGGTGAATGGCATACTTAACATCAACACCCATGCGTTCTAATTGGTCTGCCAATTCTCGCACAGTATGCTGCGCTTGGGCAACAGCCATACCATAACCGGGGACAATTACGACGCTACGGGCATAACCCAACATCATCGCGCCTTCTTCCGCATCGATGCTGCGAACAGTTTGGTCGCCTGTAGCACCTGTAGCACCGCCAGCACCACCAGCAACCGCCCCACCAAACGCACCAAATAGCACGCTGAACAGAGAACGATTCATCGCTTTACACATAATCTGGGTGAGGATTAAACCAGAAGCCCCCACCAGTGCGCCAGCGATAATCAACATATTGTTCATTACCACAAAACCAGCTGCGGCGGCTGCTATCCCAGATAGGGAGTTTAACAGCGAAATTACCACAGGCATATCGCCTCCACCAATAGGGAGAACGAACATGACACCCAATACTAAAGAAACTCCCACAACTCCGAAGAATATGGGTAAGCTGTCGGGTGTGATGATTAAATAGGCACTGCCTACTATATAACCAACTAGCAGTAAGAGGTTAAATGGTTGCTGAAAAGGTAATTTAATCGGTGAACCACTGATTAAACCTTGCAATTTGGCAAAGGCGACAAAACTACCGGTTAAGGTGACACCACCAATTAACACATCCAGCAAAATGGAAATGTTGACATCTAGAGGTATGGGTTGAGATGCTGCGATTAACCGCCAAAATTCAGCAACGGCGATGAGTGCTGAAGCTGCACCACCTAAACCATTGAGTAAACCCACCATTTGGGGCATTTCGGTCATTTGGACTTTGTAGGCTGCGATCGCACCAATTCCGGTACCAATCGCCAAGCCCACCAAAATCATCTCATAGTTGAGCACCTGCTGATCTAACATTGTGGCGACAATCGCCAGCAGCATTCCCACAGCAGCGATGACGTTACCGCTGCGCGCTGTAGCTGGGGAACCGAGTTTTTTCAAACCCAGAATAAACAACGATGCAGCGACTAAGTACGTCAGCTGAATCCCAGTTGGTAGAAAATCGCTCACGCCTTAACTTCCTTTTTCTTGAACATTTGCAACATCCGATCTGTGACGAGAAAACCACCAACGACGTTAACTGTCGCTAGTACCACAGCAATTAAACCGAGAATCACCGACACACTGGTATCTTTAGCACCAGCAGCCACAATCGCCCCCAATACCGCAATCCCCGAAATGGCATTTGAGCCGGACATTAAAGGCGTGTGTAATGTCGGTGGAATTTTGTTGATGACTTCAAAGCCAATAAAAGATGCCAAAACAAACACAAACAAAGCAGCAAGTAATGCCTCAGTCATGAAATAATATCTCCTGTTTAGAACCACAGATGCACACAGATAAACACAGATAAATTCTTATCGGCGGTTCATTAATGTGTGCCAATTTGAGGACTTAAAGCTTGTAGTGCATCCCGCACCCGTTGATTGCGAATTTCCCCTGCGTGGGTAATACAAGCTGCATTCACGATGTCGTCAGCAAAATCTACCTGTAAAGCTTTGTCCTTGACTAATAATTGCACTAAGGATGTTAGGTTCTTAGAATACAACTGACTAGCGTGAATTGGCATGGATGAGGGTAAATTGATGGGGCCAATAATTGTTACGCCATTCCAAACAATATCTTTACCTGCTTCAGTGCAGGCGCAGTTACCACCTTGATCTGCCGCTAAATCTACTATTACCGAGCCTGGTTTCATTTGTGCCACCATTTCCTCTGTAACTAGCCGTGGGGCTTTTCTTCCAGGTACTTGGGCGGTGGTAATTACTACATCGGCATTTTTTACGTGTTCGGCGACAACTTCCTGAGTTCGTTGTTTACTAGCTTCAGAAATTTCTTTAGCATAACCACCGGCTGCTGTGGTTTCTTCTTCGAGTTTGACTTCGACGAATTTAGCCCCCAAACTTTGCACTTCTTCTTTGACTGCGGGACGAATATCAAAGGCTTCTACTACTGCACCCAAGCGTCTGGCTGTGGCGATCGCTTGCAATCCGGCTACACCAGCACCCATAATAAATACTTTAGCTGGGGCAATAGTACCGGCGGCTGTTGTCAGCATGGGGAAATACTTTGGTAATGCTGCTGCGGCGATTAATACAGCCTTGTAACCTGCTAGTGAAGCTTGGGAAGACAAAGCATCCATACTTTGCGCCCTAGTAGTACGGGGGATCATCTCCATACTAAAAGCCGTAACTTGGCGATTTGCCAGTTCCTGCGCCACTGCGGGATTTCCCAAAGGATTGAGGAAGCTGATTAACACAGCCCCTTCCTTAAGTAATTCCACTTCAGAACCACCATTTTCTCGCTCTTGCGGTGGGCTAACTTTTAACAGAATATCTGCTTCACCCCATAATTTAGCAGTATCACTGATAATTGTAGCTCCTGCTGCTTCATAGGCAGAATCGCTAAAATAAGAGCGCTCTCCCGCACCTGCTTCCACCGATACTTCCAAACCTTGTTTGATTAATCGGGCTACGGTGTCAGGATTCAATGCTACCCGTCGTTCACAAACTTCAATTTCTTTAGCAACCGCAATTTTCATGAAATCTCCTGGAGATAAATACCTTTTTTGTGGGAAATCTGTCATTTTCCCCTGATTCAGCCTTTAGGGCGATAACTGTCTGCGATCGCTTGTTCTGAGAGATTGAACCTTCAATTTGTCCTTGAATAATCTTGGTTCTCCAGTCCCAGCCTCACTTTGCGCCTCGCATATGTCACATTTGCTGATAGTTACAAATAGGTTCACATATTGCAAATCCTAAGTTGATTACCAAATTTGCATCTTTGTCTTTAGCTTGTTTTAGGGATTGCAAAATTTTAGTATTCCTGGTTCACATATTTTTTAGCTTGATAGTTTCCTAGTTATTTTTTAATGATTGCTGCTTTGAATCAAGCTCATTTTCATCAATCTATCTCAAGTTCATTGGCGATCGCTGACTAGACAGATCAATTTTTATCACAAAACTTTTATATTAAAATACATTTATACATATTTAGAAACAAAATCACATCCCAACTGTATTTTTATTGAGGGTAAATTCTACCAATTTTATAGTGAAACTGTTTACGTAAACAAAAGTTAGATTTATCACAAGCTAATTTTACACTTACTCAAGCTTCTAGAGCTGATGGCACTTTTTGTTTCCATTTAACGTCAATTTTCGGGCTGTCAGTAGTAAAGTTTAGTTACAAAAACTAAATTTCGGTTATTTAGATCACAAACCTATTTTTTTGTTTGAGGAAGCCCATACTATGCAAAGTTTACGATTTTCAGGTTCTAAGGGCAAACTGCCTCTGAGACTTCTTTCTGCTTTAGCCGTGACTAGCTCAATGCTTGCTGGATTTTCAGTGATGAATGCAGCGCAAAGCTCAGAGGGACTCATACTATTTGGCGGTGTCAAAAGCGAAAATCGGCTATCCTACACATTCGATTTTGGTGGAGAGCCTAACACCATAGACCGAGGCAGATTCAGAATACCAGCCAAGAAAATGAATTTAGCAGCAGCTCAGTTTGCCGTTAGCTACCCAGATTATTACGAAGGAACTTTCAACCCCAAAAAGATTGAGGTAAAAGTTGGAGGCAAAAAAGTTCCTCTGACTGAAGTCAAGTGGAACAAGGAAGCTCGCCTACTAGAAATTTTCCCCGAAGAGCCAGTACCAGCAGGAAAAGAGGTGGAGTTAGTGATCTCGGATATGCGAACTCCCCGTTTTGGGGGGATGTATCATTTTAACTGCCAGATTCTCGCTCCTGGGGATGTACCACTACTGCGTTATGTGGGAACCTGGCTTTTGAGTATCTCTTAAATATTTGTCAAAGAAGAGGAAAAGGGTCAGGGGGCGGGGGCAGGGAGAACCCCATAAATAAATTTAGGGGCTTGTATTCCTGTTGGCAGGGAAAATCCGGAATTCTTCCCCCTTGCCCCCTGCTCCGGTGCTCCCCTGCCTCTTTTGGTTAGTTGTTAATTGCTAATTCAGAAGCATGAACCGTTGACTACAAAATCAGCAATTTTTGATTGATCATTTTTGGCTGTTGCAGTGGTACAATAGCAGATTGTAACTTTTTATAAAAATCGCCTAAGAGGAGAAGAGTATGCAGAGAACCCTGGGCGGCACTTGCCGTAAGAGAAAAAGAACTTCTGGTTTTCGTGCCAGAATGCAGACACCAACCGGAAGAAACGTGATCCGAGCCAGGAGAAAAAGAGGTCGTCATCGTCTGAGCGTTTAGGAAGTTTCCAGCAAAAAGAACAGATGTGGCTTTGCCCAAAGCAAATCGATTAAAATCTCGAAAAGATTTTCAGGCAGTTTTCCGGGAAGGAATTCGTCGTCACAGTTCTCATTTCACATTGAGAGCTTTACGACCTTCAGGTTCAAAAGCGCCTTCCTTGGATACTGCTACCAGTCAGAAACCACTGTCCAGCACACAATTTGGCGTTTCCATTAGCACTAAAGTCAGCAAAAGAGCAGTAATTCGTAACCGGATTAAACGCCAGATTACAGCTGCTTTACATGATTTGTTGCCAAATTTGTCCCCTGGCTGGCGGGTAGTCATAGTTGTCAAACCAACAGCAGCAGAATCTAAGTGCGTAAGCCAACAATTTCTGCAAGAATTAGAGCAGTTGTTGGTAAAAGCAGAGGTATTTGATGGGCATTCGTGAAGAAGTTTATTATGAGGGTGGCCCCCACATCGGGGACTTAATTCTCAATTCGTTAATTGGACTAACTGTTGTGGGGCTACCATTGGCAGTTGGGGCAATTGTGAGGGCTTTATGGCTACGCTTCCGGATCACCGACCGCCGGATTTCTGTAACGGGAGGTTGGAGAGGACGCGATCGCACTGATATTATCTATTCAGAAGTGGTTAAAATCGTCAAAGTTCCCCGTGGCATCGGCTTTTGGGGAGATATGGTATTAACCCTCAGAAATGGTAGTCGCCTAGAAATGCGGGCTGTTCCGAATTTCCGGGAAACTTATGACTACATCAACGAAAGAGTTACAGCTAAAAATCCCCTATATAGCGGTGCTGCTAAGAAGTGATAGGGAATAGGGAGTGGGGAGTAGGAAACACCGGAGCAGGGGAGAATTTAAAAGAAAATAGCACTTATTGACTCTACTTAAAGTCCTATTCTCTTCTCCCCTGCCCCCTGCCCCCTGCCCCCTGCTTCTTCTTCCCCATTCGGCTATCCGTAGCGTAGGATAGTCATATAGGAATCATGATTTAGATAAATTAGATTCAGTTCAGTTTACAGTAGCTCAGGTTAAATTCAGAATAATGGATTTTGGTATCGGGTTTCTTTCAAACAACGTGATGCTGCCAATCATAGACTTTTTCTATGGAATTGTGCCTAGTTACGGATTGGCGATCGTTGCCTTGACATTGATAATCCGCTTCGCGCTCTATCCCCTGAGTGCTGGTTCAATTCGTAATATGCGGAAAATGCGAATTGTACAACCTCTGATGCAGAAGCGGATGGCAGAAATTAAAGAGAAGTACAAAGATAATCCGCAAAAGCAGCAAGAGGAAATGGTCAATGTCCAAAAAGAATTTGGCAACCCATTAGCTGGATGTCTTCCCCTTGTGCTGCAAATGCCAGTATTATTAGCGCTGTTTGCCACATTGCGGGGTTCACCTTTTGCAGGTGCGAACTATAGCGTTAACCTCCAAATTTTTCCCTCCGAACAAATTGAACGCATTCAACCCCAAGCTTTTGCCACTGCTCCCCAAAACATCTACATTGCTGATGGGGAACGCACTCGTGTGACAGCTATTCTGCCTGCTGGTAACAAATTAGCAGTAGGAGAAAAAACTAAGCTCCAATATCAGACTGTTGAAGGCAAACCATTTCAGGCGCTTTTAGCAGAACATCCCGAAAGTAACCTGGTTCCTGAATGGAAAATCACCAAAGGGGAAGAGAGGGTAAAAATAGATGCCCAAGGCAATATAGAAGCCTTAGAACCAGGAGACGTGACAATTCAAGGCTCAATTCCTGGACTAGCAGCAGAGAAAGGATTTTTGTTCATTCAAGCTTTAGGTAGAGTTGGCGCTCAAAATCCTGACGGACAGATTAATTGGGATATTGTCTCCATGATCCTGTTTTTCGGGGTGAGCCTTTATGTCAGCCAAATGATTTCCGGGCAGAATTCCAGTGGTGGTAATCCACAACAAGATACAGTTAACAAAATCACACCAGTTATATTTTCTGGGATGTTTTTGTTCTTCCCCCTACCAGCTGGGGTTTTGATGTATATGGTAATTGGTAATATTTTCCAAACTGCTCAAACTTACATTCTCTCCCGTGAACCTCTACCAGAGGGACTACAAGAAATTGTCGCCACCCAAGAGAAAGAAACAGCAGCAGAACAGAGAACTTTACCATTTGAGCCAAAGAGTTCTAAGAAAAAGACTACAGGTTGATGATGCTGGAAAGTCCGATGGAAAGAGGGCAGCAGTGGTTAAAAACGCTGCTGCAACTAACAGGAACACCTGCGGAGATTAAGGGGAATCTAGAAATTGACCCGCCTCAATTTGGCGATTCCCCAAAACTAAATAGTTACTGGTTAACAATTGATCAAACCAATTTAACGACCGAACAAATCCGCTTGTTAATTGGCGCTGATGGTTCCGTTTTAGATTCGATTCAGTATTTAGCTAATTCGGTGCTAAATCTAGGCTTACCCGAAGAATCACAAGCTTTTTACACTATTGAGTTGAATGGCTACCGCGTCAAAAGACAAGCGGAAATTCACGCCATGGCACAAGCCGCAGCGAATGAAGTCCGGGCTTCTGGTGGAGAAGTAGAAATAAAATCTCTCAGTTCAGCAGAACGGCGGCAAATCCACTCTTTCTTGAAAGAATTTGCAGATTTGCAAACCTTCAGCCGTGGGAGAGAACCGCACCGTAATTTGGTGGTTTGTCCAGCTACGACGGTTGAATAATAGGAGTTAAAATAGGGTTGTATTAGGGACTGACAAATAAAAAAATCTGACAAATTTTCTTGTGGAGCAGGCATCTTGCCTGCTAATAACCAAGGACGGGCAGGATGGCCATCCCACAATATGGGATAATTTATTTTTTGGAGTCCCTTATTAGCAGATTGCTGTTAGTAAAACCTAAATTTTCGTAATTATATCGAAATCCTATGGACGCAATTTTTATTCCGCAGCTCACCAAAGCCCCGGAGCGGACAGAGGAAATTCAAGTTCAAGAGTTTCTACCTGGTCTGGAAAGCTTGACACCTGTTCGCGGTCGTGTGCGGGTGCATCATCAAGGTAATTACTTGGAAGTGTCCAGTCAGGCAGAAACAATTATTACTTGTACTTGTAACCGTTGTTTGCAGCAATATAATCAACGTTTGACGGTGAATACCACAGAAGTTATTTGGTTAGATGAAGCTGCTAACCAAATAGAGGAATTGCCTTTAGAACGGGAAGTGGTGATGGAAGATTTAGTGGAAACTCTCTCACCTAAAGGCTATTTTTATCCGAGTGAATGGTTATACGAGCAGATGTGTTTAGCAATACCTCAGCGTCAGCTTTGTAACCTCGATTGTCCGGGTATTTTGAGCGATGATGCTGATGGTTCAAAGAAACCGGGGGATAGTCGTTGGGCTTCTTTGGAAGCGTTGAAAAAGCAACTTCCAGGATGATTTGAACCTCCCCACGTCTAAAGCCAGGGGATTCTTGCCTACCTGAAAAAGGCGACAACGGGACATTCAAGTATCCCTCTACTCACTCAAAGAGCTTTTGCTCTCATTCGCGCATACTTTCTGAGTCCTTCATATTTTAAAGATGAACGCTCCATATCCTGCCATTATTCGCCCTTTAACTATTCCGAATCGAGTCGGATATGTCCGTTGCCGGGATTGCTCCGTACTAGGATACTTCAATGCGCTGAAGGTTATTCCTACTTGTTTTCTCGCTAATCTATTTTAACACTGTGGCTAAAGCCACGCAATCGTTTGACGGAACTTAAAAGTTCTTACCGCCTTCTCCCCATGCCTAAAGTCAGGGGCTTGCGTCTCGTTTTTCGGTCAAGGGACGCTATGAATTTAGACGTGATTCATCGCGTCTCTACAAGTTTTTGGGATTATTTGTAAAATAACCTTGCAAATGTTGGGTTTTGTTCCTCTGCCCAACCTTGTGTATTGAATTTTAGTATCCCCTGAATAATTCGGGGGACAATTGAACTATGATTTTGATAAATAGATTGAACAAAATAACTAACTATTCCGACTGTAAAACTGATCATCAAAAATATACAAACTTGGCTTATTACTACTTCGTCTCCTGCCAACAAATAAACATCATTTGGGCAAAACAAATGCCGCCGAAAAAACACCCAGAACACCGTTGCCCACGGTATGACTGTACGAAAGAATCTGATTACCGTCCGATAACTACCACCACTAAGCGCCCAACGCGAAATTCCCAACATTGTAACTCGCCCGCTCATCGCTAACATGGCCGTGATGAAGGAGCTCAATTGCCGCATCGTCGTGACTTTTATCTCTGGTAGTAGGCATTGCAACAGTGCTAGTATGTCAAACATCGGCTGTGTGTGGATTTCGAGTTGTTGTTTTGGAAGACTATAACTCTACTACATCAGCCCTCTTTTTTATACTCTTTTTTTGGCTACAGTATTGAGATTCTAAACAACCTTTTTATCGAAACGCTTATGTATGCTTGTTTTTGCCGTTTTTGCCAAAAATTATCAAGGCTCTTATTTTGGCTACAGTATTGAGTATTGAACTGATTTTCCATTTAGTGACAGTCAACATTGTGATCGTAGCAGATTTGACATACATCTGAGAGACTTGAGAGGACTAAAAAACCTAGTTGGGATAAATTGGAAATTTTGGCAAATGCTTAGATGACATGAATACACCAACAGATCAACAGTCAGCTTTAGTTAGAGAGACACTGGAAGGCAAAAGGATGTCTTGCCCCAGTCGTTTTGACCAAGAGATGCTGTTTGCTATCTATAAGGCGAATTACACATCGAACAAGCAATAGACCTGTTAAATCAATAAAATTCCTCTAACTTGCCTATCCCAATCTTTTGGGGTGGGGAGTGGTAATATGTCATTCTTAATTACGAATTACGAATTATAAATTAGACTTATGAATTTTCGTGAAGAATTTAAATTGCTGCTACGCGCCCGCTATCCTTTGATTTATATTCCCACTTATGAGGAGGAACGGGTAGAAACGGCGATTCGGGAGGAAGCCGCAAACCAAGGTAATCGGCCTGTATATACTTGGGATTTTGTGGATGGCTACCAGGGAAACCCCAATGATGCGGGGTTTGGTAAGCGTAACCCTTTACAAGCTTTGGAGTTTGTGGAAAAGTTGCCAGCCTCTGCTCCTGCTGTCTTGATTTTACGCGATTATCATCGGTTTTTAGAAGATGTAGCGATCGCCCGCAAACTTCGCAATTTAGCCAGACTACTGAAATCTCAACCCAAAAATCTGGTCTTACTATCGCCACGCATCGCCATTCCTGACGATTTAACCGAAGTTCTCACAGTAGTTGAGTTCCCATTACCCGCAGCTCCAGAAATTAAAACTGAGGTAGAACGCTTACTGCAAAGCACTGGTCAAAACTCCCTATCTGGCAAAATTCTGGATGACTTGGTGCGCTCTTGTCAAGGGCTATCGATGGAAAGAATTCGGCGAGTTTTAGCTAGGGCGATCGCATCCCACGGAGAACTGCAACCAGAGGATGTAGACTTGGTTTTGGAGGAAAAGCGCCAAACTATCCGCCAAACCCAAATCCTGGACTTTTACCCCGCCACTCAGCGAATTTCTGATATAGGGGGACTAGATAACCTCAAAGACTGGCTACTACGCCGGGGAGGCTCATTTACTGATAAAGCTCGTCAGTACGGATTACCACACCCCCGTGGTTTAATGTTATTAGGTATTCAAGGTACTGGTAAATCTTTAACAGCAAAAGCGATCGCACATCATTGGCATTTACCCCTATTACGCCTCGATGTTGGGCGTTTATTCGGTGGTTTAGTCGGTGAATCAGAATCCCGGACTCGCCAAATGATTCAAGTCGCTGAAGCCCTCGCGCCTTGCGTTTTGTGGATTGATGAAATCGATAAAGGTTTTTCGGGACTTGGTGCTAAAGGTGATGCAGGTACTGCTAGCCGTGTATTTGGGACTTTTATTACTTGGTTAGCCGAAAAAACCTCACCTGTGTTTGTTGTTTCCACAGCTAACGACATCCAAGCCCTACCGCCAGAAATGCTCCGTAAAGGGCGATTTGACGAAATTTTCTTTGTCGGTTTACCTACCCAAGATGAAAGAAAAGCAATTTTTAACGTTCATTTATCCCGACTTCGCCCCCATAACCTGAAAAGCTATGATATTGACAGATTAGCTTATGAAACCCCCGATTTTTCCGGGGCTGAGATTGAGCAAACGTTAATTGAAGCGATGCACATTGGATTTAGTCAAAACCGTGATTTTGCTAACGACGATATTCTGGAAGCTGCTAGCCAAATTATACCCTTGGCGCGAACGGCTGTAGAGCAAATTCAACAACTACAAGAATGGGCTGCATCTGGAAGAGCGCGTCTAGCCTCGAAACACAATCCTTTAACTGATACTTTTGGTAAGTTACGTTAACGCATTCAGCTACAGATGTAATAATTAGGTAATTAATCATTCAGATGTCAATAGTCAATATTTAAGATTTACTATTGACTATTGATCATTGGTGATGAGATTTTAAAGATGTTTTTGAATGTAGTAAAGTTTATACTAGGTGTTTTCTTAGCGATCGCCATTTTAGCGGGTAGCGGTGTTGCAGTTGCGCTCTATTTCATGAATCGAAGTTTTATATCCCCACCTAGACCTATTTTTGCAAATGATAGTCCCTCTTTGCAAGAGCAATCTTCTCAAGGGAATGAGGTAAACACGACACCAAAACCAACGCCAACGCCCACCCCAACCCCAACCCCAACGCCCACAGACACATTACCACCAGGGGCTTACCGAGGACGTGTAACTTGGACTGAAGGCTTGAGTGTGCGAGTTGAACCCAGTATGGATGCTGAACGTATTGCTGGAGTTGGTGTTAATGAAGAACTGATTGTACTGGAGGAAAGTCAGGATAAAAATTGGCAAAAGATTCGCACACAAGGGGAACAAGAAGGTTGGATAAAAATAGGTAATACTGAACGGTTGGAATAAATCCTGACAATCTTCAACCATCTGATACTATGTACAGGCAGAACACCGCTCATTTTTGATGCTAACTGCGGCATTTCCACTTCTATCCTGAACATGACCGCAGTTTTCCAATCTATCTACTATATCTGCACGCTAGATTGGCAGTATTTTCTCCAATTATTAGAACCTAGTTCTTCCTCATCCATTTGACTTTAACAGATGTAAAATCATTTGTCAACTCCCCAATCCTCTTTTTTGGCGTTTTCTCTGGGAGTTAATCTGTACTCTAAATGGGCAATCATTTAGCTAGTGATTTGAAGATAGTTCTCTGGGAGTTAATCTGCACGCTAGATTGGCAGTATTTTCTCCAATTATTAGAACCTAGTTCTTCCTCATCCATTTGACTTTAACAGATGTAAAATCATTTGTCAACTCCCCAATCCTCTTTTTGGCGTTTTCTCTGGGAGTTAATCTGTACTCTAAATGGGCAATCATTTAGCTAGTGATTTGAAGATAGTTCTCTGGGAGTTAATCTGCACGCTAGATTGGCAATATTTTCTTTGAGTATTAGAAACTAGTTCTTCCTTATCGGTTTTATTTTAACAGATGTAAAATCATTTGTCAACTCCCCAATCCTCTTTTTGGCGTTTTCTCTGGGAGTTAAATTGACAAACTGACTTGGGAACCTTGCTGGGTTTTATTAACCTCTATGCGGGCTTGAAAGGCTTCTTTGAGGTGGGGCATATGTGTTACAGTGAGGATACAGGCGAAATCACAAGCGATCGCATTTATGGACGCAATCAAGCGATCGCATCCTTCGGCATCCTGAGTCCCAAAGCCTTCATCTATAATTAACAATTGTAAAGCCGCCCCTGCCCTCTGAGCCAATAATTTCGCCAGAGCTAAACGGATAGCAAAATTAATTCTAAAAGCTTCCCCACCAGAGTAAGTTTCATAAGCTCGCGTTCCCCTAGAATCAGCAATTAAAATATCTAAAGTATCAATCAGCTTCGCATCTTTCTTCTTCGCCTTACTACTCCGCCCAGATTTCTGAGTAATAAATTGTACGTGCAATTGATTAGCACTCAACCGCGATAACAGTTGATTTGTCTCAGCTTCCAATTGGGGTAAGACATTTTCAATCATCAGTGCTTGGATGCCATTTTTACCAAACGCCTGCGCCAATTCCTGATAAACTCGTTGTTCCTGCTGACAAGATTGTAATTGCTGCTGCTGTTGCTCATACTGATTTTGCAAAGTTTCTAATTGCAGCATCAACTGTTCCAAACGCCCCAGATTCGCTATTTTATCATCAAGTTGCCGGCGACGGGTTTGAATTTGCTGCTCTAAAACAGTAATTTCCTGAGTGGGGTTAGCTGATTTAACTAACTCTTGAGAAATACTTTCAATTTGAGTCAGCAGTTTTTGCCGTTCTTCCAATCTCTCTCTTCTGGAAACCTCTAAATCTTGCCATCTTTGCTGGAGTTGGGGATACTGCTGTTGGGCTGATAAAAGTTGTTGATAACGTAATTGCCAAGATTGGGCTTGGCGGACAGCTACGCGCAGGTTATGATGTTCCTCTGAACTGTAAGCAATTTCCGAAATCTGACGCTCAAGTTGAGCAATTTCTTTTGCACAGTCAGAATCAATTTTATCCTGCTGAATTCGAGTCTGTAATTGAGAAATGCTTGCTTGTAACTCTGGCTTGCGGGCGACTATTTGAGCTTGTCGCTTGGCTGCGTCTTTAATTTGCCCTTGTTTAATTTCTGCCCATCGCCAACGCTCTACTTCACTTCTAGCCAGAGCATGGTCTTGTTCATTATAATTCAGTTGTTGTAAATATTCTGCTAATTGTTGCAATTCCGCCTGTTTGTCTGGGGCGTAATCACCTGCTTGCAGCGATCGCTCTAAATGTTGTTTTTCCGCAGCTAGTTCTTGTAATTGTTGGTCAGCATCACTGGTTGATTGCAGTTGTGCGGCTAATTGACCTCTTTGTTCTCTGAGTGTATCATAAGGTGATACCTTTTGCAATATCTCCCGATATTCTTGCCTCAGTACCTGAATTTCTCGGTCTGACACTGCTTTTTGTTCCCGGAATACCCACAATTGTCCCTCAGTATCCTGATACTCATCTTTGGTTTTGTCTACCACACGATTCCAATGATGTTCATCTAAAGGACGCTCACACAGAGGACACATTGCATCAGGGGTGCGAAGCATTTCCAGTTTTTGCTCCAATTCAGCCAATAATCTTTCATATTCTCGCTGTTGAGCTTGCAGACGTTCCATAAAATGCCGTCTTTCCTGGCCTTTTTCCTGAACTCGTTGCAAATAAACTTTGTCTTTCTCCATTTGCGAAATCTGGATTTCTAAGTCTTTCGCCGCTTGTTGTAATTGCGGTTGACGTTGTGAGGAGCGTTGTAGTTGGTTTTCTGTAGCTTGTAACTGTTCTAGACGCGCTACTAAACCAGCATGAACCCTATCCAGTTGACTTTGCAAATTTTGCCGTTGTTGCAATAAAGGAGAAACCTGCATTTGCAATTCATCTAATTCAGTCACACGGCGACGAGCTGCGGTAAGTTGGGTTAAAGCTGCTTCGACTTCCGCCGATTTATTGAGAGTGTGCTGAATTTCTGGCTCTTGTTGTTCTAATGCAACTAATTGTCCTTCAACTTGTTGCAGTTCCCTTTCTAGTGCGTGTATTTGGTTAGTTAATTCCTGTTGCTTTTGTTGAAGTAAAGCCGTTGCACGGGTATATGCTTGAAATTTAGTCGCAAAAGCTTCTTCTTGAGCTTGGAGAGTTTGATATTGTGTAAAACCAGTGTTAATTTCAGCTTCCTGATTTAAGATGGCTTCTAAATCTGATAACTGAGTTTGAACTGCTGACTGTTCTTGTTGCAAGCGATCGCCATCTTGAGTTAAATTTTGATGTTGTTGCTTGACAAAATGCAGCTGTTGTTCCCAATTTTGGCGCTGGTGCTGAACAACTTGCAAACTTTGTAATTGAATATTCTCAAAAGCCTGAACTTGTTGCAATTGGTTGAGTTCAGTTTCTAACTCTGTTTTTTGGGCTTGTGTTGCTTCTTGTTGTTGTAACTGAATTTGGCTCGATTCCAAAGAACGCTCTAACTCTTCCGCTCTCGCCTTAAACTGGCGGTATGTCTCTTTTGCCCGTTCTTCCAATTGATCATATTGATTCAGTTTTAATAATTCTGCTAAAATTTCCTTACGTTCACTGGGACGCTTGATCATGAACTCATCAGCACGACCTTGACGCAAGTAAGCCGAATTAATAAAAGTGTCGTAATCCAGTTTGATATGTTGTAAAATTAAATCCTGTGTAGCTCTGACTCCTTTCCCAGTCAAGGCGCGAAACCCCGAAGCTGTTTCTATTTGAAATTCTAAGACACCACTAGCACCCCGAACTCTGGTGCGAATTACGCGATATTTTTGCTGATTACATTGAAACACATAATCAACCCGAACTTCTTTTGCACCCGAATGAATCACATCATCTTCAACACCGGCACGGCTTTGACCCCAAATTGCCCATGTGATTGCTTCTAAAAGAGAAGATTTACCCGCACCATTAGAACCACAAATACAAGCCGTATGCAAACCGCGAAAATCTAAAGTTGCATCACGGTAACTGAGGAAGTTTTTGAGGATAAGTTGGACTGGAATCATTGAGGCTATAGTGCCGCATCTAATGTTTTACGAACTGTGAGTACAGATGCACTATTTTATAGTTTACCTATGTGAATATCACTATTCTAGTCTTTAAGTCAGTATTTTTATCAATCTTAACATTATTATGACTAAGTTTTTCAACTTCCAAGAAAAATATAACTGATAACTGATAACTGATAACTGATAACTGATAGCCAGAAACAATCTTCGTCAAACGTCGTCATATCATAGACAACAGAGATAAGGCGCAAGCATCCTATGACTACCCTACACCAATGGAAATCTAGAACTGCCGCACTGATGACAATGGCAATTACTACCACTGCGGTGATGCCGATGATTGCCTTTGCTCCTGCTAATGCTCAGTATAATATGGGGCAATCGAGAACAGTCACAATTCCTGCTAATGCCAACGTGATTTTTCCTGTTACACACGATAAGGAGAAAGTTATTGTGAGTCGCGGGGAAACATTAGACCTGACATTGAAAATATCCAACGACATCACCGATAGTCAGAGAAATGTCTTAATTCCGAGAAACACGGAAGTTGTAGGACGGTTAGAACCTGTATATTTCAACGGCGGAAACAGAGATAATGACAATTTAAGAGGTGTGCGCTTCGTAGCACGGGAATTAGTCTTTCCCTCTGGTCGTCGCCAGTCAATTAATGCTTCTTCTCAGACTGTTACCACAACTGAAAAAGTTAGTAAAAATGATAGCAGCAGAGTTTTAACAGATGCGGCTATTGGTGCTGGTGCTTCTACGGCAATTTCATTAATTACAGGGAACCGCAGAATTGAAATTGGAGAAACGTTAGGTGGTGCGGCGGCGGGTGCTTTAGCCAGTGTACTGTTACGGAAAAAAGAAGCTGAAGTCTTCGTTTTAAGACCAGAACAAGATTTGAGGCTGGGACTTAATTCTAATTTAGTTATAGACCGCTACTAAGCTTGATTATATTTTAGCCGTGTCTTTGATGATCTACCATGAGCGATCGCCACTGTAATTCTAGCAGGCGATCGCTTCGTTCTTTATTCATAAATCTCCAGCCATCTATACAAATAGGTCAACACCCAGCTAGTGGAATGCTCAGAGGTAAATAGTCAAAAATGTTTCATGCTCTGGCAACTATTTTTATTTACGTAGCGTCTCAGTCAATATATCAGTTCCTTTGATTTTCCTGTTGTTAGTAATTACTGATGAAATTAATTAATTAACTAGCAAACCAAAATGAGAACGGACTTGATTTAAATTTGTAAAATCCTCATATTCATCCCAATTCTAGATGATTAATTCGGCGTGAGCGCTCAATTTATCTGTCGAAGACTGCGCTTGATTATGCCACTAAACCGATGCTATTGGCTGACAAACAAAGCCTAAAGACCTAGTTTAATTGGACGCATTTTCATCAAGGAATGGGATAAATATGAATTCTTAAACAGACAAATATGATTTTTACAAATTACAAAATCTTGCCAATTCACTGATGAAAAATAAAAATTCGAGGAACTTTTCATCACCCAACTTGTCTGAATAGCTAAGAGAAAAAAACTTAAATTTACTGGAGTAAAAAGCAATGTTTAATTTAAATCGTTGGCAATCTGGAACCGCAGCATTTATGGCTTTAAGCGTCACAGTCGGCGCTGTCGCCCCCTTGATGACAGCTGCACCAGCTTTGGCTCAAACCAGATTTTCTGATATTCCATCTAACTATTGGGCAGCACAGTTCATTCAACAGTTGTCACAGCGAGGAGTGATTGCTGGTTTTCCTGATGGTAGTTTCCGCCCCGAACAGCCAGTAACCCGCGCTCAATTTGCGACAATGGTTACCAACGCTTTCTCAAGCACACCAGAACGGCAAGCAATTAATTTTGTGGATGTCCCCAGTAATTTTTGGGCATCTAATGCCATTAGACAATCCTATGTTAATGGCTTCTTATCAGGATATCCCGGTAATCGCTTCGAGCCTAATCAGGCTATTCCCCGCCAACAGGCTTTGGTAGCTTTAGCCAACGGTCTCAATTATTCGCCCACTGCTAATGCCCAAAGCACGCTGCAAACTTTCAGTGATAACTTTAATATTGCAGACTGGGCGCGTAGTCCCGTCGCCGCAGCAACTGAACAGCGAATTGTGGTCAACTATCCTAATGTTCAGTTCCTCAATCCCACTGCAACAGCGACACGCGCACAGGTAGCAGCTTTTATCTATCAGGCGTTAGTCCGTTCTGGTCAAGCCTCAGCAATTAGTTCGCCCTATATTGTAGCTGTTCAACCTACTACACCTACACCGATATCTGTAACCATTCCCCAAGGGACTGCGATTCCGGTGAAGTATGATCAGGCAGAAAAAATTCTGGTGACCAAAAATGAAACAGCACCTTTGACTCTGACAGTAGACCAAAATGTAGTTACCCAAGAAGGTACTGTAGTAATTCCGGCTGGTAGTCAAGTTTTCGGTAAACTCAAACCTGCTCAAGGCGGTTCTCAATTCGTTGCTGAGAAGTTAGTTTTAACGACAGGTGAAGAGTATCAGATTAACGCCTCATCAGAAGTGATTACTAAAACTGAAACCATTAGAAAGGGTACTAGCACCAATACAATTATCAAGAATACTGTATTAGGTGCTGGTGCGGCGGCGGCGGTGTCTGCTGTCACAGGCGATCGCGCGGTGGCTACAGAAGAAGTGCTGGGTGGTGCGGCTATCGGTGGTTTGATTGGTCTGTTCTTTGGCAGAAACAGCGTTGACTTAATTGCGATCGCACCAGATACCGATTTACAAATGACCATCAATCAACAGTTCCTGGTTTCAGTTAAATAGTCTTGGTCATTGGTCATTGGTCATTGGTCATTGGTAAGTTACCTTCTTCTCCCCCCTGCCTATTCTCCCCCCTGCTCCCTGCTCCCTGCTCCCCTGCTTCCTCATAGGCAACCAAATTATAAAAGTAGTTCCCGGTGCATCGGCTGAAGACATAGATGAGTTAATTGCAGGGCTGAAAATTTCAATTTCGCCCTGCATTTGTTGTATTAATTGTTGGGCGATCGCTAGTCCCAAACCACTTCCAGGAATTTCAGTTTGCGCTTGTACTCCCCGATAATGGCGTTCTCCCAAATGTGCTAAATCTTCTGGTGGAATTCCCGACCCAGTATTACTAATAGCAATTCCTTGAAAATTAGCTTTTTCTTGTCCTACCTGAATTAAAATCTTGCCACCGGGAGGGGTATATTTTAGGGCATTATCAATTATGTTGCTGAATACTTCTTGTAATGCTTTGACATTGGCGTATATCGGTGGCAAATTCCCAGGAATTTCGGTTTTCAGTTGTAGATGACGCTCCTGTGCTATTGCTTGAGCTGATACTAATAATGGTGTTAATAAATCAACTACAAAGCAATCAGTTTCTTTGTCTCCTGTTCCCGGCAATAATAGTGCTGGTTTGGGTTCTCTTTGTACAGTTGCTTCTACAAATACTTCGTGTTCGGGCAATGACTTGGGCGCGAAATCGGCCTCTGTCCAATCAATTACTTGATCGAATTGTTGCAGCAATTCTTCGAGGCGATCGCTTTCCCGGACGATATTCGCTCCTACGTCTCGGTTGGGATCACCTGCTCGCAGTCGTTTTAATAGCAGTTTGCCAAAGGTTCTGATTGCTGTCAGGGGGTTACGAAATTGGTGCAGCAGGTTATCGAGCAAATCTCGCTGCTGTTCTTGGAGAATTTGTTGTTGATGTAGCTGATGCTGTAACCAAGCTCGACGTTGATCTAGAATACAGGCGATCGCCAGCGTTTGGGCTATTTTTTGAATTTCGCTTTGCTCTTGTTCATTCCATGCCCGATCTTCTCTACCCGTCACCAATAGCCCCATCATCACACCTTCATGGATCAAAGGCAGCACAATTTGGCGTTCACTCAGAGGAGATTCCTGATTTAAATCTGGTTGTTCAGCATCTGGTTTTTTTGTGTCCTGTGATGAAATCGGTGATCCCGTCCCGGCTTTCAATAACTTACTGTCTGGCTGAGGTACTACCAAAACATCGGCTACTGTCGCCTGAGCAATTTCTGCCCCTGGTTGTAATACTGCTGTCTCCGGGTAAACCACCACAGGAATTAGTTTCGCCTCACCAGACGGAGCATCTACCAATTCTTGTGTTAAGTAAACAACACTCAAAGAAGCGCCCAGCCCTTGGGTTAGCAGTGCTATTTGCTCTCGACATAGAGCAACAAAATCTGAACTGGCAGACATTAACATTTTTAGCTTTTGCTCAGGATCACAGAATTTGAGGGAAGATAGAAGGAAGTTGCTTTATTTTTTCTTACTCTTTTAATAAAGCTTAACTAAATCTTTGCAGTAATGGTTTGCACCAGGGGATTATATGCGTTACCAACTTCATATATTATTTCTTATGTATCAAAACTTTAAAAACTATTGATATTTTGAACTAGAACTTATATAATTGCGACGGATTTTGTAGCTATAACTACAATCTATAGCTTGAAAGAGGAGGAAAATAGTTTGGCTAGAAGACGTAAGCGGAAAAGTCGTCGTCGCCAAGAAGGACGACGCATTCTAGAACACGTGCCTCAATATAGCATCGAAAGTGGCGAAGAAAAACCTGTGACAGCAGCGAGAAAATTCATTCAAGCTGAAGGAATCGCGCCACCCGCATTGCTACTTGTAAAGCGAAATGAACACACCACAGACCGTTATTTCTGGGCAGAAAAAGGGCTGTTTGGCGCTCAATACGTAGAAGAAAACCATTTCTTGTTTCCCAGCCTGCGGACATTAGAATCTCCAGCAGGTATAGAACCAGTGGCTATGGCTAGTAGCCGCTAAATTATAAATGGTTATCTTAAAGTAACCTAATGTGGCTTCTGACAATCATTTAACTGGTAAAGTTGCTCAGTTTATGCAAAGTTTTTGTTTTTTTTAAGTTTGTAACTGATTTGCCAGTATATCCAGTCGAGTTAATCGCACTTAATTGGAAAATCAACTTCTTCTCAAACCACGTTAGTTTGTATAGGTTGATCTCTAGTCAAATGATGCACAGGGGAGTCAGATAGAGCAAAATGCATCCGCAAGTGAGAGTTGAGTTGCGCTCTCCCCTAATGGATTGCCTAAGAGGCTCTGTAAACAGATATAATATTTTCCCTGCGATGCCATTGTCGTAGGGAAAACTTATATAGCCCTGCCAACTTTGTCCTCCTCCCTCATGTTTATTCCGCAGATTTTAACTGTAAAACCCTCTGTAACTCCATGAGTTCATCTCGATGGGCAATTATAGTAATTTTACTTGGAGAGGGTAATTCACCCTGGTTTGCTTCTTCTATCTGGAACGATACCTTTTCAAATCTTCCGGCTTTTTGCCAATAAAACAGCCCGCTTAAAGGTGACAGTAGTACTAATCCGAGAAACAAAGGACCGAAGTTAGGAAAAAGCAGCCATAAAACTAATGCTAGACAGAGCATACCCGCAGATGCTAACAGTGTTAAAAACACTGCTAAAAACCAACTCGGTTGAACAAAACCTTCAAAAATGACTTGATTTTTTTCTCGGTCTATTGCTGCTACTTGGTAAGAACGTGAGCGAAAATACTCCTTAACCTGGGCCATTAAAGCAGTTTCATCTTGTTCAGATACAAGTTGTGCTTTTGTTGTGCGGTCTTTGGTTGAGGCGCGAATAAAGAAAAACAGCCCCACTAATAACAACAAGGTGAGCAGCAACGTAGATGGGACAATTGCAGTATCCATAACTAAATTATTATTGTATTGATTTCGGAGACATCATTGATGAGCAATTATTCATTTATTCATTAAATTGTCCTCCCCTTTCTGTAATCTTGCCAAAGATGCGCCAAATTTTGTGATCGTTCTTGCCATTCTGGAGAAACTTGGTACATTCGCCGGGGTCTTCCTCGCCCTTCGAGTTTCTTCCAATACCCAGTAATCGCCCTTTCGTCTTCGAGAAATTTAATCGCAGTATAAAGTACCGTATCCGAAAGTCGATAGCTTGGGTATTCAGTTTCCAGTCGCTGGATTAACTCAGTTCCGTAGGAATCACCCTGTAATAGAATATACAAGATGTAACAAACTGCTACTTCCTGACAGAGATAAGTTGGCGGAGGATTCTCAAAGAATTGATATATATCCTCAAGTTTCATGGTTTAGTGAATGGCGAAAAAATGCCTGATAATAGTGGTATTTAAAATCCTGGTAGTCAGTATATAGTGTTACTACCAAATAAGCAGTTATATCTGGCTACCTAGGCAGGTTTTTCAAAGGGTAAACATTAAAACAATTACCCACGCGGCTAAACGCGGGACGAATTTGCAAGTTTGAGGAGCGCAAAATATCACACTCCTACCCAAGTTATAGGTATTGTGGAGAGGAGCAATTAAAGCGATCGCCTGGACAGCTTCCAGGTGTCAAGTGATGCCAAACTGGTGAGAACTGCCTAAACATAAAATGCCATCGAAGAAATTTTACAAGCAAAATGCCGTTTTGTCTGCAAAAGTTAATAAACACTTTGTTTTACGGTGATTATCCCAGTAAACAACCTCAGAAATTTAGGTATGTGAAAAGTCGGGATAAAAACCTATAAGCTTGTAGACACAATCAAATAAGCATTCAACACTGACTATCTGGACTTGAGATCCTCATATCCCATCTGGTAAGTGTGATATTAAATTTAACAAGTCCTTAGCACATTGGTGATCAGTATGTCACAAAATTCCGACAGCCCATCGTCTTCCTCTAATCTCCGTGCGATCGCCCAAACCTTTCGTCTAACAGGTTGGATTAGTTTTTGGATTCAACTAGTCTTAGGCGTTGTTTCGGCCATTATTGTGCTGCTATTTGCCATCTTTAGTCAGCAGCGAACTGGCACAGGTAATAATCCTGGGACTGGGTTTGGCGTATTTTTAGCAGTTTGCGGAATTCTGATTTTAGGTGGCGGCATTTATTTGGCTTATCGCTATACCAGAATAGGTAATCAATTGCAATCCTCAAATCCCAGTAACCGCCCTCGCAAAAGTGAAACCTTGCAAGTATTACGCCTGGGACTGTGGATTAATTTAGTGGGAATGCTAGTAACATTATTGGGCGCACAAGCGATCGTGGGGACATTGGTAGCCAGGTCGATATCTCCCCAAGCTGCAACCACTCAATTATTTGACCCCACGCGGATTATTAGCGGTTTAGATATGCTTGTAGTCCAGGCAAATATCAACACCGTCTCAGCCCACTTTGCAGGGCTTGCAGTGTCGATTTGGCTACTCAATCGGATTACCCGAATGTAACAGATTTAGTCCGAATCAGAATTAATATAGAATTTTCTAGCTTGAGCAAGATTAGCAGAACGAAATTGTTAGATTGGCAATTCCTGCCCTAGCAAGTCAAAATCAGGATATGCTGATGTTTTGGCAAGAAGACACTAGGCAAAAAAACCGAGAAAAATCTGTGCTGGATATTAAGCAAATACGGGAAAATCCCCAATTAATCCAAGAACGCTTGAACAGTCGTAGTGGTAAATACGACATCGAACCGATTTTACAGTTAGACAAGCAACAACGGGAACTGGAGGGGACACGCAGTCAACTTCAAGCCCGCAGCAACGAAATTGGTAAGCTTGTAGGACAGAAAATTAAATCTGGTACTGATCCTCAATCTCCAGAAATTCAAGCCCTGCGCGACGAAGGGAACTCTGTTAAAGCCCAATTAAGTGAACTGGAACCCCAAGAAAAAGCCCTCAAAGCCGAAATTGAGCAACTGGTGTTAGCACTTCCTAATTTACCCAGTGAGTTCACACCTTTTGGCACAAGTGAAGATGATAATCAAGAGGTGCGACGCTGGGGTGATGAATATCTCCCGCAAAACCCGAAGATTATTCCCCATTGGGAAATCGGCGAAAAAATGGGTATTCTCAACTTTGAGCGGGCTGTGAAAGTTGCCCAAAGTCGGTTTGTAACTCTGGTTGGTGCAGGTGCGGCTTTAGAAAGGGCATTAATTCAGTTTATGCTGAAGACGCAAACCGAAGCCGGCTATGTAGAAGTTAGTCCGCCGTTGTTAGTGAATACTGATGCTTTAACCGGAACAGGTCAGTTACCGAAATTTGCCGAAGAAAGTTTTAAATGTGCTGATGATGAATTGTGGTTGATACCCACAGCAGAAGTTCCCGTTACCAACCTTTACCGGGGAGAAATTTTAGCTGCGGAAGAGTTACCAATTTATCACTGTGCTTATACTCCCTGTTTTCGTCGAGAAGCGGGAAGTTATGGGCGAGATATGCGGGGTTTAATTCGTCTGCATCAATTTAATAAAGTTGAGTTAGTAAAAGTTGTTCATCCTAGTTCTTCTTTTGAGGAATTAGAAAAATTGGTAGTCAATGCGGAAGCAATTTTACAAGCTTTGAAATTACCTTATCGGGTCATTAATTTATGTACTGCTGATTTAGGTTTTGGGGCAACGAAAACTTATGATTTAGAAGTATGGTTGCCTTCTTCTGGAAAGTATCGAGAAATTTCCAGTTGTTCTAATTGTGTAGATTTTCAAGCAAGAAGGGCTGATATTCGCTTTAAGGAAGCTGGTAAGAAGGGGACGCAGTTTGTCCATACTTTGAACGGTTCCGGTTTAGCTGTGGGAAGAACTATGGCAGCGATTTTGGAAAATTATCAGCAGCCTGATGGGACGATTAAAGTACCGGCGGTGTTGCAACCTTATTTGGGTAGGGAGGTTTTGTGATTTAGGGGTTTTGTAGAGGCGTTTGGGGTACGTCTCTACAAAAGATTAAGGTGAAGTATGATAAGTGATATAATTCAGCTTTTTACACCAATGGCATCAGGATACGTTTATATACTGACAAACCCTTCATTAGATGGAATGATTAAAGTTGGACGAACTTTTCGTAACTCACGTTCCAGAGTGCGTGAGCTTTTCACTCTTTTCGTAGGGTGCGTTAATGAAATGTAACGCACCATCTTTTATTGATATTTAATCGGTGCGTTACGCTGGCGCTAACGCACCCTACGAATTTAGGAATCGTACAAATCGCTTGATTGTATATCGAGAATTACATCAACTCCCTAATTCGGAGGATAAACTCCCTATTCAATAAATCTATGAATACTTGAAAACTGCCAATCTTGCGGATTTACAGATAATCAATGTTTGAAAGGATTATAATGAATGTAATCACACTGTAGCATAAAATCCTGTTCATCTCGGATTAAATAATCCCAAAAATGACGTTGCTAAAATAATGAAAGTATCTGAATATTTAATTGTGATGAAGGTGGTTTTGTGGCTGAAATTCCAGCTTTACGCGGATGTTTAGCACAAGGTGAAATTTTAGAAGAAACGTTACAATAATTGATAATTGTGAGAAATTTATGGTTAGAAAAAGCCGCAAAATATGGTCAAAAACTACCAGATATTGAAAGCGCTTAGGTGTAGACAGTCGTAGCGATCGCTAAAGTCAAAGCACTAAGTAGTGTATAATTATTACTCTTATACTTATAATCGTGTGCAAACAAATTGAATTTGATACAATAAGTTCAATTATGAGCTAATTGTAGTTGACACATGGTGAAAGAATTCAGTGTAATTATTGAGAGAGACTCAGATGGTTACTTCGTGGCTTCAGTCCCCAATTTAAAAGGCTGTCACACACAAGCAAAATCCGTAGATGAGCTAATGGAACGTATCCAAGAAGCAATAGAACTTTGTTTAGAATTTAAGAATTTGTTGTAGTGCGATCGCTAAAGCACAAAACTTGAGGCGGCATGGTATTTTTTATATAATTATTAGGCTGACTAACTAGATAAGTTAATTATGAAAACATTAGAAATAATTGTCACCATAACCAGCGATGGTAAATTGTTAGTCAATTCTCCAGTAGATATGCCAGTGGGTGAATATAATGCTGTGCTTGTGCTAGATGAAAGACCAATCGATGAGCGATTTCAAACTTCTGTCAAAAATGCTCAAAATCTTTTCAGGCAATATATTCCTGCTAATAAAAAACTTTCTGAAGAGTTGATTCAGGAGCGAAGATTGGAGGCTTTGAGTGAGTGAAGTTGTGGTGGATGCCTCTGCTATTTTAGCTTTGCTCAATCAAGAAACTGGTAGCGAAGAAATTTCGCAGTTTATTGACAATGCAGCCATTAGTGCTGTCAACTTATCCGAGGTTATAGCAAAGTTAGCAGAAGCAGGAATCCCGGCAGAAGATATTAGGCAAATTCTTGGAAATTTAAATCTTGAAGTTATTCCTTTTAATGAAGAACAAGCATTTAAGGCGGGAATGATGCGTCCAGCGACTAAATCAATCGGACTTTCATTTGGCGATCGCGCTTGTCTAGCATTAGGTATTTTTCTTAACCAACCTGTTCTCACCACTGATCGCTTATGGGGTAGCCTGAGTGTGGGAATAGAAATTCGAGTAGTGCGTTAGTGCTTAGGCGTTGCTCGTCGTAGACATCCCTTCACTCAATCCAGCCCTTCACTGATCCCGGCGGATGGGTTAAGACTCTTTAGCCATTCCTTAACTATTACAATAAGAATAATATCCGAATTTTTTGACTAAATTACTCTATGTCAGTTTTAGCAGCGATCGCAGTCTTGGCTGTTCTGATCTTGGTACACGAGTTGGGACACTTTACCGCAGCTCGTTCTCAAGGTATTCTCGTTAACCGCTTTTCTTTAGGATTCGGCCCAGTTCTTTGGAAGTACCAAGGGCCACAAACCGAATATGCTATCCGCCTGTTTCCCCTGGGCGGTTTTGTCGGCTTTCCCGATGATGACCCAGATAGCGATATTCCCCTCAATGACCCCAATTTGATGCGAAACCGTCCCATTTTCGACCGAGCGATCGTGATCAGCGCCGGAGTCATCGCCAATTTAATCTTTGCCTATTTCCTCTTGGTAACTCAAGTCAGCCTCATCGGTGTCGGACAAGCCAGCGCCCCAGGAGTTTTAATTCAACAACTAGCACCAGAAGTCAGTTCTGTAGCCACAGAAGCCGGAATTCAACCAGGAGATGTGATCTTAGCAGCTGATCAAAGAGAATTTGGCACAGAGCTAAAAGACATTGAAGCTTTCAGAGACATCATTAAAAATAGTCCTGGTCAGTCTGTGCAACTAGAAATTGCCCGTGGCGACCAAAAACTGTCGGTGAATGTAGTTCCTGAAGAGAAGCCAGGCGGAGGTAGTATAGGCATCGGACTAGCTCCCAATGGTGAAGTTGTTCGCCGTCCCGTAAAGAATATAGGACAAGCCTTAAACATTGGTGCTAGCGAATTTCAGCGCCTTGTCACCCTGACAGTGCAAGGATTTGGGCAACTAATCACTAATTTCGGGGAAACTGCGAGTCAGGTAGCCGGACCGATTAAAATTGTGCAAATTGGTTCCAATATTGCCCAAAATGATACAGGTGGTTTGTTCTTCTTTGGCGCTTTAATCAGCATTAACTTGGCAATTATCAACATTTTGCCTTTACCCGCTTTAGATGGCGGACAACTGGCATTTTTGCTGATTGAAGGTGTCCGTGGTAAGCCATTACCTAACCGGATTCAAGAAGGTGTGATGCAAACTGGTTTAGTGCTACTTTTAGGACTTGGCATTTTTCTGATCGTCAAAGAAACCAGTCAGTTAACTTCCCAATTAGAGTGGGTACAAAAGTTATTCCAGTGAGTGTGAGCCGGAAATCCCCATCCCAGAAGCAACGGGCGTTAGAAATTCTCGCCCGCTTACAGCGTCTTTACCCAGATGCAACTTGCTCCTTGAATTATTCAACGCCTGTCCAACTGCTAGTAGCAACTATTCTTTCCGCCCAGTGTACAGATGAGCGAGTCAATAAAGTTACACCAGCTTTATTCGCACGCTTTCCTGATGCTGCGAGTTTAGCTAATGCTGATTTAGAAGAGTTAGAAAATTTGGTGCGTTCTACAGGTTTTTATCGCAATAAGGCGAAGAATATTCAAGGGGCTTGTCAAAAAATTGTCAGCGAGTTTGACTCTGTAGTTCCTAACCAAATGGAGCAATTATTACAGCTTCCAGGTGTGGCGCGCAAAACTGGGAATGTCGTTCTAGCTCATGCTTATGGTATTAATGCTGGAGTGACTGTAGATACTCACGTTAAGCGTTTGAGCCAACGCTTGGGTTTAACTAAATTTCCTGATCCAATCCGGATTGAGAAAGATCTAATCAAGTTGTTACCCCAACCAGATTGGGAAAATTGGTCAATTCGGTTGATTTATCACGGTCGTGCTGTTTGTAAAGCCCGTTCTCCCCTCTGTGAGGCTTGTGAGTTAAGTGATTTATGCCCCAGTGCTGGGAAAACATTAGTTGCAGGACAAGGAAAATAAAATATCCCTATAATTAACGGTGACACGGTAAGATAGAAAATGCTGTCTTTAAATCTGTTAGAGAATTTATGGCAAAAAAGAGTATGATTGAGCGCGAAAAAAAACGCGCCAAGTTGGTAGAAAAGTACGCTGACAAGCGAGAAGCGTTATTAGAAGAGTTCAAAAGCGCTGTATCTCCTTTGGATAAGTTGGAAGTTCACCGGAAAATTCAACAGCTACCCCGGAATAGTGCGCCGACTCGTCACCGCAATCGCTGCTGGGTAACTGGTCGTCCTAGAGGTGTCTACAGTGACTTTGGGCTATCTCGGAACGTGCTACGGGAATGGGCGCATCAAGGTCTTTTACCTGGTGTGGTCAAGTCTAGCTGGTAGTGGTTGGTCATTAGTTTGGACAAAGAACTAATGACCACAGCCAAGCTATTCTCCACAACAACGGTCTATGCCTAGACTGTCTAAGAGTAGATCGCTGACGGCGTTGGCGATCGCAAACTCTCCATAAAAACTTTTGGAAAAATCAAATGCCTGCATCTCTGTAACAATGGCTATAACTAGAGATCCTAGGTCGTTTTCTCCTTCCATGCGTTGTCGGACAAAGATTTGCGCCGCGCGTTGGGCGATTTTTTGATTGACTATTTCTGGTAAAAATTCTGTGTCTAGCCACCGTAATAAGGAATCTTGCAACCATTCTCCTTCGAGATGGGGGTTGTTGGATGGTGGTAAGGTGATTGGTGGGATTGCTTGAGTCATCTTTTTTTAAACGCAAAGGTACGCTGAGGGAAACGCAAAGGTACGCTGAGAGGGTTTTTTGCTTGTTTGCTTAATTATGCAATATGATATCGCTGCTATTATTCGGGGTTATGCTCAAGGTTATTTTCTCATGGCTGATGATAATACAGGCCTGGGATGGTACGGAAGTCGCGATCGCACTTTGATTCCTTTGGATGAGCGATTTCACTACCCTAAGTCGTTACAGCGTGTTCTCAATCAAGAGCGTTTTACTGTGGCGATTAACCGTGACTTTCAGGGTGTGGTGGCTGGATGTGCTAATCGCGAAACTACTTGGATTTCACGAGAGTTACAAGAGATTTACTGGTTACTTTACCAGAATGGTTACGCTTATAGTTTTGAAACTTGGCAAGGTGATGAACTGGCTGGGGGGATTTTAGGTATTGTAATTGGCGGTGCTTTTATTGGTGAGTCGATGTTTTACCACATTACTGAAGGCTCAAAGGTGGCTATGGTTAAGTTGGTGGAAAGGTTACGTCAAAGGCAATTTGTACTGTTTGATGCTCAAATGATGAATCCTCATTTAGAAAGATTTGGCGCTTATGGTATTAGGGATGAGGAATATCAAGCTTTACTTAAGGAAGCTTTGCAACGACGTTGTTATTTAGAACTACCAAGAATTTAGCGATCGCCCAGCGCCTCAATTCGCTGATGGGGAAAAAACTTTTTGGTTGACGACATCATAGACTGCTCTCTGCTAGAATGCAGAGCTGCGGCATTTGCTCTGGGTCTTGGTGCTACTGCCCTTCAAACCTTTATCCGTCCGCCTAAGACTGACACCGCCACAGGCGACAGGCCGATGTTAATTATGGAATCCTATGTCTTTTTCTACTCTCGGCTTGTCCCATGAAATTATCCGCGCTGTGACTGAGCAAGGATACACCGAACCTACGCCAATTCAAATGCAGGCCATTCCTGCGGTGTTATCGGGTAGCGATTTGCTCGCTGGGGCGCAAACTGGTACTGGCAAAACCGCAGGCTTTACCCTGCCTATGCTACATCGATTGTCGTCTGACAAGAATGTTAAAAGCACATCTCATGGATACTCACCAATCCGAGCGCTGATTCTCACCCCGACGCGTGAACTCGCCGCACAGGTGGAATCAAGCGTGCGTGATTATGGTAAGTACCTAAAGCTGAACTCGATGGTGATGTTTGGCGGAGTCAGCATTAATCCACAAAAACGGCTTTTAAAGGAAGGGCGCGTGGATATTCTGGTTTCTACCCCAGGGCGACTGCTAGACCATGTGCAGCAGGGTACGGTGAACCTGTCCCATATTGAAATTTTGGTGCTGGATGAAGCAGATCGAATGCTCGACATGGGCTTTATTCGTGATATTCGTCGCATTCTCTCGCTCCTGCCCAAACAGCGCCAAAACTTGCTATTCTTCGCCACTTTCTCCGAAAAAATTAAAGCCCTCGCCGCCGGGTTGCTGAATCGGCCGAAGATGATTGAAGTCGCACGCCGCAACGTTACTGCTGACACGGTGACACAGAAAGTCTATAAAGTAGACCGTGACAAAAAGCGCCAATTACTTGCCCATCTGATTCGCCAAGATAATTGGTATCAAGTCCTAGTTTTCACCCGCACGAAGTATGGTGCTGACCGTCTGGTGAAGCAGTTGGGCGAGGAGCGCATTCAAGCATTGGCTATCCACGGTAATAAGAGCCAGTCCTCACGTACCCACACTTTGGCGAAGTTCAAAAACAATAGTTTACAGGTATTGGTGGCGACCGATATTGCAGCGCGAGGTCTTGACATCAGCGAACTGCCCCATGTGGTCAATTTCGATTTGCCCAATGTAGCAGAAGATTATGTGCATCGCATTGGTCGTACTGGTCGGGCTGGCGCGTCAGGTGAAGCTATATCCCTTGTGTCCGCCGATGAATACCATCTGTTGGCAGATATCGAAAAACTGATTGCACAACGCTTACCTTTTGAAGTTGTTGCTGGCTTTGGAGGCAATTCCTATACCCAGCCGAAAGCAATTCCCAATGAACGCAAGCACAAACCTAAAACTGGTAAACAGTTACCACAAACATCAGCGAAAAAATCAACACCGCGAACCGTGACAGGTGGTAAAAAGTCCGATGCTCGTCCCGGAGGATCACGCCGTAGAACTAAAGGCTGAAGCTGATTTCGCCAACTTCTCTGTAACTAATGTCAGACTCACCCATTCGCCTTTATCGTTGTAACTGCGAATCATGCGCGAACCATTAGTTACGCGGGTGAATAAATTCTTGCAGCAACTAGAATGGAGAGAATTAGCAACCCCATAACAACTCATGCTAAAAACCATCGAAGGCATTTATCAAAATGGGCAAATTCAACTTAGTGAGTTACCCCAAGACTTGAGCGATCGCACTCAAGTTCTCGTTACCTTTCTTGATCCTAGTAAAGTTAATTTTAGCAAACTACGCCAATTGATTGATCAGTTGGAGACAATTGCCGGTATTCAGCAAGGTTTTGAGGAACTCAACGCTGGTCAAACTCGCTCCATTGGAGATTTTGTTCAAGAAATGCAGCAAAAGTATGACATTTCAGGTTGAGATTACTCCCATTGCAGAAGCTCAAATTGAGCAAGCCTATGGCTGGTATCGAGAACGTAATCCAGAATTTGCTGATCGTTGGTTTCGAGCATTGATGAATGCTATTGCTACTCTACAAGAGAACCCCCGACGCTGTAACTTAGCAGTTGAACACGAGATTTTTCCAGAGGAAGTCCGTCAACTTCTGTATGGAAAATCCAAAAACATCTACCGATTGCTGTTTACGATTCGAGATACGACAGTTTATATTTTGTACGTGCGCCATAGCGCCCAAGCACCACTGACGCTAGACGAATTAGAGAAACTATAAGTTAAACTTTTTCTTCTGTAACTAATGTCAGACTCACCCATTCGCCTTTATCGTTGTAACTGCGAATCATGCGCTGGCGCAGGTGAGGCCGAATTAACCAACCAACTTCTAAAAATAAAGGTTGACGCAATTGCACCTGTAAGGGTGAAGTCACAGAAGCACCATCAGGGAGGAGTAATACTTGAACCTGTTTTTGGGGATTTTGATCAAAGTTAATTATACAACCGTTGATAGTCCCAGTGGAAGTAATTGTGCGCTCGTTAAAAGTTAAACTTTGAATTAATCGCCCATTATCTAATTGTAAATTGAGTTTAGTAGAGTAATGATCTGGGGAAGACCAATCTGGATAGATGGTGACAGCTTCACCAAGCCATTCTCCCAATAAATCATCTATTTGTACCGATGGGCGTTCTACTGCTTCAGTTCGAGCTAAATGTTCGCGAATCAGAGTTATTTTATCTAACTGACCAGTTTTATTAAATATTTGTACCAGACGTAGGCGGCGATTTTCATGAATTAAACCGAGTTCCGCCCCAAATTCTGTAAATGGTGCTAACTGAATTGAACCTTGGGAAAAAGCACCAGTGGCAAAAAATAACGTACTCTTTGCCACAGAACTGTATTCTAAAACTAAATCTTCTTGTCCTTGGCGGCTGACTATCTGGCGGATAGTTTGGTTATTATTTAACCCTTGCAAGGACACTACACTTTTGATATCTTCTAAAAGTGCGCCTTGGGGTGAGAATCGGGTAAATGAGCCTTGCCATTCACCGAGATTTTGCAGTAAAGATTCCCACTGAGTTGCCATAAGTCAAGTCCTGAAAGCTGTAATTTTAATTCTTCGCAAACCGCCGCACAGCAAATAAGCTACCCATTAATCCTACCACTGCACCGAAACTTAAGAGAATGAAAGGCAATAGTAAAACCTGTGCGGTACTAAGTTCTAAACCGTTGGTCAGAAATTGGATAAACTCTGGTTGATTCGCTAAAGTCCGGCTGATAAACTGTTGGATTAGAGAAATGAAACTCCAAGCGATCGCACCGCCAACTAAACCGAAGGTAATTCCTTGTAAAATAAATGGTAGATAAATCCAAGCAGATGTTGCACCTACCAGTTGCATAATTTCAATTTCTCGCCGTCGCGCCATGACAATCAGGCGAATGGTGGTAGTATTGACTGCGATCGCCGTTAAGGTCAAAATAATTGTAATCGTCAAAGTTATCCAATTTAAACCCCGGTGCAACTGGGCAACGCGTTTTACAGCTTCATCTATATACTGCACAGTTTCCACACCTTGTAACTTAGCCAATTCAGTCGCTAAATTGGGTACAACCTGAGAATTACGAGCTTTTACCTTAATCTCATCCACCAGAGGATTATCCCCTAACTGTTGCGTAGCACCATCAATATTAGCAATGCCTAATTCCTGGACTAACTTCGTCCAAGCTTGTTCTTTCGTAATGGTTTGCATCCCTACTACATCCGACATTTGGGCGATAAATGGCTCAATGGTGCGGGCTGCTGTCTCTGGATCGAGATAAACTGAAACTTCTAACTGGCTACCAAACTGATTCAGGAGTTTTTCAACTTGCCAAGAAGTTTGCAGACTCAAGCCAAATAGAAATAATAACACTGTAACGGTACTGATAGCCGCCCAATTCATCCAACCACCCCGCAGCAAACCGAGGAAAGTTTCTTTGAGCAAATAGTCAAGTTTTGTCAGAAATTTAAACACGCACCACCCCAAAATCTAAATTACATTGATAATCATGATGAATTTCTCCATTGAAATTTATATTCCGGTGAATTTCTCTATCTCAACAGGGGGCTATCTGAGGTTGATAGAATTGAAATAGTAGGAATTTTCACAACTTAGTCATTGATCATCATGCCTTCTGAAATTGCTGTCGAGAAAAAAAAGTTAAAAAATCCGCCTTTGACATTACACTATCTAGGCGATCGCGTATTGCGTCAAGATGCCAAGCGGATTGCGAAAGTAGACGATGAAATTCGTCAATTGGCACGGGAAATGCTGCAAACTATGTACAGTAGCGATGGCATTGGTTTGGCTGCACCTCAAGTGGGAATTCATAAACAACTGATTGTCATCGATTGTGAGCCTGATAACCCAGATCATCCGCCCCTGGTATTGATTAACCCCACAATCAAACAGATGAGCAAAGAAGTCTGCGTTGCCCAAGAAGGGTGTTTAAGCATTCCCAAAGTGTATTTAGACGTAAAACGTCCCGAAGCCGTAGAAATTGCTTATAAAGACGAATACGGCCGTCCCAAAACCCTCAAAGCTACGGACTTACTCGCACGCTGCATTCAACACGAAATGGATCACCTCAAAGGCGTGGTATTTGTAGATCGTGTAGAAAATTCTTTGGCTTTGTCCCAGGAGTTATCTAAAAATGGCTTCTCGTATCAAGCCGTGAAACCAGTAGCATAGGGTAATAATAGTGTATTTAACTCCAAAAAGCGGTTTATTTCTCGGTGGTTCTTGCATCACAGCCATCGCTGCTGTCGGTTCAGTGTTTGAACTTACTTCTGGACAACCAGATTTAGGTGTTCAGGTAACTGCCATTATCCTTGGATTGAGCATTCCACTCACAGGATTATTTTTCTTTGCCGCAGTCAGGGACGCACGGGCTAACATTAAATAAGCATCAGGTACATAAAAAGGTAGAGGGATGAAGGAAAAGGCAAAATTCATCCTTCCACCTTTTATTTTTTACCAGGACTTAGCGGGAGTGTGAACATTTTGATGATGTCAAAACTCCTCTGGAGACGTTCCAGGAAACGTTTCTACATCTAAAATAAAAGAATGCTGTCAGAAACAACTCAACTATTACGGCTATCTCAAGGACATCTCAACTTACTAGAAGCTTGTCCGCGTAAATTCCAACACACTTACTTAGAACAACTCAACTCGCCTTTAGATCCCAAACACGAAGAACACCAAACTTTGGGTAGTCAATTTCACCTGCTAATGCAACAGCGAGAAATGGGTTTACCAATTGGTAGTTTCCTGGAAGCTGATACTCAACTAAAAAGCTGGATGTCAGGTTTTAGCAATGCAGCACCAGAGATTTTAACACCAACTGATACCCAAACTTTCCGAGAAAGCGAACATTACCGCACACTGCAAATTCAAAACTATTTGCTAACAGTTGTTTATGATTTATTTATAGCAGATAACCAGCAAGCTCAAATTCTCGATTGGAAAACTTATCCTAAACCCCAAAATCAACGCAAGTTAGCACAGAATTGGCAAACACGTCTTTATTTATATGTATTAGCTGAAACGAGCGCCTATTTACCCAAAAATATTTCCATGACTTACTGGTTTGTTCAGTCTGAAGTTCAACCGCAAAATATTACATTTAATTACGATTCTACCCAGCATCAGCAAACAGCCCAGAAACTGAATCAACTGTTAAATAAATTAACTAATTTGCTGGAAAAATACGAAAAAAATCAACTATTTCCTCAAGTGTCGGAAAATAGTAAAATTTGTAATTATTGTTATTTTGCTCCAGGTTGCGATCGCACACAAGCCAGCCCAGAAAATCAGCAGAATTATTTACCAAATCTTGCCAATATTCCAGAAGTATCCCTCTAAATTTTAGGGAAAATATATGAAAAGCTTTGATGAAACTGATTTGATTTACGTGCGAGAATTAGGGATAGATGATATTTCGCCAGTTTACCACTTAGGAGAACAGTTATTTACTAGCGATTTATATCCTTATTTATATCGCACCTGGGACGAATGGGAAGTAATTGGACTTTATAATACAGATCCAGAATATTGTCTAGTGGCGGAAACCGATGGAGAATTGGCAGGTTTTATTTTAGGAACCATCATCACCAAAGCATCCTGGACTTACGGTTACATATTATGGCTAGCTGTGAACCCCAAATTTCAGCGTCGGGGAGTAGCAGATAAATTAGTTGATAAAGCGATCGCGCGTATGATTGAAGACGGGGCGCGGTTTATGCTAGTCGATACAGATCCCACCAACAATCCAGCCGTCAAATTTTTTAACCGCAAAGGATTTGGAAACATCCGCCAGCATATTTTCTTGTCGATGAATTTAAGCAAACATGAACATTATGGCAGACTGATTGATTACGAACATCAAAAAGCCGAAAGAGCCGGTTATAGGCGAACCCGTCCCGCAATTCGCGCCCGTAAATCTGAAGGACTTGCTAACGAAATAATTCTCAATCCTCTGGTGAATGAAACTCAAATAAACGATGAATAAATCTAAACATTGTTTGTAAAAATGGCAAAAACTAATTAACCACAGATGAACACAGATAAGAAATTGATTTCTGAGACCGCACAAATTGCCTACATACCTTCCTTATTTCTTTCTTCTTTGTGTACTTTGCGCCCTTTGCGGTTCGTTATTATTCAATAATTTAATTATTAATAAACTCCATGCAATGGATTATAGAAACACCCGAAAAACCACCAGACTGGTTCATCCAAATAGTCAAACAGTATACACCAGCATCAATGGGATTGTATGCAGCACAATTATTGTGGCAAAGAGGAATTAAAGACAAACAAAAATTAGCAGCCTTTACCGACTATAAAACCTATCAACCAGCCAGCCCCTTTGAATTTGGCGCAGAAATGCAGTTAGCTATGGAAAGACTGCAACAGGCACGAAATAACAATGATAAAATTGCCATTTGGGGAGACTTTGACGCTGATGGAATTACAGCTACGGCTGTTTTATGGGATGGTTTAGGACAATTTTTTGAGCAAAATACCCAGTTAACTTATTACATCCCCAATCGCCTGAAAGAATCTCACGGACTCAATTATCCAGGAATTGATAATTTACAAAAACAAGGTTGTAAATTAATAGTAACTTGCGACACAGGCAGTACAAATATTAATGAAATTATTTATGCTCAAAAATTAGGAATAGATGTCATAGTTACAGACCACCATACATTACCTGAAGAACGCCCACCAGTTACAGCAATTATCAACCCCCGCTATTTACCCAGTGAACATCAATTATTTCATTTTTCTGGGGTAGCGGTAGCTTTTAAGTTAATTGAAGCTCTTTATTTAACCTTACCAAATGTTCCCCAAAATCCATTAACAGATTTATTAGATTTAGTCGCAGTGGGATTAATTGCTGATTTGGTGCAGTTAAGTGGAGACTGTCGGTATTTAGCGCAATTAGGTATTCAAAAACTGCAAGCCGACTTTCAGCAGCCAGTGACAGCCCGACGAAGGCCAGGGATAGGGCGATTATTAGAATTATGCCAGAAAAATGGCGATCGCCCCACAGATATTTCCTTCGGTTTAGGACCACGCATTAACGCTGTGAGTCGCATTCAAGGCGATGCTAGTTTCTGCGTAGAGTTATTAACTAGCCGGGATCTTAAACATTGTCATCAACTAGCCGAATTTACAGAACTCGCTAACACCCGCCGCAAATCTGTACAAAAAGATGTCCAAGCCCAAGTAGCACAAAAACTTACCCAGCTAGACTTATCAACCACCAGCGTTATTGTTTTAGAAGATAGCCAATGGCCTGCGGGAGTTTTGGGTTTAGTCGCTGGACAAATAGCCCAAGAAACAGGCCGTCCGACCATTTTATTAAGTACAGAAGAACGAACACAAGGTACTACCCCTACTCCCTACTCCCCACTCCCTACTCCCCTCTTAGCCCGTGGTTCTGCCCGTTCTGTTAATTTTGTTGATTTATACCAATTGGTAAAAAAGCAAGCACATCTGTTAAATAGCTTTGGTGGACATCCCTTTGCGGCTGGTTTGAGTTTATTACCGGAAAATATTCCTTTATTTACAGATGCTATTAATCAGCAGTTAAGGCAAACTTTAGGGGGAACAACTCTCACGCCCACTGTACAAGCTGATTTAACAGTAACTGTCGCTGATTTAGGCAAAGAGTTATTTTTGGAACTCAAACTTCTGGAACCTTGTGGAATGGGAAATCCTGTGCCAAAACTGTTAATTAAAAATTGCTGGTTTGAAAATTCTAGGCATCGCAATCAGCAGGATTGGAAAGGAAAAAAGGTACAGTATATTAAAACTGATTTTAATATTCGGGATGAGTCTACTAACAGCCCGTTTCCTGGTATTTGGTGGGGACACTATAAAGATGAATTGCCTCTAGGTAGGTGTGATTGCATTGCCGAACTAGATTATAATACTTTTAATAAGCGCTATGAAATTAGATTAATTGCTGTGCGTTCTGCGGTTAATTCGGAGGCGATAAATTGCGTTTATAGTCAAATTATCTTAGATTGGCGAAATCAAGATTACTCTGAACTGATAAATCAGCATTCAGTGCTTGTGATGGTAGATTGTCCGACAAGCTGGGATGATTTACGTGGATGGTTAAGGCGATGTCTTTATAATAATCAACAATTAGCGATCGCCTGGTCTAAACCCAATCATCAACCACCCAGGCAAATTTGGCTGACTTTGGTTGGTATTGCTAAATATCTGAGTCGCACAAATCAATCTGTTACCCGCTTCCAACTTTTAGAAAAACTCGGCATTCGTGACCAAACGTTGTTTTGGGGAATCGAAGCTTTAAAATATTTAGGGTTCACAGTCACAAGAGAAGACCGTGATTTTCACATTATTTGGAATAATAGCACCAATTGCGAAAACATTGGTGATGCATCTGTAGAAAGATTTTTAGCCGCTATCAGGGAAGAACAATTCCAGCAAAATTATTTTGCTGAAGTTCCTCTATCGACAATTATAGCGATCGCTCATAAACCTGCTTGATAAAACTGACTTTTAATAATATTAAGAATTACTAAGTATTTCTTGAACTATATTACTATTTATTTATACTTAAACTTGTCTGCATCAGAACTAGTAAAAACTAGCCTCAATGCAACAAGACCAGGACTTACGCAACAATTGCCAAAAATCTTGATTTATCTAACCGCCAAGTCGCCTTCGCGTAGCGTCTCCCCTTCTCCCAAAGGGAGGCTAGTACAAGACGGCGTAAATAAACAGACCATTCAAAATCCCTGAAAAGCCCATTTTATAAGCTTTTTGACTTTTGACTTTTGACTTTTGACTTCCGCCTTGCGGTACTAGCGCCAAGGGAGAAGAACGCCAAGAAAACGTAAATTGTGCGTAAGTCCTAAAGACATTAGATTCTGTTACCAGGTGAAAAAATCATAAAAATGTCAAATAACTATTTTTTCTCTAAAACCGATACCGATACGGTTGTTTTTATTGATTCCTCCGTTCCCAACTACAAAAGGCTACAGGAAGGAGTTCTTGAGGGAGTAAAAACATTTATTCTTTCGCCAAATCGAGACGGGATTGAGGAAATTACCGAAGTCTTACAACAAAATTCCCAAATTACCAGGTTACATATCGTTTCTCACGGTTCTCCAGAATATTTGTACTTAGGTAATACGCAACTGAGTTTGGAGAATTTACATAATTATCAATCACTAACCAGAACTTGGAACGTTGAGTCGATTCTTCTGCATAACAGCAACAGCAGTCTTAATGCCAGAGATAGCACAAGCGATCGCATAGCGTATGTGGGTCTAATCGGCAACCCCACCAATACTAATAAAATTAATTTATCAGATAGTTTTGTTACAACTGCCACACCAGAAGCGAGAAGTGCTGCATTCCCAGAAGTGAATCAGACAGATACATCTAGTTCTAAATTTGCGCCAGGGAATAACGTAACTGAACAAGAAATCACATCTGTGCAGCCGAATATCAACGAAGGTGTAGATCCTGTTATCCCTACAGCACATCCACGCATTTTAGGGTGTAGTTGCTCATCTTGTGCGCGTCCTTTAGTTGATCGAAATCAAATCAATAATCCACCCCAAGAGTTAACAGCACCTGTATCAGCAGCTTTAGATTTATCCCAAACTTTCTTCCTAAACAGCCTAGCAGGTGCTAACCACACAATTTATTTAGATTTCAACGGGCATACCACCTCTGGTACTTTCTGGAATGAAAGTTATGGTACTAATATTGTTACCCCTGCCTTCGACCTAGACGGCAATACAGCCTCATTTAGCTCGACTGAACTGCAAAGAATTCAGTATATTTGGCAGCGTGTAGCTGAAGATTTTATCCCCTTTAATGTTAATGTCACAACCCAAGCACCAACAGATATTAACGATCTGATTAAGAGTGGTGCTAACGATACTCGCTGGGGTGTGCGTGCTGTTATCGGTGGTAGCGGCTTGGACTGGATTGGTCAGAGATTATCAGGAATCGCCTACCTTAATTCTTTCAATTGGGGTACTGATACTCCCACTTTTATGTTTAGTAAGGATATGGGCGGCCAGGAGAAACCTATTGCTGAGACTATCTCCCATGAAGTTGGTCATACTCTAGGACTCAAGCATGATGGAACTATTAACCCAAGAGAAGAATACTACTATGGACATGGTAGCGGGGAGACTGGCTGGGCACCAATTATGGGATACTCAGACTTCCAGAACGTAACCCAGTGGACCAAAGGCGAGTATGCTTCCGCTACCAATACTGAAGATGATTTGCAAATTATTACGACCAAAAATGGGTTCGGCTACCGAACAGATGATACTGGTAATACAATTGCTACAGCCAAGGCATTAAATGTTTCTGGTACAACATTGAATGGTAGTGGCATCATCGAACGTAATACAGATATTGATTACTATAGTTTTTTCACGGGTGCTGGTGCAATTAGCTTAACCGTGAATCCCTTTACTCGCGGACCAAACCTAGACATTTTAGCAGAGTTATACGATTCTGTTGGTACATTAATTGTATCCTCCAATCCCACAGAGTCACTCTTTGCAAGTATCGACACAAGTGTGGCGGCTGGAACCTATTACCTCAAAATTGATGGTGTAGGTAAAGGAGATCCTTTTACTACCGGCTACACAGATTACGGCAGTTTGGGGCAGTACACTATCAGTGGTAATATTGCTGCCTCTAATATTACTCCTACAATTACCCTAGCAATATCTCCAGATAGCGTCACCGAAGATGGCACAACCAACCTAGTTTATACCTTCACTCGTACAGAAAACACCACCAATGCTTTAACTGTGAATTATAGCGTTGCTGGTACAGCCACCTTCAATAACGATTACAGCCAAATTGGTGCAGCCAGTTTCACAGATACGACTGGAACTATTACCTTTGCGGCTAATTCTGCCACCGCAACTCTTACCATTGACCCCACAGCAGATACCATCGTTGAAGATGATGAAACTGTTGCTTTAACCTTAAATTCTGGCACGGGTTATACAGTTGCTACCGCAACCGCAGTTACTGGAACCATCACTAATGATGATTTTCTCAACGAACCCCCCAGGGTGATTTTAAACATCAACGGTAATAGCAACGAATACGCTCTTTCCGCCGCCTCCCAAAATGTCACAAATGAATTCACTATCTCTGCTGATAAAACTGAACTAGGACTATCCGGTAACACTTGGAAAAAACTGGACATTGGTAGTTACAATATTACCAACAACACCATCCTGGAATTTGAATTCCAAAGCAGCAAACGAGGAGAAATTCACGGTATTGGTTTTGATACTGACAATGATGTAGTCAATAACCCCCAAAACTTATTCCAACTCAGTGGAACTCAAAATTGGGGACTAAATAACTTTAAAAACTATAGCACTGGTTCTGGTTGGCAATCTTACAGTATTACCGTAGGAGATTACTTCACCGGAGATTTCAACTACCTCACCTTTGCCAATGACCATGATGTAGCCTCACCTGATAGTAATGGTCAGTTCCGCAATATCCAACTCTACGAGAATCAGAATAACATCAGCGTCAACATCAACGGTAATAGCAACGAATACGCTCTTTCCGCCGCCTCCCAAAATGTCACAAATGAATTCACTATCTCTGCTGATAAAACTGAACTAGGACTATCCGGTAACACCTGGAAAAAACTGGACATTGGTAGTTACAATATTACCAACAACACCATCCTGGAATTTGAATTCCAAAGCAGCAAACGAGGAGAAATTCACGGAATTGGTTTTGATACTGACAATGATGTCATCAATAACCCCCAAAACTTATTCCAACTTAGTGGAACTCAAAATTGGGGACTGAATAACTTTAAAAACTATAGCACTGGTTCTGGTTGGCAATCTTACAGTATTACCGTAGGAGATTACTTCACCGGAGATTTCAACTACCTCACCTTTGCCAATGACCATGATGTAGCCTCACCTGATAGTAATGGTCAGTTCCGCAATATCCAACTCTACGAGAATCAGAATAACATCAGCGTCAATATCAACGGTAATAGCAACGAATACGCTCTTTCCGCCGCCTCCCAAAATGTCACAAATGAATTCACTATCTCTGCTGATAAAACTGAACTAGGACTATCCGGTAACACCTGGAAAAAACTGGACATTGGTAGTTACAATATTACCAACAACACCATCCTGGAATTTGAATTCCAAAGCAGCAAACGAGGAGAAATTCACGGTATTGGTTTTGATACTGACAATGATGTAGTCAATAACCCCCCAAAACTTA